>CAWUMZ010000214.1:0-2940 GCA_963923625.1 uncultured bacterium | reverse complement strand
GCGATCGCCGCGCAGCAGCAGAACGCGCTGTTCCAGTACCAGGATCTCTGGTACCGCAACCAGCAGGACGAGAACACCGACTACGCCACGCCGGCGTTCTGCGACGGCATCGCGAAGGCGCTCGGGCTCGACCTCACGCAGTTCGAGAAGGACCGTCAGGATGACGCCCTCTGGACGCCCGAGGTGCAGGATGTCCAGGTGATCGCGGCGCAGGAGAACTTCGGCGGCACGCCGTCGTTCATCGTCGAGGGTCCGAAGGGCAAGAAGGTCCTGACCGGGTCGCTGCCCGACATCAAGGCCATCACGGACGCCGTCAAGTCGGTCCAGTAACCCGGTGGAGGCCCGCTCCGTCGAGGCGGTCGCCGAGTCGCCGAGCGCCATCTGGCGGCGCATCGGCGAGGCACTCGGCTCGCTCGGCGGCGGCATCGTCGAAGGCGAGGTCCAGCAGGTCACGACCCCGGCGTCGGGGCACCTGTACTTCACGTTGAGCGACGGCGAGGCGTCGATCCGCTGCATCATGTGGCGCTCCGCCGCCGCCAACCTCGCCGAGCCGCCGGTGCAGGGCCGTCTGATCCAAGCGCGTTTCACGAAGATCGACCACTACGCGAAAAACGGCTCGGTGTCGCTGATCGTCAACGCGATCCGCAACGCCGGCGAGGGCGAGCTGCTGCAGCGCGTGCTGGACGTCCGCGACCGCCTGCGTGCCGAGGGTCTCACCGACCCCGAGCGCAAGCCCCCCATCCCCCGCTTCCCGCGCCGCGTCGGCATCGTCACCGGACGCGACTCCGATGCCGAGGCCGACGTCATCCGCGCGCTGCGCGATCGCTTCCCCCCCGTGCGCATCTCGGTCTGCCACTCGCTCGTGCAGGGCGTCGGTGCCGTCAACGACCTGATCGAGGCGCTGGCCACGCTCGCGGCGGCACCCGATGTCGACGTGATCATCATGGCGCGCGGCGGCGGCAGCGTCGAGGACCTCCTGCCCTTCTCGGACGAGGCGCTGTGCCGCGCGATCTCCGCGCTCGGGACGCCCGTCATCACCTCGATCGGCCATACCCGGCAGCGCCCCAACTGCGATGAGGTGGCCGCCGCGGCCGCGGAGGTGCCGGCGCGCGCCGCCGAGCACGCAGTGCCGAGCGCGGCGGAGCTCGCCGAGCGCATCGACCGCCGCGCCGCCGACGCCCTCGGCTACGGGGCTGCGACGCTCGCCGCCGCTGAGGCGCGCGTGGATCGCGCGGCGATGCGACCTGCCGGGCAGGCCGCGCTCGTCGCGCGCACGAGCCGGGTCGATCTCGCCGGGCAGTCGCTGCGCCACGCCACCGGCGTGGCAACGGGACCGCTGCGAGAGCGCATCGGCGACGGCGCGCAGGCGCTGCAGCTGGCGCTCGCCGACGTCCCCCGCCCGTCCTCCCTCGACGTGCCGCGCGAGCGGCTCGCGCAGGCCCTCAGCGGCGTGCGCCACGCACTCACGCTCAACGCGACCGCCCTCGCGGGAGCCGAGAGCCTGATCCGCGCGCGCGACTGGCGCGAGCGCGGCTTCGCCCTCGTGCGTCTGCCCGACGGCTCGCTCCTGCGCGACGCCGGCCGCATCGAACCGGGACAGCCCATCGCCATCCAGATGAAGGGCGCTACGCTCGACGCGACGGTGCAGACCATCCATCCCGACCCGACGGAGGACGACGCATGAGCGAGCCGCAGAAGGTGTCGTTCGAGCAGGGGCTCGAGCGCCTCGAGGAGATCGCCGAGAAGCTCGGCGAGGCCGAGCTCGACGTCGAGCAGACGATCGCGCTGCTGCGCGAGGGCAAGGGCCTCGAGAAGGCGCTGCGCACCTATCTCGAGACCGCGGAGAAGGACCTGCAGGAGATCGAGAAGGGCAAGGGCCTCACCGAGTTCGTGATCGAGCGCCCGGACGGCGCCTGACGGGGATGGATCACGTCTCTCCCGAACTCGCACGCGACTGCCGCGCCACTCCGGTTGGCCGCCTCCTCGCCGAGCGCAATGAGGCGGGCGAGCACTACATCCGCTCGCATCACGGCATCCCCGAGCTTCGCGAGCACGAGTACGTCCTCGAGGTGACCGGTCTCGTGCAGCGGCCCGTCCGCTGGGCGCTCGCCGACCTGCGCAAGCTCTCGCACACCACCGCCCACGTCACGCTCGAGTGCGCGGGTCACCGGCGCAATGAGCTCGACCCGCCGGCGGCCGGCGTGCCGTGGGGGCTCGGCGCCGTCGGGCACGCGCGCTGGGCCGGCGGCCAGCTGGCGGATCTGCTCGACATCGTCCGCCCCCTGCCCGAAGCGACCCACATCGTGTTTCACGGCTGCGACCTCGGCGACATTGAGGGCTACGCAACACCGCAGCCGTTCTCGCGGGCCGTCCCGCTCGCCGATCCGGCGATCCGCGAGACGATCCTCGCCTGGGAGATGAACGGCCGCCGACTCGAGCCCGAGCACGGCTATCCCGTGCGCGCGATCGTGCCCGGCTGGTACGCCGTGGCCTCCGTCAAGTGGCTCACGCGCATCGAGCTGATCGCCGGCGCGTTCGAGGGGTACTACCAGGCCGTCGACTATCGCCTGCGCGAGGAGGGGGAGCCCGAACCGGGCCGCGAGCTGACGCGCATGCCGATCAACTCGCTGATCACGAGCCCCGAGACCGGTGATGCGATCGCGGCCGGACCGGTGCTGCTGCGCGGCATCGCGTGGGGCGGCACGGGCGGTGTCGGCGGCATCGACGTGCAGGTCGACGATGGCGAGTGGCTGCGCACGCGCATCGATCCTGGCCCCGGCCGCCACGCGCCGACGCAGTTCTCCGTGACGGTCGAGCTCGCGCCGGGCCGGCACGTCGTGCGCTCCAGGGCGCGCGATCGGGACGGCGATCACCAGCCCGATGCGGTGCCGTGGAACAGCCGCGGCTACGGCATCAACGGCGTCTGCGCGATCGATCTCG
>CAWUMZ010000213.1:0-2957 GCA_963923625.1 uncultured bacterium | reverse complement strand
CTGGGCCTCGCGCTGCGGCATGTGGATGCGCTCGATCTTGTCGAGCTTCTTGCCGAGCGACTTCGCCTGCCTGGCGCGGGTGCCGGCGCCGAAGCGGCTGATGAAGCCCTCGAGGCGCTTGATCTCCTCCTGCTGGCGCTCGTACTGATCGATCGCCTGCGTCTCCTCGAGGATGCGCTCCTTGCGGTACGCGGAGTACTTCATGTTGTAGCTGCGGGCGCGCCCGCGGCCGAGCTCGACGACGCCCGTGGCGACGGCCTCGAGGAACCAGCGGTCGTGCGAGACCACGAGGACGGCGCCGGGGAACTCGGCGAGCTCGTTCTCGAGCCACTCGAGGTTCTTCAGATCGAGGTGGTTGGTCGGCTCGTCGAGCAGCAGCACATCGGGGTTGGCCGAGAGCGTGCGCGCGAGGGCCGCGCGCGTCAGCTCGCCGCCCGAGAACGTCGATAGCTCGCGCCCCATGTCGCTCTCCTCGAAGCCGAGGCCGCGCAGCACCGCCTCGACGTGGACGCGCCACGTGTAGCCGCCGACCTGGTCGAACTCGGCCTGCGTCGCCGCGTACGCGTGCATCGTCGCGTCCGAGTGGTCGCCATTCGCCATCGCCTGCTCGAGCTCGGCCAGGCGACGCTCGATCGCCTCGACGTCGCCGAGCAGCTCGGCCACGTACAGCTCGAGCGTGCGGCCGTCGGCGCGGGGCGGACGCTGGTCGTGGAGCGCCACGCGCCAGCCCCGCGGAATGCCGACCTCGCCGCTGTCGGCTGCGACCTCGCCGGCGATGATTCGCAGCAGCGTCGTCTTGCCGACGCCGTTGCGGCCGACGAGGCAGAGCCGCTGGCCGGTGCTGACGCGCAGCGAGACGTCGTCGAGCAGCGTGCGATCGCCGTACGACTTCGTCACGCCTGCGAGGTGCATGGTGGCCACGGGGGCAGGGTAGGTCAGCCGCGAGGGCGGGGGCGCGGTCCGGCGGACAATTTGGATCCGGCACCAATTTGTCCCGGGCGCGGACAATCTGGATCCGGATCCAGAATGTCCGCGTAGGCTCCGTCCATGCCCGAGCCCGATCTCGACCGCGCGGTCTTCGAGCAGCGCTACGCGCTCGCCGCCGACGCGACCGGCGCCCTGGCCGGCCCGGACGAGCTCGACGAAGCGTGGGACGATTACACATCGGGCGCGTGGGAGCGACTGCTCGTCGATCCCACGCCGGAGAACGCCGTGCACGCCAACCGCCTGGCCGGTTCGATCGCTGAGCTGCTCGATGATCCGACGCCCGACGATCCGGCGTGGCGCCGACGCCTGAGCGCCCGCGTCGACCAGCTGGCGGTGCTCCTGCGGGAAGGATGCGCCGCTGATCGGGCGAACGGAGAGGCGCATCCCTGGGATCTCTGGGTGGCCGCGCCCCGGCGCGACTACGCTGAAGTCCTCGCGCGACCGACGACGGAGACTGAACCGCAATGAGCTACGACACCCTCAAGGTCATCCACACGCTCGCCGCCTACGTCTGGCTCGGCAGCCTCTTCGGCTCGCTCGTCTTCGCGACGCTCGCCACCCGCCGCGCGCCGAACGGCGTGCTCACGGGCGCGCACGCGATCGTGCGCTTCTCCACGCGCGTCGGCCTGCCGGCCGCCGTCATCCTGCTCATCTGCGGCATCTGGATGATCGCCTCGGGTGACGGCCCGAAGAGCGGCATGTGGATCAACATCGGCTTCGTCATGTGGCTGCTCGCCGCCGTCGTCGGAAGCGCGCTGATGCACCCCGCCGCGCGCAAGATGCGCAACGCCAGCTCCGATTCGGAGGCGATCGCGCTCGCCAAGCGCATCATCTGGATCGGCGGCGGCGAGATCATCGCCATCGCGATCGCGATCTGGGCGATGGGCGCGCAGCCCGGCAGCTGATGCCCCTGCGCAACGACCCGCTCCTGTCCGATCGGGACGGGCGGCTGCTGCTCGCCGCGCAGGCGCTCGACGTGGTGGGCGCCGGCGTCTCGATGATCGCCCTGCCGTGGCTCGTCCTCGACCACGGCGGCACCAGCACCCAGGCGGGTCTGATCTTCGCGCTGTCGGTCTTCCCGTATGTGATCTTCGGACTGCCGGCCGGCGTGATCGGCGATCGCCACTCGCGCCAGAAGGTGATGTGGGTCTCGCACGCGCTGCAGGCGCTCGTCGCGCTCGTGATCCCGCTGTGGGCATTCGCCGGGCACCCGCCGCTCGGCATCGTGCTGCTCGCCGCCTTCGCGATCGGCACCGCGCGCGTGTTCGTCGATGCGGCCGTGTTCGGCGCGATCGCCTCGCTGATCGGCCGCGAGCGCTTCACGCAGGGACAGGCGACGCTGTCGGCCGCGTGGGCGTTCGGCTACTTCGCCGGCCCGGCGATCGGCGGCGTGCTGATCGGGCTCGTCGGTCCGGCCTTCGCGCTGCTGGCCGAGGCGATCGGCTTCTTCATCGCGTTCATCCTGATCCTCCTGATCCGCCGCGACCTCGACGCGGGCAGGACCGGGGAGGAGGCGAAGGAGCCGGCCCTCGCGATGATGAAGGAGGGGCTCGATGTCATCTGGCATCGGCCGCGCGTGCGCGCCTACACGTGGGTGAGCATTGGCTGGAATCTCGGCGCGGCGATGTCGGCCGCGCTGATCGTGCCGCTGCTGCGCGAGACGCTCGGCCTGACGTCGATCGAGGCGGGGGTGGTGCTCGGCATCGGCGCGGTGATGGGACTGATCGTGCCGTTCTTCCTCGGTCGTCTCGTCGACCGGCAGGGCTCGGGCCGCGTGACGGCCGGACTCGCGCTGCTGAGCAGCGGCTCGATCCTGGCCACCGCTGCAGCACCCGGCTTCCTGATCGTGACGGTCACGAACGCCGTGCGGTCGTTCAGCGACTACGCGATCCTGTCGACGGTGATCGGCGAGCGCCAGAAGGGCGTGCCCGATCGGCTGCAGGCGCGCGTCGGCATCTCCGGTCGGATGA
>CAWUMZ010000212.1:0-2959 GCA_963923625.1 uncultured bacterium | reverse complement strand
GATCCTTTACATTCCCCGGCGGTAACGAGGTTGCTCCGAGGAGAGTCGTCATGTCCCGCAGGTCCATCATCGTCGCGCTGGGTGCCATTGCCACCTGCTTCGCGCTGCTCTCGGGCACCGCTGCGGCGCAACAGGCCGAGCCAACGGCCAAGTCGTCTTCCAAAGCGCCGACGCGCGTGACGGTCTGGACGTACGTCGGCCCGCGTGCCGGACTCGCGAACGCGAAGATCACCCTCACGGACGCGTCCGGCCGCCTGCTCGGCAAGGGCCGCACGTCCAAGACGGGGTCGTACCACTTCTACGTCACGGGTGGCAAGGCGCTGAAGCTCCCGCTCATGGTGCGCACCTCGGGCGGCGCTCCGACGGCGCTCCTTCCTTCCGGCAAGACCGTGAGCTTCGGGCATTTCAAGGGTCACCTCACCGCGCCGGTCTTCGGCATCAAGAACGAGCCGATCACGCAGGTCAGCCTGATCTCGACGGTGGCTGACAAGATCGTGAAGACGAACACGCGGGCCGCCTTCAACGCCGCGACCGCGAAGGTGGTGCGGACGCTCGGTTTCCCGAAGAGCGCTCCGACCGACATCATGCGGCTGCGCAACCCCCATGTGGGCTTCAGGCAGCTGGTCGGCGCGGTGCGTCGCGCCGGCGGCTTCGACGCGTTCGCCGATCGCATCGCCGAGGCCGCAGCGGCAGGCAAGCGGGTGAAGCATCTGCGGCCGCCGTCTGCGGACGCGAGCGGTGCCATCTCGGCGCGGCTGATTCGCGGCGGCGCCCCGCTCACCCGACAGTCCTCTGCAACCACCGGGCCGGTGTGCTCCGCGCCGCTGCCCGACGGTACGTCGACGTCGGACCAGGTGATCACCGACGTGGCGGAGATCGGCGTGGGCGCGCTGATGAAGGTCGCCGGCGCGCCGTCGGCGGCATCATCGTCGATCACGGGCATGGCATTCGCGGCGGCGGGTGTGCCGACGAGCGAGTCGCAGGCCGAGGCTGACAACGCCGCGATCCTCAACGAGCTGTCGTGCATCGACGAGCAGATCAGCTACCTGGAGGGTCAGGTCGGCAATCTGACGTTGATGACCCTTCTGACGAATGCGTCCTCGTGCGACAGCGCGCTGCAGGGGCCGCATGTCTGGCAGGGCTACGAGGACGAGATCGGGGACAACACGAGTGCGCCGATCGATCCGACCGACAAGGACCTGATCACGTACGTCGACGATTGGAGCACCGCCGTGGAGACGTGCGGCGACGGCATCAACTACTCGCTGAACAACAAGATCCCCGGTTACACGACCACGGGGTGGCAGCAGATGGTGCTCAACACCGTCGGCACCTCCAAGTGGTGGTCGCAGAGCCAGGTGCAGACACTGCAGTCCTTCCTCTCCTACTGGGGCACGAGGGTGTATCAGCAGTTCATCCTGTCCAACGAGGTCAACAACTTCAACGGGACCTACGGGATCGCGACAAATGACGCGGGTGTGAATTCCAGCAACACCTCCGTCTGCAAGCCGGGGTCGACGGCGTCGACGTCGACCTACTGCGTGTATCGCAGCAACATCATGCAGGCGTATCCGGCCGACCTCTACAGCGACGAGCTCGCCGTGGTGAAGAACGGCCTTGCCGTGAATTCGATTCCGCTGGGCGTCTTCTCGCCGAAGCCGATCATGTCTCCCGCTCCGGCGGGCATGGCCTCGGCGACGAACACGTACTACTCGCAGACGCCGGCGAGCACCCAGCAGGGCGGCGGCATCACGAACGTGAATCCGGGGTGGTTCTTCAACTACTACCTCAACTTCACGCCGGTCACCGGCGGGGGCTACGGGAATGAGCTGCGCCTGTTCAACTTCGGCACCACGCCGACGTGCGTGAGCCAGCAGATCAAGCCGTGTCCGGGGACGACGGCTTCGACGTCATTCGCCTGGGGCGCCGTGAACTGGTTCAACGGCCTCGCCGTGAACGGCGTCGTCAACCCGAAGGGCTACGGCACCGCCGTCGAGACGTACAACAACCCGCAGTCGGCCAACCGCACCGCGAACAACTCGTCGGGCGGGGCGCTGGCGTGCGGGGATGTCAGCGACATCAACAGCAAGAACGCGATCACCGGCCAGACCGGCCTCAACGCCCTGTATGACGCCCTCAATCAGGCGCCGAACGGCGGCTCGGGGCCGCTCGACGGCACCGGCTACGGGTCGGGCGACGTCCTGTACATGGTCAACGACGGCAACTCCTACGTGACCGCGCAGCTGCGGAACAACATGGCGTACCTGACCTGGAACGGCTGCATGGGCGACATGGTGAGCGGTGACACGCCGCTCCTCACGGAGATGCCGATCAAGCCGCTGTTCGCGACCATGACGTCGCGCTCGTGGTGGTCTGGGGCGAGCCAGGCGGCGAAGTTCCTGCCGACTGCTCCGCCGACGTCCTAGCGTCCGCAAGCGGCATTCGCGGTACGCGAGGGGGCGCCCGGTGGGCGCCCCCTCTGCGTTTCCGGGAACCGCTCATCAGGGGCACCGAGCGCGATCGCGCCCGGGTCGGGACCCGCTGCGTCGCGGTCTAGACCTTCTGCGCGCGCGACGACTTCTCCGGCTGCCAGGGACGACGCACGCCGAAGACCCGCGGCGGGGTGACGTCCGTCTCCCAGATGCCGCCGATCTCGGGGGCAGGGGAGTCGAGCAGGTCGTCGCGGCCTCGCTCGGCCAGGCTCGCCGCGTAGTGCGCGCTCAGCTGATCCGACACCATCAGGAGGCCGGCGAGGGCCATCGGCGGCCCCTCCAGCTCGAGGTCGTCCTCCTCGAAGAGGCGCGAGATCTCGACCGGGCCGAGCCGGTCCAGCAGCAGGTCGTGGAGACCGGTCGCGGTGATGCGAATGCGCGCGGTGGGATCATCGGCCGGACCGGCGTGCACGGTGCGCGCCTTGAGGTCGGCGTGCACGACGGCGTCGGGCTCGACCACCGTGATC
>CAWUMZ010000211.1:0-2964 GCA_963923625.1 uncultured bacterium | reverse complement strand
AGCGCTCCGAGGCGCTGTACCTCAAGTCGGGCGAGAACCAGCCGTACGCGCAGACACTCAAGGCCGTCACGGCCGCGCGCCGCGCGCTGCGCGACGCCGAGCGCGACGCCGGCGCCGCGAGCCGTTCTGATGACGCGCTGGCCGCCGCCGAGGCGCGGGTCGAGGTCGCCGGCGAGCAGCTCGTCGCCGCGACGCAGGAGCTCCAGCGCCTCGACCGCCTCGTCGAGCTCCGCGCCGCGCTCGGCGAGCTCGCGCGCGTCGAGGCCGCGCGGCCGGTGTCGGACGCGGAGGAGGAGCCCGGCGCCGAGGTCGTCAGCGCATACCGCGAGCTGCTCGCCGAGCTGCCGATCGCGATCGAGGCGCGCCGCCAGGCCGAGCAGCACGAGAGTGATGCCGCGACCGAACGCGAGCGCGCTGCCCGGGCGCGAGACCACATCGGCCTCGCGCCCGGAGCCCCGGTGCCCTCGCTCGCCGACGAGTCGGGCCTGCGCGCCGCCGCCGAGGCGGTGCGCGAGGCCGATCGCGAGGCGATGCGGCTGGGCGACGTGGCTCGAGCCGCCGCCGTGCAGGCACCCGAGCCCGACGCTCCGTCGGCGCCGAAGCCGCGGCGCGGTCTCGGCGGAGCGCTCGTCGCCGTCAGCCTCGCAGCCATCGCCGTCGGCTGGTTCGCGGGCATCACGGCGACGATCGTCGGCGGCATCCTCGGCGTCGTCGTGGGCGCCGCGCTGCTCGGCGGGTTCGGAGCCACGCGGCGCGACGAGCCTCCGCACCTGCGGGTCCCTTCCGCTCAGCCGCACGAGGCGGCGGCCGCACAGGCGCAGGCGGCAGCCGAGCAGGCCCGCGCGGCATGGCGCGCCGCGCTCGCCGCGTGCGGGATCACCGCCGATCTCCGAGCCGATCAGCTCGATGATGCGCTGGCGACGTTCGCCGCCATCCGCACGGCGGAGGAGGCGGCGGCGAAGTCGACTGCGCTCGCCGGGACCTCGACGGCCACTGCCGATGCGATCGCGTCGCGGGCGATGGCGACCCTCGGTGAGGATGCACCGACCGAGCTCGCGCCGCTGCGCACCGCCATCAGCGCCGCGCTCGAGGCCGCCGAGGCGCAGCGCGAGGCCGCGATGGCCCACCGCACCGATCTGCAGGCATGGGGGCATCGTGTCGACCTCGCGAAGCAGCAGGTCGACGACCTCTCGCGTGGAGACGCAACGGTGATCGCCGAGGCCGAGGCGCTCGACCTCGAGCAGGCCGAGGCGCAGCGGGACGTGCTCGAGCAGCAGGTCACGGCCGTCCGCGAGGAGCACACCGACGCGATCTCGGCCCTCGGCGGCACGCGTGCGCTGATCGAGAACGCCGAGGACTCGACCGATCTCGCCGCTCTCGCGCAGAGCGCCGCCGCGGCAGAGGCCGAGCTCCGAGCCGTCGCCGACGAGTGGCTCACGCTGCAGCTCGCGCGCACCGTCGTCGAGCGCGCGCGCGATCGCTTCGTCGAGGAGCATCAGCCCGGCGTCTTCGAGCGGGCCGCGACGCAGATCGAGACCGCCACGCACGGCTCGTGGGTGTCGGTGCGCATGCCCGACGGCGAGAAGGCGGGCGCGCGTTCCGAGATCATCGGGCGCGACGGTGCCCGCACGCCGTTCGCCGAGCTGTCGGAGGGCACCGTCGGCCTCGTCTACCTCTGTCTCCGCGCCGGCCTCGTCGACGAGATGCGCGCCGACGGCGGCCCCGAGCTGCCGGTCCTGATGGACGACGTCCTCACGCACCTCGACCCGGAGCGCCGCGCCGGTGCCGCCGCCGTCATCGCGGACCTCGCGACGCGCCATCAGGTCCTCTACTTCACCTGCCATCCCGAGCAGGTGCAGGCGCTGCGCGATGCCGACCCGAGCCTGACCGAGATCGCGCTCGAGCGACTGGTCTGATCGAATCGCGGGGGAACCTGCGGCTCGCTGCGATTGGCGGGGAGTGACGCAAAGGGGCCAGACCCCTATGCGTCACGATGTCGGCAATGACGTCCCTGAGACGGCTGCGTGACGCATAGGGGTCTGGCCCCTTTGCGTCACTCCCAGTCGATCGTCGAGCCCGGCTCGAGCAGACGCGCCTCGGTGTCCGGTGCCACGCGGGCGCAGTGCTCGATGAAGGCGTCGGCGGGCTCGTGCGGCGGCTCGCCACGGCCGATCGGCCAGAGCGTGCCCCAGTGGATCGGGATCGCGACCCGCGCCTGCAGGCGCCGCGCCGCCTCGGCCGCGCGCTCGGGATCCATGTGGCCGGGGCCGAGGCCCGGACCCCAGCCGAAGATCGGCAGCAGCGCGTAGTCGACGGGGCCGATCAGCTCCATCTCGTCGAAGAGGTCCGTGTCGCCGGCGACGTAGATGCGCTTCGAGCCCTCGAACAGGTAGCCGATCGGCGTCGCCGCCGGCCCGAGCGGATGGTCGCGCTTGTCGTCGTGGTCGGCAGGCGTCGCCGTCGCCCGCAGCGCGCCGATCTGGATGCGCTCGCCCTCGTCGATCTCGACGACGCGCGTGAAGCGCTTGCGCCGCAGCGTTCCCGCGGCACCGGCCGGGACGATGATCGGCAGGTCCTTGCCGAGCGACTCGAGCGATGGGGGGTCGAGGTGATCGTGGTGCTGGTGGGTGATCAGCGCCGCGTCGAGCGAGCGCAGCGCGTGCTTCGGCACCGGGTGAAAGCGCTTCAGGTGCAGGACCCGCGGACGCAGGATGGGATCGACGATGACGCGCGTCCCGCCCATCGCGACGACGACCGTCCCGTGGCCGACCCAGGTGATGTGGTCGCGGCCGGCGTGCGCGCCGGTGCTCACGCGCGCTCCGCCTCGGCCTGGATCAACTCGAGGTGCTTGGCCCGCGCGCCGTCATGGCCGAGGTCGTGCAGCCAGCCGATCAGCACGCGATGCAGGTTCTCCGCGCCGACGACCGGCTCGTCCGGCCACGGGAAGTCGCTGGGGAAGAGGAT
>CAWUMZ010000210.1:0-2971 GCA_963923625.1 uncultured bacterium | reverse complement strand
CGCGAGCCGACGCGGATCCACGTGCCGAAGGCGACGCCGTGCACGTCGGGGCGGAACTCGCTCGCGACCCGAAGGCCGCTCGCGAGTTCCGTCACCTCGACGCCGGGGCGCATCGCTCCCCCCGCTTCCTTCCTAGCGGCGATCGCGGCGGCCGCCGCGATCACCACGGTCACCACGATCGCGGCCGCTATCGCCACCGCCATCGGGGTACTGCTCCTTGTAGCGCTCGCCGATCGTCTCCGGGGAGACCTCGACGCCATCCTCGAGCTTGGCGACGAGCTTCAGGCCGATGCGGCCGCGGTCGGTGTCGACCTCGGTCACCTCGACGTTGACGAGATCGCCGCGATCGAGGACCTGATCCGCCGACGAGATGCGCGTGCCGGGCGCGATGCGCGACACGTGCAGCAGGCCGTCGGTGCCCTTGCGCAGCTCGACGAACGCGCCGAAGTCGGCGGTCTTGACGACCTTGCGCTCGGTGAACTGATCGCCCACCTGCACCGGGCGCATCATCTGATCGATCTGGTTCTTGGCGTCGACCGCCTCCTGACCGACGCCGTAGATGCGGACGCTGCCGTCCTCCTCCACGTCGATCTGGACGCTGAACTCCTCCTGGAGACCGCGGATGGTCTCGCCGCCCTTGCCGATCAGCAGGCCGATCTGCTCGGGGAGGATCGTGGTCTGCAGCACCTGCGGCGCGTGCTCGGAGAGCGACTCGCGCGGGGCCGCGATGGCCGTGGCCATGATGCCGAGGATGCTCAGGCGAGCGTCCTTGGCCCGGGACAGCGCGTCCTTCAGCAGCTCGCGCGTGACGCCCGTGATCTTGATGTCCATCTGGAGGGCGGTGATGCCCTCGGCGGTGCCGGCGACCTTGAAGTCCATGTCACCGAGGTGATCCTCGGCGCCCTGGATGTCGGTCAGGATGACGAGGCTGTCGCCCTCCTTGATCAGACCCATCGCGATACCGGCGACGGGGGCCTTGATCGGCACACCGGCGTCCATCAGCGCGAGGCTCGAGCCGCAGACCGACGCCATCGACGACGAGCCGTTCGACTCGAGGATCTCCGAGACGGCGCGCATCGTGTACGCGAACTCCTCGACCGGCGGCACGACCGGCACCAGGGCGCGCTCGGCAAGCGCACCATGGCCGATGTCGCGGCGCTTCGGACCGCGCATGAAGCCGGTCTCGCCGACGCTGAACGGCGGGAAGTTGTAGTGATGGATGTAGCGCTTGGTGTTCTCGAGCGACAGATCGTCGATCCGCTGCTCCTCCTTCATCGTGCCGAGCGTCACCAGCGTCAGCGCCTGCGTCTGACCGCGGGTGAAGATCGCCGAGCCGTGCGTGCGCGGCATCGCGCCGACGCGGACGGCGATCGGGCGGATCTCGTTCTCGCCACGACCATCGGGGCGGCGCTTGTCGACCGCGATCTTGGTGCGGACGATGTGCTTGTACACGCTGTCGATGGCGCCCTTGACGGCGGCGGCCGTCGCGGCATCCAGGCCGTTCTCGGCACCCGACGGGAACGGCAGCTTGATCTCGCTGACGATCCGCTCGATCAGGGCCGAGCGCTTGGCGGCCTTCAGCTCCTTGGAGTCCTGCTCGGCATCCGACAGCGCCTTGATGGCGTCGCCGAACTGCTCCTGCACCGGCGCCTTGACGGCAGCGGCACGACGGCGATCGGCGATGAAGCCGAGCGCGAACTTGACCTGCGTGCGGCGGACCATGATCTCGTCGGTCGCGTCGGCGGCGACGGGCGGGCACTCGGCGGCGAACGCCGCGGCCTGGGCCTTCTCGACGCCGGCGATGCCGTGCGCCGCGATCTCGGCGTCGAACGAGGCGCCGTACTTGGCGTCCAGCTCGGCGTCGACGGCCTCGGAGTACCACTTCGGCTTGCCGGCCTTCTGCTGCAGCTCGAGCTGCGCAGCGCAGATGTCCTTGATCACCGTGTGGGCGAGCTCGAGGGCCTCGACCATCTTGTCCTCGGCCACGACGTTGGCGCCGGCCTCGACCATGGTGATGGCCTCGGGCGTGCCGCAGACGATCAGGTCGAGATCGCTCTCGAGCATGTCGGGCATGGACGGGTTGACGCGCAGCTCGCCGTCGATCAGGCCGACGCGGACGGCGCCGACGGGGCCGGCGAACGGCAGCGGCGAGATCATCAGCGCCGCGGAGGCGCCGTTCATCGCGAGGACGTCGTGCGAGACGATCATGTCGACGCTGAGCACGGTCCCGATGATCTGGACCTCGTTGCGGAAGCCCTTCGGGAACAGCGGGCGGATCGGACGATCGATCATGCGCGCGTTCAGCGTGGCCTTCTCGGTGGCCTTGCCCTCGCGCTTGAAGAAGCCGCCGGGGATCTTGCCAGCGGCGTACATCTTCTCCTCGACGTCGACGGTGAGCGGGAAGAAGTCCGCGCCGGGGCGGGCCTCCTGCGCTCCGACGACGGTCGACAGGACGACGGTGTCGGCGCTGGTCACGAGGACCGCGCCGTCCGCCTGCTTCGCCAGCTGTCCGGTCGCGAAGCGGAGATTGATGTCCCCCGCTGCGACCTCGACGGCGATCTCAGTGCCAAAGACGTCACTCATGGATAGGTACTTCCCTTCTTCTGCTGCCGGCGATCACGCGTCCCGCGTGCCGCCATCGATACTCGGGCGCCCTTAGCGGCGCAGGCCGAGCTCCTTCACGATCGCGCGGTACCGCTCCACATCCTCACGCTGGAGGTACTGGAGGAGGCGCCGACGGCGGCCCACCATCTTGAGCAGGCCGCGACGCGAGTGATGGTCGTGCTTGTGATACCGGAGGTGCTCCGTGAGCTCGTTGATCCGGGTCGTGAGAAGCGCAACCTGCACCTCGGTGGAACCCGTATCCGCAGCGGACTTGCCGTGCTTGCCGATGATCTCGGTCTTCTGCTCGCCTGTGAGGGCCATCTGGCCACCTCCTGTTTCAGTCGCCGCACCCGCAGCCCCGGAGCGA
>CAWUMZ010000209.1:0-2977 GCA_963923625.1 uncultured bacterium | reverse complement strand
TCGTCGGCGACGACGGCCCGCGCCTGATCGACTGGCAGTGCCCGGCGCTCGGCGACGCCGCCGAGGACCTCTTCACCTTCCTGTCGCCCGCGTTCCAGGTGCTGTACGACCATGAGCCGTTGACGCCCGCTGAGCGCGCTGAGTTCCTCGATGCGTATGGCGACGCCGACGTCGTTGCCCGCCTCGACGCCCTCTGGCCGGCGCTGACGTACCGCATGGCGGCGTACTGCGTCATGCGTCGCGTCGAGCTCGCGGAGTCCGATCCGATCGGTTCCGCCCGCTACGCTCGAGCCGTGTCCCTCTCCCTCGCCGACCTCGAGGCCGCCCGATGACGCTTCCCCCGATCGACCTCTTCATCCACACGTACTCGTTCCGGTTCCGGCTGATGCACGACCCGGGCTTCGGCATCGTCGACCTGCTCGATCGCGCGGTCGCCGACGGCAACAGCGGCGTCGGCCTCAATGTCAACGGCCCGGGCTATCGCTTCCTCGGTGGCGACAGTCCGGCGCACGTGGCGATGGTGGCGGAGGCGCTGCGCGAGCGGGGCCTGAAGGTCGATATCGAGACGAGCTCGACGGATCCGAAGCACCTGACGACGCTGCTCGATCTGGCCGTCGCGCTCGGCGCGGACCACCTGCGCACGTACACGCGCCACGCGGGCCCGCGCGCGCAGGTGCTCGATGCGACGATCCGCGACCTCGTCGAGGCGGCGCCCGTCGCCGAGGATCGCGGCGTGCCGATCCTCCTCGAGAACCACGAGGAGTTCACCGGCGTCGAGGTGGCGCGCATCCTCGAGGCGGTCGACCACCCGTACGCGCTCGCGCTGTACGACTACGGCAACTCGATGATGCTGCGCGAGGATCCGATGGAGGCGCTCGAGGCGATGCTGCCGTGGACGCGCAAGGCGCACCTGAAGGACCACGTCGTGATGCACGGCATGGTCTGCGGCGTGCCGTCCGGTGAGGGCGTGCTGCCGCTCGGCGCGATCACGCGGCGCCTGCTCGAGGCCGGCATGACGCGCATCGGCTTCGAGAACGTGTGGGGCTACACCTGTCCGTTCCATCCGCGCGAGGATGGCCTGCCGGAGGAGACGGACGGCCCGATCTTCGCGCCGCATGAGGACCCGCACGACCCCGCGTTCTTCCTACCGGACGTGATGGCCGAGGTCGAACGCGACCCGGCGCGCGTGATCGAGCTGGAGGAGGTCTCGTACCAGCGGGCCCTCGGCCATGTGCAGCGGATGCTGCGCGACGAGGGGTTCACCACGCGCTGAGCGACCGGCGAGGCACGGCCACGCCGACTTGGGGTCAGCGCGTGGCGTGCGTCAGGATGCGCGCCACGCCGCGATGTCGCGAATCGCGTCGGGGCCGATGCCGCAGCAGCCGCCGATCGCGATCGCGCCGGCATCGCGCCAGCGGTCGAGCAGATCCGACGAGAAGCCATCGACGCCGGCGCCGTGCCACTCGTACGTGTCGCCGTTCCAGACGCGCCCCCAGTTCGGGTAGACGACGAGCGGCAGGTCGGTGGCGGCGCGAGCATCGCCGAGCAGCGACTCGACGTGCTGCGGCGGCGTGCAGTTGAGGCCGACGGCAGTCGCGCGGCCGGTGCGTGTCACGGCGCGCACGGCGTCGCCGATCGGCGTTCCGTCGCTGAGGTGATGGTCGTCCTTGCAGCAGAACGTCACCCACGACTCGACGTCGGGGAACTCGGCCAGCAGCTCGCCGAGGATCTCTGCCTCGTGCCCGTTGGAGATCGTCTCGATCGCCAGGAGATCGGCGCCGGCGTCGACCATCGCCTGCATGCGGCGGCGCTGCTCCGTGGCGATCGCGTCGTCGGTCGCCGTGGCGTAGTCGCCGGTGTACTCCGTGCCATTGGCCCAGACGACGCCGTAGAGGCCGACGGAGCCGGCGACGAACGTCTGGCGATCGGCGGGCTGGGCCCGGCGCGCGAGCTCGACGCTGAGCTTGAGGTACTCCGTCGTCTCCTCATCGGAGAAGCCGGCGGCGCGAAAGCCCTCGTAGCTTGCGTGGTAGCTCGACGTGATGGCGACGTCGGCGCCGGCATCGAAGTACGCGCGGTGCGCGGCGACGATCGCCTCGGGATCGTCGCGCAGCAGGCGGGCGGACCACAGGCTGTCGCGGAGGTCGTGTCCCTTGGTCTCGAGCTCGGTGGCGAAGCCGCCGTCGAGGACGACGGGGCCCGCGGCGAGTGCGTCGGAGAAGCTTGTCATGCGGAATACCCTAGCCGTCGAGCTGCGGCATGGGCATGACGGTGGGCCGCACGAACTGCGCGACGGCCCAGTCGAGGTCGTCGTCGGCGCCCTGCGAGCCGAGCATGCGACGCAGCATCGTGCCGTCGAGCAGCGTGACGATCTTCGCAGCAACCTGCTCGGGGGTGCCGTCGGGTGCGAACGAGCCATCGGCCACGCCATCGGCGATGACGGTGCGGAACGCCTCCTGCCAGCCCTGGTCGCCCGTGCGATTGCGGAGTGAGAGATCCGGCTCGCGCAGTGCGGCGAGCCAGAACTCGAACCAGAACTCCCAGGAGCCGTCGGCGGGATCGAGATCCGCAGTGCCCCAGCGCAGCAGGCCGGCGAGCCGTTCAGCCGGTGAGCCCGGCCCGTCGGCGATCGCCCGCGCCTCGCGCAGGTTGACCTCGGTGCCCGCATCGAACGCGGCCTGCAGCAGCCCGGTGCGCGTGCCGAAGTAGTGCTGCACGAGTCCGAGCGAGACGCCGGCGTCGACCGCCACGTCGGCGAGGCGCATCCCGCCGTAGCCGCGTTCGGCGATCTGCCGCATCGCGGCGGCGAGGATGCGCGTGCGCGTGGTCGTGCCGGAGGCGTCGGTGCCGCGTGGTCGAGCCATCGATGTCCTTGTCGGTCGAATTCCAATAAAATATACTTGGAATAGACGACGGGCCGGTCCCGGCGATGACGAGGAGCAGGACATGGAGCGGACGCTCGGCAATCTCGAGATCG
>CAWUMZ010000208.1:0-2990 GCA_963923625.1 uncultured bacterium | reverse complement strand
TCGGGGCCGGCCAGCCAGGCCACGGCGTTCGCCATGTCCTGCGGCTCGACGATGCGGCCGGCGGGCGTGCGATCGCCCATCGCCAGCATCTCCTCCTTGTTGTCGAAGTGGTCGAGGGCGTCGGTGTGGACGACGCCGCCCGACGCCGCGTTGACGCGGATGCCCATCGGCGCGAGCTCGACGGCGAGGTAGCGGACGCACGCCTCGAGCGCGGCCTTCGAGACGCCCACCAGCGTGTAGTTGTCGAGCACGCGGAACGAGCCGAGCGAGGAGATCGCCACGATGCCGCCACCGCCGCGCGCCTCCATCAGCGGCGCAGCGCGCTGCGACAGGAGCATCAGCGCGCGGGCATTGGTGTCGAGCGTCCAGTCCCAGTGCTTCTCCGTCAGCTCCATCAGCGGGCGGATGACGCCCGAGGCGGCGTTCGATACCAGCAGGTCGAGGCCGCCGAGCTGCTCGGCGGCGGCGTCGACGAGGGCGTTGCAGCGCTCCGTGTCGTCGATGCGGCCCTTGATCGCGTACGCCGTGCCGCCGAGCTCGCGCACCTGCGCGAGGGTCTCCTCAGCGGCGTCACCGTTGCGGAGGTACGAGAAGGCGACGGTCGCGCCGCGCTGGACCAGATCGAGCGTGATGCAGCGACCGATGCCGCGCGAGCCGCCCGTGACGAGCGCGAGGCGCCCCTCGAGCGAGCCGCTCACGCCGGCTGGCTGGGATCGCCCCAGTCGCCCTTGGAGGTGGTGTGGCCGAGGCCGTCGAGCAGGGCGAGGCGCTCCGCGGCGTAGGCGCGCACCTCGTGGTCGGCGGGCAGGTCGGCGATGAGGTTCTCCACGCGCTGGCGGATCTGGTACGCGAAATGCGGGGTGGCGGGACCGATCAGGCGGTCGACGTCGCGGGCGGTGGGCTCCATGGCGGGGATTGTCCCATACCATGCGCCGGATGGCCTCCGACCACGCCGTGCCGACGCTGCTCGACGCGATCGTCCCCGTGTGGACGCATCGCACGGTGCACGGCCGGGCCGTCCACGCCTCGCCCGAGCGCGTCGCGCAGGCGATCCGCGAGACGTCGCTCGACGAGGCCCGCGTGGCGTCGCTCCTGGTCGCGATCCGCACCAAGGGGGCGAGTCGCGGGCTGCGCCGGCCGTTCGTGCAGACCGGCGACTTCGAGGAGGGCTTCGTGCGCCTGGGCAGCGACGACAGCGAGGTCTGCCTCGGCTTCATCGGCCGGCCCTGGCCCGGCGGGGCGCCAGAGCGCCCCGTCGCGGATGCGGCCGCGTTCATCGCCGCCGAGACGCTCGACACCGTCAAGGTCGCCGTCAGCATCCGCTGCGCGCCCGCCTCCTACGGCACGCTGCTGCTCACCGAGACGCGCATCGTCGTCGGACCGCTCGCCGAGCGCCCTTTCAACCCGTACTGGCGTCTTGTGCGCCCCGCATCGAATCTCGTGCGTCAGTCGCTCTTGCGCGCGATCGCCCGTCACGCCGAGAGCGGGACGCTGTCGTGATGACGATCGGGGAGGCGCTCGACGCCTTCGAGGGCGAGTGGATCGAGACGCTCGCGTTCACGCCGCAGACCTCGTACCGCCGCACGCTGCGCCTGCTCCGGATGGAGCTCGGCGATCGCGTCGGCGAGCCGCTCGACACGCTGAAGCCCGACGACCTGCGCGCGTTCGTCGTCTGGCACCGCGCCCATGCGCTGGCCGACTCGGCCGAGGGCACGCGCAAGGCCGCCGTGCACATCGCGCGCCTCGGCGATTTCCTCGGCGAGCGGTACGGCATGCCCGACCTCGCCATTCCCCGCGACGATCTGCGCGCGCTCGCACCCGATGAGGAGCCCGCCGCGTGAGCATGCTGCTGGCACTCGACTTCGACGGCTCGCTCGCGACGCACGACACCGTCGACTGGTTCTCCGCGCGCTGGGCGCCCGAGGACTTCGAGGCGGCCGACACCGCGCTGGCGCGCGGTGAGATCACCCTCGACGAGTGCCTTGCCCGGCAGATCGCCAACATCACCGCCACGCAAGACGAGATCACCGCCTTCCTCGTCGATACCGTCGCGATCCGGCCCGGCGCCCGCGAGCTGTTCGCGTTCTGCGCCGAGCACGACATCGAGCCGATCGTGGTGTCAGCCGGGTTCGAGTCGCTGATCCACGCGATCCTGCAGGCGCACGGCTTCGACCTCGCGATCAGCGCGCACGAGGTGGACTTCACGCCCGAGGGCATGCGCGTGCGCTTCCGCGAGCGCGCGCTCTGCGATCACTGCGGCGAACGCTGCAAGCGCGACGAGGTCGCGGCCCTCGCGGCCGGCCGTCGCGTCGCGTACGTCGGCGACGGCTACTCGGATCTCTGCGCCGCGGAGGAGGCCGACGTGCGATTCGCCCGCGCCAGCCTCGTCACGCACCTCGAGCGCGAGGGATTCGGGTACGTCCCGTACGAGAACATGCGCGACGTCCACGTCGGCCTCGCCGCGGCGCTCGGCGTGCAGCCGTAGCGCGACCGATACGCTGACGCCATGTGGACGCTCGTGCTGTCGCTCGGCGCCGCGACGACGTGGGGCTTCGCCGACTTCATCGGCGCGATCCGGGCGCGCGACTACAGCGCGCTGCTCGTCGCCGTGTACTCGGAGATCGTCGGCATGGTGCCCGTGCTCGTCGCGCTGTACGTCGTGCACGAGGCGTTCCCGGGCTGGCATCTCCTGCCCTGGATGATCCTGGCCGGCGTGATGGGGTCGGTCGGCCACGTCGTCTTCTTCACCGCCATGGCGCGCGGACCGATCGGGGTGATCGCGCCGATCTTCGCCTGCTCGTCCGCCGGTCCGGCCGTCATCGCCGTCTCGATGCTCGGCGAGCGCCCGAGTGCCATGCAACTCGGCGGCATCGGTCTCGCCATCGCCGGCGTCGTGCTCGTCAGCCGCCACGCCGGTGACGGCGACGTGAAGCACGCCAAATACGGTGCCGTCCCGATCGCGCTGATCGGCGTCGCGATTCTGACCGTCT
>CAWUMZ010000207.1:0-2993 GCA_963923625.1 uncultured bacterium | reverse complement strand
CGCACCGTCTCCCGGACGAAGCGCACCAGCTCGGCGACGACCTCGTCGTTCGTGGGCTGCACGTCCTCGTCGCGCACCATCGACTCGAGCAGCCATGGATTGCCCTGCGCGCCGCGGCCGATCATCACGGCGGCGCAGCCGGTCGTCTCGAGCACGGCGTGCGCGCGCTCGCGCGAGGTGATGTCGCCGGATGCCATCACCGGGACGTCGACGAGCGAGACGAGCTCGGCGGTCAGCGAGTGATCCGCGTGGCCCGTGTACATCTGCTTCGCACTGCGCGGGTGGAGCGTGAGCGCCTGCGCGCCGACCGACGCGAACAGCGGCCCCGCGATCGCGAAGTCGCGCGAGCCGTCGCGCTCGCCGCGGCGCATCTTCACCGTGACCGGCACCGTCGAGGCGTTGACGACGGCCTCCACGACGCGTGCGGCGTTCTCGGCGCCGTCGGACAGCATCGTCGCGCCGGCGCCGGTCTTCGTGACCTTGCGGACGGGGCAGCCCATGTTGATGTCGATGATGTCGGCGCCGGCGTCGACGCACATGCGCGCGGCCTCCGCCATCAGCTTGGGATCCGCGCCGAAGATCTGGACGGCGAGCGGCTTCTCGTCGGGCGCGATCCGCAGGTAGCTCTTGGTCCGCGCGTCGCCGTAGCCGAGCCCGCACGCGGAGACCATCTCGGAGCACACGAGCCCGGCGCCGTGCCGCCGACCCTGGCGCCGGAAGGCCTGCACGGACACGCCCGCCATCGGCGCCAGCACGATGCGGCTCGGGATCTCCACGTCGCCGATCATCCAGGTGTCGGTCAGGCTGCGCACGTCGATCGCCATGGCCGCAGGGTATCGGACGCCCGCGCACGGCCGCCCCTGTACCATGCGGCCTGTTCGACGCCATGACGGCGTCGCCAACGAGATCTGCCGGAGGCACCGTGGCCAAGGAAGTCGTCCTCACCGCCGAGGGGTATCGCGAGCTCAAGGAGCGCCTCGACCACCTCACGACCGAGCGTCGTCGCGAGATCGCGGAGGCCATCAAGGAGGCGCGCGAGTTCGGCGACCTCTCCGAGAACGCGGAGTACGACGCCGCGAAGAACGAGCAGGCGGTGCTCGAGGACGAGATCGCGGAGCTCGAGGAGCAGCTGCGCGACGCGACGATCATCGAGAAGGGCGACCAGCCCCGCGGCGAGGTCGCGATCGGCACGACCGTGACCCTCAAGGGTCCGCGCAACAGCGAACGCAAGTTCAAGCTCGTCGGCTCGGCCGAGGCCGACCCCGACCAGCAGCGCTACTCGAACGAGTCGCCCATCGGCCGCGCCGTCCTGGGCTGCAAGAAGGGCGACAAGGTCGACGTGCAGACGCCCAAGGGCATCGTCAAGTACGAGATCACCGCGATCTCGCGCGCCTAGGCACCGGCGATGGACTTCGCGTCCCTGCCGCATCGGTTCGGCGATCGCGACCTGATCGGCGCGCTGCGCAGCGCGGAGGAGGGGCTCGAGGCGGAGCAGTCCGGCGAGCGCGTCTGGCGCGTGGCCGGTCGCGTGCTCGGCCGGCGCGGCCAGGGCGGCGTCACGTTCATCGACCTCGAGGACGTCTCCGGGCGCGTGCAGCTGCTCGTCGAGCTCGCGCGCCTCGGTGAGGAGGCCTACGAGGTGGTGCGCACCGTCTCGATCGGCGACCTCGTCGGCGTGCAGGGCACCGCCTTCCGCACGCGCCGCGGGGAGCTGAGCGTGCAGGTCGCGGAGTGGCAGTTCCTCGCGCCGTGCCGCCTGCCGTTCCCCGACCGCCATCACGGCCTGCAGGACGTCGAGGTGCGGCACCGCCAGCGCTACCTCGATCTGATGACCGACGCCGAGGCGCGGGAGCGCTTCATCGCGCGCGCCCGCATGATCGCGAGCATCCGCCGCTCGCTCGACGACGCCGGCTTCGTCGAGGTCGAGACGCCCGTGCTGCAGCCGCTCTACGGCGGCGCGGCGGCGCGCCCGTTCATCACGCACCACAACCAGCTCGACCGCGACCTCTACCTGCGCGTGGCGACGGAGCTGTACCTCAAGCGGCTCGTCGTCGGCGGGCTCGAGCGCGTCTACGAGCTCGGCAAGGACTTCCGCAACGAGGGCGTCTCGCACAAGCACAACCCCGAGTTCACGATGCTCGAGTTCTACGAGGCCTACGCCGACTGCGAGGACGTCATGGGCCGCACCGAGCAGCTCGTGGTCGCCGCCGCCGAGGCGGTCTGCGGCACGACGAAGGTGACGATCAAGGACCAGGAGGTCGACCTCGCCGGCCCGTGGCCGCGCATCACGCTCGGCGCGGCGATCGAGGCGAAGACGGGCATCAACCCGATGACGCTCGGGCGCGATCCCGCTCCCCTCGAGGCGTACCTCAAGGGCCAGGGCATCGACACCTCGCGTGACAAGACGTGGGCGCAGCTCGTCGATCACATGCTCTCGCACTTCGTCGAGCCGACGCTGATCGCACCGACGTTCATCGTCGACTACCCCGTCGAGCTGTCGCCGCTATCGCGCCGCAAGCCGGGTGAGGACGGCGTCGTCGAGCGCTTCGAGGCGTTCTGCGGCGGCATGGAGATCTCGAACGGCTTCACCGAGCTGAACGACCCTGACGACCAGCGCGCGCGCTTCGAGGAGCAGGCCGAGATGGGGCGCGCCGGCGACGACGAGGCGCATCCGGTCGACGAGGACTACGTGACCGCGCTCGAGTACGGCCTGCCGCCGACCGGCGGCGTCGGCCTCGGCATCGACCGCCTGGCGATGCTGCTGACGGGCCAGGAGACCATCCGCGAGGTGGTCCTGTTCCCGGCCATGCGCAGCTGAGCGGCATTCCCGCGAATGTGATCCGGGCGTAATCCGGAAGCCCGCTCGCGCGACCGGATAGGAGCGAACCGCGCTCTGGTAGTGTGGGCGCCCAGTCGGCGATCTGGTCGAATCCGGTCGCCGAACCCCTGCGAAACAGGGGGCAGGAGGCCATTCATGTTCGAGCGATTCACAG
>CAWUMZ010000206.1:0-3004 GCA_963923625.1 uncultured bacterium | reverse complement strand
CCCGCAGAGCTAGGCGCGTGGGGGGACATCACATCCGCGCGGTTGTGATGTCCCCCCACGCGCTTTACGAAACCGCGTCGTGCCGCTTGGTAATGGCGTCGAGCATGCCCTCGTACGCCTTCTGGAAGGCGGCGACGCCCTCGTCCTCGAGCTCCTTGGTGACGGCGGCGAAGTCGATGCCGGCATCGGCGATGCCCTGCATGACGGCGCGCGCGCCGGCGAGGTCCTCGGTCAGGCGCGAGGCGGGGTCGCCCTGCGTGCGGTACGCCTCGAGCGTGGCGTCGGGCACCGTGTTGACGGTGTCGGGGCCGATCAGCTCGTCGACGTAGATGCACGGCGAGTAGGCCGGGTTCTTGGTGCTCGTCGAGGCCCAGAGCGCGCGCTGGCGGGCGCCTCCGGCGGCCTCAACGGCCTGCCAGCTCGCGTCGTTGTCGAAAATCGCCTGATAGACGTCGGCGTACGCGATCTTGGCGTTGGCGACGGCCGTCTTGCCGCGCAGCTCCGACCCCTCGGGCAGCATGGCGTCGACCTTCGTGTCGATGCGCGACACGAAGAAGCTGGCAACCGACTGGATGCCGGTGACGGGCTGGCCGGCGGCGAGGCGCTCGGCCATGCCGGCCGCGTAGGCCTGCGCGATCTCGTAGTAGCGCTCGACCGAGAACAGCAGCGTCACGTTGATACTGATGCCCGCGGCGGTCAGCTGGCGGACGGAGTCGATGCCCGGCTTCGTGCCCGGAACCTTGATCAGCACGTTCGGGCGGTCGACCGCCTTGTGCAGCTCCTGCGCGCGCTTGACCGTGTTCGGGGTGTCGAAGGCGAGGTCGGCCTCGACCTCGATCGAGATGAAGCCGTCCGCACCGCCCGACGCATCGAAGGCGGGGCGCATGACGTCGCAGGCGGCCTGGATATCCTGGATCCAGAGCGGCTCGAAGATCTGGACGGCGGTGGCGTCGGCCGGGAACTTGGCGATCGCGGCGTCGTAGGCGTCGGTGTCCTCGACGTTCTTGGCGAAGATCGACGGGTTCGAGGTACCGCCGGTGACGCCGTCCTCCACCATGATCTTGGCGAGCAGGCCCGTCTCGACCGCGGGACGCGCGACGTTGTCGTACCAGACGCTCTGTCCGTACTGCCCGACCTCGAGCCACTTGCTTGCCACAGGGATTTCCTCCGAATCGACGTTGCCCGTAGTCTACGCAGCGGAATGCGCATCTGCGTGAGGGAAGGGAGCACCCCGTGAGCCGCGTCGTCATCCTGGATCCGCTGTGGCCGCTGGAGGAGTCGGCGGACGTCCTGGCGACGCTCGACGTCGAGATCGAGAAGACCGACGAGGCGATCGGCGACGATGTCGTCGCGGTGCTGGCTGCCCCGGAGCAGCGGATCCCCGCGGATCTCCTCGACCGAGCCCCGAACGTCCGGCTCGTCGGCTCGTGCTCGACGGGCTACGACAACATCGCCGTGCCCGAGCTGCAGGCGCAGGGCGTCGCGTGCATCCACGTCGCCGGCTACTGCGACGAGGAGGTCGCCGAGCACACGATCACGCTCGCGTCGGCGCTGCTGCGCGGTGTGCACCAGCTCGACGGCTTCACCCGCGATGGCGGCTGGTGGCCGTTTCCGCGCGAGCCGCGCCGCATCCGCGGCAGCCGGCTCGGCATCATCGGCTTCGGGCGCATCGGCCGGCTCGTCGCCGCGCAGGGCGCCGCGCTCGGCATGGAGATCGTGGCGTGCGACGACTTCGTCGACGAGGCGGCGATGCGCGCGGTGGGCGTCGAGAAGGTCGACATCGACACGCTGTTCGAGACGAGCGATGTCGTGACGCTGCACGCCCCACTGCTGCCCGAGACGACGAAGCTGGTGAACGCGCGCCGGCTCGCGCAGATGCGCGACGACGCGTACCTGATCAACTGCGCGCGCGGCCCGCTCGTCGACCACGCGGCGCTCGGCGACGCGCTCACGCACGGGGTCATCGCCGGCGCGGCGATCGACGTGTATCCCGTCGAGCCTCCCCCGGCCGACGAGGCCGCCTTCGGCTGGCCGAACCTGATCGTCCAGCCGCACTCGGCCTGGTACTCGCCCGAGGCGAGCCTCAAGCCGTATACCCGCCAGATCGAGGACCTCGCGCGCTTCCTGCGTGGCGAGGAGCCCGTTGGCCTGATCCCCGTGAAGGGAGCCTGATGCGCGTCATCTGCACCGACGACACCTGGCCGATCGACCGCGCCCAGGCCATCCTCGACCGGGTCGGCGCGACCGTCGAGTTCTCCTACGAGGTGCCCGCCGGCGACGACATCGTCGGCATCCTCACGTATCCCGGTTGCGCGGTCGACGCCTCGATCCTCGAGCGCGCGCCGGGCCTCAAGGTCGTCGCGACGTGTTCGGGCGGCATCGACCACCTCGACGTCCCGGGCCTCGCCGAGCGCGGCGTCGCCTGCTGCAACATCCGCAACTTCTGCGACCAGGAGGTCGCCGACCACACGATGGCGCTCGTCTACGCGTGCCTGCGCGGCGTGGTGATGCTCGACGGCCTCGTCCGCAGCGGCACGTGGTGGCCGTACCCGCAGCCGCCGCGTCTCGTCCGCGGTGCGCGCCTCGCCGTGATCGGCTTCGGTGCGATCGGCCGCCTCGTCGTCGAGAACGCGATCGGTGCCGGCATGGACGTGCTCGTCGTCTCGCAGCACGCGTCTGCCGAGGAGGTTGCCGCGGTCGGCGCGACCAAGGCCGAGCTCGACGACGCCCTCGCCACGAGCGACGTCGTCAGCCTGATCACCTCGGTCACCGACACGACGCGCGGGATGATCGGCGCGCGCGAGCTGACGCTGATGCGCGACGACGCCTACCTCGTCAACACCGCGCGCGCGGCGCTGATCGACCACGTCGCGCTCGGCCGCGCGCTGGAGGCGGGGGAGATCGCCGGCTGTGCCCTCGACGCGCTGCCGGTCGAGCCAGCCCCGGCCGACGAGCCCGCACGCACCTGGCCGCACACGATCCTGCAGCCGCACGCCGCGTTCTA
>CAWUMZ010000205.1:0-3016 GCA_963923625.1 uncultured bacterium | reverse complement strand
ATGAGCAAGCCTTACCGAACCGTCGACCCCTATCTCGTCACGAACGTCATCGATTCGCGCGGCCCGCGCACGAATCAGGCGATCGTCGGCGTCGGCGCGCTGATCGCGTTCCTCGCGCACCAGGAGTGGATCGTGGTGCTGCTCGCGCTCCAGCTGATCGTCGGTCTCACGCTCGGGCGCCGCTTCTGCCTGCCGTGCCGCCTGTGGTTCGACGTCCTCCAGCCGCGGCTCGGCGAGGGCCGCATCGAGGATGCGCGCCTCCCCCGCTTCGCGAACATCATCGGCGCCATCTTCCTGAGCGTGTCGTCGATCCTCCTGTACGCCGGCTTCTCGACCGTCGGCTGGGCGCTCGCGCTGATCGTCGCCGCTCTCGCGCTGCTGGCCGCGACGACCGGCCTCTGCGTCGGCTGCGAGATGTACGTGCTGCTCGCGCGCGTTCGCGGCATCACCGTTGATCGCCACCCGGCGGTCTGATGGATCGCCTGCTGATCGTCGCCGCGGTGCTGCTGCTCGTGGGCGCCGCCGTCGCCTACCGTCGCCTGCGCGGCGCGCCGCAGACGTCGCTGCCGTCCCGCGTCGACCCGCGCCAGCTCGGACTCGACGCCGCGCATGGCGACACCGCCGTCGTCGCCTTCTCCGGCCCGCTCTGCCACGCCTGCCAGCAGTGGAGCAGCGAGCTGCAGTCGGCCGGGATCCCGTTTCGGAAGATCGACGTCCTGCACGAGGCGGGCCTCGCCCGCGCGTACGGCGTCACGCACACGCCCGTCGTGCTCGTCGTCGCCCGCGCCGACGGTCGGGTGCTCGCGGGGTACGACGATGCGCCCGATACCGCGAGCGTCGAGCGCGTGCGCGAGCTCGTCGTCGTCTGACGTCGGACGCCGCGGCTTCACCCGCATCCGACGCGCTCCGTACCCTCCGCACGTGACCGGACGCGAGCGGCAGTCGCCTGCGCAGGACGATCTTGCGCGGGTCTTCGTGGATCTCGAGCGCCTGCTCGACCGCATCCGCCGCGGTGAGCTCGCCGCGACCGAGCTCGAAGAGGCGCGGCTGCGCCTCGCGCTGGCCGCGGTCCGCGACCTGCGGCACCTCCAGCCCCGAGCCGCGTAGCCCGACCGCTAGGCGAACACGAGCAGGAGGCCGCCGGCGACGATCCCCGCGCTGGCGATCAGACGTCGCGTGCGGTCCTCCTCGCCGAGGAATGTGCCGCCGATCCAGACCGCGACGAGGATGCCCGTCTCGCGCAGCGGCGCCACGATCGACAGCGGCGCACCCTGCCACGAGTAGGCCAGCAGGATCAGCGCGTACGCGCCGAAGCGCAGCACACCCGACAGCGAGGCGGCCTGCCAGTGCCTCCACGCCGTGCGCAGCGCCCCGCGGTCGCGAAGGCCCGCCGGCGCGAGCCACAGCGCCTCGAACAGCGCGCACGCCCACGTGTAGAACACCACCGGAATGCCGACCTCGGTGACGGAGCGCCGATCCCACCACGAGTAGAGGGCGATCGACAGGCCCGCGCAGATCGCGAGGATGATCGCCGCGCGCTGCAGCGACTGCGGCCCGCGGCGCGGATTCGTCAGCACGAGCACCGAGACGACGATCACGCCGGCGCCGATCAGCGGCAGCGGCCCGGGACGCTCGCCGACGAGGAAGACGCCGGCCATCGTCGCGAACAGCGCGCCGACGCCACGCGTGATCGGATACACCAGCGAGAGGTCGCCGCGCGCATAGCCTCCGCGCAGGAACACGAAGTACACCGCCTGCATCGCGCCGGCGACGACCAGCACCCACAGGTACGTCCACGACCACTCGACGCCCGACCAGAGGACGAGCGCGATGCCGAGCGGAGCCACCGCGACCGCCTCGCACACCACGAGCACGAACGTGTACGCGGGCCCGGCCGGGCCGCGCTTGGCGATCGTGTTCCAGCCCGCGTGCGCGAAGGCCGAAGCGACCACCAGCGCGATCGCGATCGGGGTCACGGCATCCGCTCGTCGGCCGGCGTCTCGCCCCAGCGCTCCCACGCCGAGCCGAAGGCGCTCAGCAGCGCCATGTGGAGGTCGTCCGGCTTGGCGGTGATCAAGCGCCGCGCCCAGCGCCGTCGCTCGCGCGCACGATCGGCGAAGCGACCATCGCCGATCGACTCGGCCTCCGACTCACCGGCGGTGGCACGCGCCTCGATCGCGCGGCGGATGCGCGCCGCGTCGGCCGGCGCCTTCTCGAGACGCCGCAGGTCGATCAGGCAGTCCGGGCAGGGCCGCACCTCGGGATCGTCGACGAGCGGTCCCGCGCACGCGCCGCACGTCGGGCACGAGAATGCGGCGAGCCGGATGCGATCCGACTTGATCGCCTGCGCCTGCTCGGCCACGCGCACCCAGGACGAGTGGTCCCGCACGTCCATCTCGGTATCGACGACCGTCAGCAGGTCGCCGTCATAGGGCCACACCCGCACCCGATCTCCGGCACGCAGCCCGGTGATCGGATCGACGGGCGCGACGCGCTCCTCCTCCCGTTCGGGCCACGCCTCGGGCTCGGACTCGTCGAGGCGCACCTGCTGCGGGCCGGTGCCGAGCGGCGGCCAGTCGCGTTCCTGCTCGATCCACCAGTCGAGCACCTCGCGTGCCTCGTTGAGCGCGCGCGTCAGCTTCGCCGCGGCCTCCTCACGCGCCGCATCACCGAGGTGGCGGTCCGGATGGGTCTGCGCGACGCGCTTGCGCCACGCCACCAGCACGCCCTTCGCGTCCGTCGGCGGCACGATGCCGAGAAGCCACAGCGCGCGCCGGCATTCGGCGACGGTGTGCGACTGCCTGCGACTCACCGCCGCAGGGTATCCGAGCCCTGGCTCCTACTCGCCGGAGTAGAACGGGCTCGTGAGGCTGTCGCGCCGGTCGACGAGCGCCTGCGCCGCCGCCGGATCGCGCCCGTTGACCGCCGTCCGCAGCGCCTTGAGCATCGCCTCGCGATTGGCCGCGCGGATCGCGGTCTCGTCCGTCGCACCCGGATTGACCCAGACGGCGACGAA
>CAWUMZ010000204.1:0-3033 GCA_963923625.1 uncultured bacterium | reverse complement strand
TGCTCCTGCTCGACGTCTCCGGCTCGACCAGCGGGTACGTCGATCAGTACACGACGGCGGGCAAGACGTTCGTGAGCACCCTCGCGGGCACGCCGACGACGCTGCGCATCTCGAGCTTCGGCACGAACTCGTATCCGGGTTCGACGACCTACGACCTCGCCACCGCCGCGGGGCAGACGGCGGCGAATGCCGAGATCGAGCGGGTGTACGGGCCGGACTTCGAAGGCGGAATGACCAACTGGGACGCGGCCTTCCAGGATGCGGCGAAGGCCGGTGTCGACGTGATCGTCTTCGTCACGGACGGCGTGCCGACGGTGCATCTCGTCAACGGAGGCGTCGTGAGCGGCTCCGGCGGTTTCGAGGATGTCGCCTACGGCATCGCGTCGGCGAACCTCGCGAAGTACCCGCAGCTCGATCAGTCGCTCGCGAAGCAGCGTGTGCTCGGCGTCGGCGTCGGCTCCGGGATCTCGGTGGAGAACCTGGCCGCGGTCAGCGGTCCCATCTCGGGCAGCGACTACACCGTCGCGTCGAACCCGGATGACCTCGCCACAGTGCTCAAGGCGGTGGCCGGCAGGATCTGCGACCCGACACCGGTAACGCCCGCAGCACCGGTGATCGCAGCGCCCGCCCGCCCTGTGATCCTGCCGCCCGTCATGGTTCGCGGGTTCTCCGCGCTCTTCGGTGCGACGGGCTGCACCTCCAGGCGCACGGTGACGACGCGCGTCGTGGCGCGCAACGCATCGACGATCACGTTCATCCGCGACGGCGTGGTCGTCAAGCGCGTCACGATGCACGCGCTGACCCGCCGCGCGTACTCGCTCAGGACCGTGCTGCCGGTTGGCGACTACGCGATGCACACGGTCTACGTCCGGGTGCGGTTCGTGACCGGCGCGACCCCCGCCGCGAAGTCGATGGTGCATCGCTTCGCGCAGTGCCGTGCCTCCGCGGTGACGGGCTGATCCACCGACCACGCGCGTCCCGTCGCGCCCGCGAGGGCGACGGGACGCGCATTCGATGAAGGGAATCGCCATGCAACAGCTCGACGAGGTCATCGATGAGCCGATCCGCCTTCGGCCGGGCTCGGCCCACCCGCCGTCGCAGCGTGCGCGCCGCTTCGGCTCCGCGAGTCTCGATCGAAGCGGCCGGGTCCTGGGGTGCGACGAGACGTGGGAGCGCGAGATCGGCGCACCGGTCGGCACCCACATCGACGCAGCCGTCAGCGCCGCCGACGTGCCGTATCTGCGGTCGCTCCTGGCGCGTACCGATGACGGGCTCTCGGTCGCGGTTCGCACCGGGCATCGCGACTCCGACGTTTCGCTCCTGCTGCATCTGGAGGGATCCTTCCGCAACGGAGCCTGGCATGTCATCGGCATGCCGACCTTCCTGCCGCGGCATACCGACGGCGAGTCGGCGAGCGGCGCGGCCGACTTCCGCGACCCGCTCACGGGACTGCTCGATCGCGATGGCTTCGATGGAGCGCTGGGCGAGACCCTTCGCCGTTGCACGCTGGGGGACGGTGCCGCCCTGCTGCTGATCGACCTCGACCAATTCGAGCGATTCAACGACGCCCACGGGCACGGTTTGGGGGACCAGCTGCTCAAGGCCGTCGGCATGCGCATCGACGACGCGCTTCGCGAGGGCGACTGCGCAGCGCGCTTCGGCGGTGACGAGTTCGCGGTGATCCTGCGGCGTGTCACGCAGCTCGACGCTCGCATCGCCGCCGAGCGCATCCTCTCCGCCGTGCGCAGCGCGCGGGCCGCCGGCACGACGCTGATGGCGGGGGTGCAGGCGAGTATCGGCATGGTGCTCCTGCGGCCCGGCGACGACGTCGACGTGGACGAGGCGATGACCCGCGCGGATCTCGCGCTCTATGCGGCCAAGGCGAATGGCCGCAGCGGCGTCGTCGAGTACCCGACGGGGGATCCCGATTCCGCGGCGCGCCTGCGCGTGCGCATGTCGTGGGGGCAGCGGCTGCACCGCGCGATCGAACGCAACCGTCTTGAGCTGCGCGCGCAGCCGATCGTCGATCTCGACACCGGCGATCTGGCGGGCTGCGATCTGGTGCTGCACCTGCACGACGGCGACGAGCTCCTGCGCATCGATGCGTTTCGCGCGCACGCCGTGCGCGCCGGGCTGAGCGAACGCCTGGATCACTGGCTCCTGCACCGCCTCGTCGAGGAAGCCACCGACGGCAGCCTTCCAATCGGATCGGTGCCGATCGGCGTGCACGTGTCGGGCAGCGTGCTCGAGGATCGCTCGCTGGCCGCGCGCTTGCAGGACGACCTGCAGCGACACGGCGTCGATCCCGCGCGCATCGTCGTGAGCATCAGCGACGCGAACGGCGCCGAACTCGAACGAACCCGCGCCTCCGCCATGGGGCTGCGGCAGCTCGGCGTTGGACTCGCACTCGACGGATTCGGCGGGCGATCTGCGTCGCTGGCGGATCTCCGCGACCTGCCGTTCACCCAGGTGCGGTTGGATAGCGGCTTCGGGTCCGCGAGGGACGCGGGAGCCTTCGACGACACCATGGTGGCCTTCGCGGTCGCGGTCGGGCGGGAATTCGGCCTCGACGTCGTCGCAACCGGGATCGCGACGCCGGGCGACGTCCAGCGCCTCCGCGCCCTGGGCATCGGCCTCGGATCGGGCGAGCTGTTCGGCGACCTCCGGCAACTCTCCGGATCCACCGCGTTTCCGGGGCCACGACCGCTCATCTGACCTCGACGGTGCCGCGATAGGCGGGGCATGCCCGGGCAGTTCCACGTCCTGCGCACTGCCACGCGACCACGCGTAGGCTGCGGGCGATGAGCGGGACGAAACCCAACCGGCGAGCGGTCGTGATCGGCTCCGGCTTCGGCGGACTGGCCGCGGCCATGCGCATGCTCGCGGCCGGCTTGGACGTCACCGTCGTCGAGCGGCTGTCCGCGCCCGGTGGCCGTGCGTCGCAGATCGTCGACCAGGGCTACACCTGGGATCTCGGCCCGAGCCTCGTGACGATGCCGTGGTGCTTCGACGAGCTGTTCGCGCTGCTCGACC
>CAWUMZ010000203.1:0-3034 GCA_963923625.1 uncultured bacterium | reverse complement strand
GCAGGTCCTCGAGGAACAGGGTCTTCTCGTTGCTCATGCGCGGAGCGTACCCGGCGCGCGCTCGTCCGTCCCATAGGCACGTATGGGCGGGAGCGCGATACGGTGCATGCGTGTCGTCCAACGCCGCACCTGCCCGCTCGAACTACGCCGCCCTCGGGTACGTGATGGTGCTCGCATCCGGGTTGCTCGCCGCGGCCAACGGCGTCTTCGCGAGCCTCGTCATCCACGACGGCGTCGCCGCGACCGCTCTGGCCGCGACGCGCATCTACGGCGCGACGGCGATCCTCATCTGGCTCTTCCTGCCGCACGTCCGCAAGCTGCGGCGCGCGCATCTGCTCCCGCTCGCGCTCTTCGGCGTGGTGGGGCTCGTGCTCGGACAGGGCTCGTACTTCCAGGCGATCTCGCACGCCGACGTGGCGCTCGTGCTCGTGATCATCTTCACGGCGCCCCTGGTGGTCGCCGTCTACGAGCGCATCCATCTCAAGGCCCACCTTCCGCCCTACGCGTGGGGCGCGATCGTCGTCGCCGTCGGCGGAGTGGCGCTGGCGATCGTCGGCGAAGGAGGGATGCCCGCGATCTCGCTCACCGGCTTCGTCTTCGCCCTCATCGCGATGGCCGCGTACGCGCTGTCCGTCATCCTCGCGGCGCGACTGCCGACGGAATACCCGCCGCTCGCGCGCACGGGGGCCTGCATGGTGTTCGCGACGATCGTCTGGCTGTTCGTCGTCCCGCCGTGGACGCTGCCGTTCGACAAGCTCGGCGACACCACCACGTTCGACGGCCGCTTCGGCTTCTCGCTGCCGCTCTGGGTCGCCGTGCTGTTCGTCGTGCTGATCGGGTCCGTCGGCGTGTACGTGACGTGGGTCGGGGGAACGGCACTCGTGGGCGCCGGCGCGTCGAGCATGGTCGGGATGGTCGAGCCCGTCGCCGGCGCCGTGCTGGCGTGGGGGCTGCTCGGCCAGCACCTGGCTCCGACGCAGGCGATCGGCGTCGCGATCGCGGTCGCCGGCATCATCGTCGTCGAGCGCGCTCGGGTGCGCGCATCGCGCGCCACCGAGTTCGACTCGCTCAACGAGTTCTGACCGACTCGTAGCGCGATACGACGGGGAGTCCGGCACGATGCCCGCGTGATCTCGCGGCGCACCGGCTATCTCATGGTCATCGGCGGCTCCGCGCTCTTCGCCTGCACGGGCGTGATGAGCAAGGCCGCCATCGACGGCGGCATCGCGCCGCTCGAGCTGGCCGCCTTCCGCTCGTACGGCGCCGGGCTGATCCTGCTGCCGTTCCTCCTGCTCTCGTTCCGGCGCCTGAGTCGCCGCGACCTCATCCCGATCCTGCTGTTCGCGCTGATCGGGATCGTGCTCGCGCAGGGCCTCTACTACCAGGCGATCTCGCGCATGGACATCGCAGTCGCGCTGGTGATCGTGTACACGGGGCCGCTGCTCGTGGCTGCCTACCAGCGCCTCTTCCACGCGGAGCGCCTGCCGCTGGTGGCCTACATCGCGATGTTCCTCGCCGTCGGCGGCGTCGCGATCGCCGTCCTCGGCCAGAGCGGCGGCATCGGCGCGATCTCCGTCATCGGCATCGTCTTCTCCGTGCTGACGGCGCTGTCGTTCGCGGGGCAGGCGATTCTCGGCGCGCGTCAGCCGCTCGTGCTGCCGCCGCTCGCTCGCACCGGTGCGGGCATGCTCGCAGCGGCGCTGATCTGGCTGCCCATCAGCCCGGTCTGGCATCTCCCGTTCGGCCTGCTCGATGAAGACACGATGTTGACCGGGCGCATCGACGTCGCGATCCCGATCGGCGCCGCCGTGCTGTTCACGATCGTCCTCGGCAGTGTCATCCCGTACGCGCTCGTGATCACCGGCATCACCCGCATCGGCGCGGGTGCTGGCAGCATGGCCGGCATGACGGAGCCGATCGTCGCGCCGCTCCTCGCCTGGTTCGTCCTCGGCCAGGTGCTCGCCCCGCTGCAGGCCGTCGGCATCGCCGTGACCATCGCGTGCGTGGCGGTCGTCGAGCGTCAGCGCTTCAAGCACGCGTCGCCGACCGAGATCCTGGTGGCCGAGCTGTGAGCAGCTACCGCACCGGCGCCGCGCTCGTGCTGCTCGCGACGACGTTCTTCGCGCTCAACGGCATCGTCGCGAAGATCGCGATGGACGGCGGCTTGGCGCCGGTCAGCGTCGCGGCCTTCCGCACGGTCGGCGGGGCGCTGTTCCTGCTGCCGTTCGTCCTCCTCGTGTGGCGTCGCTTCACGCGCGCGATGCTGCTGCCGATCGTCGCGTACGCCGCGATCGGGATCTTCGCGTCGCAAGGGCTGTACTTCCAGACGCTCAGCTACCTCGACGTCGCGCTGGCGCTGGTGCTCTCGTACATCGCGCCGATCCCCGTCGCGATCTACCAGCACGTGCGCCGCGGCGAGAAGCTGCCGCCGTACGCGTACGCGGTGATGGTCGTGGCGATCGCCGGTGTCGCGATCTCGGTGCTCGGCGACAGCGGCGGCATCGGCTCGGTGTCGGTGATCGGCGTCGCGCTCGGCATCGCGACGATGATCACCTTCGCGGCGATGATCATCCTCAGCACGGCGCAGCCCGCGGCGCTCGGCTCGCTCGGGCGCGCCGGTGCGCCATTGGTCGTCGCGGCGCTGCTCTACCTCGTCGTCGTGCCGCCGTGGAGTTTCTCGTGGGGGAGGCTCGGCGACACCGTCGAGCTGGCCGGACGCCTGCACCTCGAGGTGCCGCTCTGGGCGACGCTGATCTGGGTCGTCATGCTCGGCTCGGTTGTGCCGTTCGCGCTCGTCCTGGCGGGCAACGCGCGCGTCGGCTCGGGCGCGGCGAGCATGCTCGGCATGGCGGAGCCCGTCGTCGGCTCGCTCGCGGCGTGGGTGATCCTCGGGCAGGTGCTCGCGCCGCTGCAGATCGCCGGCATCGTGATCACCGTCGTGGCGGTGGGCGTCGTCGAACATGCGCGCATGCGGTTCGCGCATGCCTTGGACGTCCCCGATGCGTTGGCGACGCTGGCCGAGCCCGAACCCCGG
>CAWUMZ010000202.1:0-3057 GCA_963923625.1 uncultured bacterium | reverse complement strand
GTGACGCAGAGGGGTCTGGCCCCTTTGCGTCAGCCCCTTTGCGTCACATCAGATACCAGTCGAGGAACCGCTCGAGACGACGATAGAAGTCGATCTGCGGCTCGTAGCGCAGGAACCCGTGCCCCTCGGTCGGATACGTGACGTACTCGAACGTCTTGCCGCCGAGGCGGCGCAGCTCGGCGACCAGCTCCTCTGACTGCTTGGGGTGCACGCGGATGTCCTGCTCGCCGTGCGCGATCAGGAGCGGCGCCTGCACATTGGCAAGACGCAGCACCGGCGAGCCGGCCTCGTACGCCGCGCGGTTCGACGACGGCGGGCCCATCATCCGCTCGAGATCCTGCACGCCCTCGCGATCGCCCTGTGCCCACGACGAGCGGATGTCGCAGTCGCCGTACTTGCAGACGCCGAGCTTGAAGCGATGCAGCGGATCGTCGGTGACGGCCAGGAGCGACATGTACGAGCCGTACGATGCGCCGAAGATCCCGAGCCGATCGCCGTCGACCCAGTCGAGGCCCGCGAGATACTCGGCGGCGGCCAGGCAGTCCTTCGTGTCACCCACGCCCCAGTCGTCGTGATTGAGGCGCTCGAAGGCACGACCGTACGAGGTCGAGCCGCGGAAGTTGATCGCCAGCCACGCGTACCCCTTGTCGATGAAGTACTGCGCGTGCCCATCCCACTCGTCGCCGTAGTACGACGTCGGACCGCCGTGCGGGTACACGATTGCCGGCACCGGCGCGTCCGTGCTCGCGCGCGCAGGCTGGAACAGGAAGCCGTGGATCTCCGTGCCGTCGAACGAGCGGAAGGTGATCTCGTGCGGCCGGACGTGCGGCGCGCTGCGCACGGCCAGCGGGGCCGGGGCATGCAGCGTCCGCACCTCGCCCGCCGGCGTGACGATGCGGAACTCGGATGGCGTCGCCTGGTCCGTGTACTCCGCGATGATCGCCCCGTTCGCGGTCCAGCAGGCACTCGACCACGCACCGCCGTGGGCCACCGTCGTGACCGAGTGCGTGCGCACGTCGACTGTGACGAGGTCGAAGCGCCCACGGCGCGCCCGCGTCGCGAGGATCGTGGTCCCGTTCGCGCTCCAGGTCGGGCCGAAGAAGTCGCCGGCGTCGTGCGTGAGCTGCCTCTCCTCCGTTCCGTCGGGTCGGATCAGGTGCAGCTCGAACCAGCCGCTGCGCTCGGACGCGAACACGATCCACTCGCCGTCGGGCGACCAGGCGGGGAAGCGATCCGCCATCTCCGGCGGAGCGCTGATCGTGCGCACCGCGCCTGTCGCGACATCCGCGATGCAGATCTGGCTCTCGCGCAGATCCTCGCGCACCCAGAAGACGTAGGCGACTTCGCGACCGTCGGGCGAGACGGCGGCACCCCACTCGTCACCGTGTTCGGGACACCCGGTCGTCAGACGGCGCGGGAATGGATCGGCGATATCGACGACGGCGAGGCGCGAGGTCTGATCGTCGCGCTCGACGGAGATGACGAGCCGCTCATCGTCGAGCCACACCGGCGACGAACCCTCGACGAGCCTGCGCGACGGGCCGCCCGCGAGCGGCACGAGCCAGATCGCGCCCTCGTCGCCGTACGCCACGGTCGAGCCGTCGGGCGATAGCCGCGGCGTGATGTCCTCCCAGAACGGGGCGGGTGCACGACCGGCCGTCAGCCGCCGCGGCGTCGGATCATCGAGTGTCATCGTCCAGACATCAGACGTATCCGGACGGTCCTGGATGAAGACCAGCGTGCGGCCGTCGGCGCCGATCGTGAGGCTGCGAGGCCGCTCCGTCACGGCCACGGTCTCGAGGCGCCAGTGCGGCGGCGGCGCGAGGTCCTTGCGCGGCGACGAGGGAATGCCCTCGCATTCGTCCTTGCCGATCCACATTCGGCTATCCACGCGCCTGCCCCTCCTCGACTCCGGTGAGCGCGGCGACGACCAGTCCGCCGAGCGTGGCGGGATCGTAGCCGCCTTCCTGCACCGCCACGATCGGCACGCCGAGCGATCCGATCCGACGACCGGCCTCGCGATAGCCGGCGTGCGAGACGTCGAGCGGGCTGTTGGGATCCGTCGTCGCGGCGTCGACGCCGAGCGCGAGCACGACCGCCGCCGGCTCGAAGGATGCGACCGACGCGACAGCGGCGTCGATCGCGGCGAGCCACGCCTCATCGCCGCTGCCCGGCGCCACGACGAGATTGCGGTTCGCACCGCACCCGACTTCGTCGGGCCACCCCATCACGTGCGGGAACCAGCCGGCGGCGGGATCGACGTGGACGGAGACCGTCAGCACGTCGCCGCGATCCCAGAAGATCTCCTGTGCGCCATTGCCGTGGTGCGCGTCGATGTCGATGACCGCCACGCGCCCGGCGCCGCCGTCGCGCAGCGCCTGGGCGGCGATCGCGGCGTTGTTGAGGTAGCACGAACCGCCGTAGGCGCCACGGCTCACGTGGTGTCCCGGCGGCCGTGTGATCGCATACGCCAGCGGCGCCCCGGCGTGCACGAGGTCGACGGCCGTCAGCGTCGCGTCGACCCCACCGCGCACAGCGGCCCATGTGCCCTCGCCGATCGGCGTCATCGTGTCGAAGCAGTAGAACCCCGTGCGCGCCCAGACGGCCTCGGGCAGGTGGGGCTCGACGGCGCCGAGCATGGCCCGCGTCGGAAAGAGGTACGGAACGACCAGCCCCTGACCCGGATCGAGCGGCAGCCCGGCCTCGACCCAGTCGGCGTGCGCGTCGCGGAGGAAGGCGATGAGACCGGGGTCGTGGACGGCCGCAATCGAGGCCTCATCGTGCGGTGTGGCGATCACGACGGTCGCCCCCTCGGCCGCGAGTGCATCGCGGATCAACCCCGCGCGCTCGGGCAGCTCGTCGTCCGGTAACTGCAGCCCGAGCCAAAACTCCGAGCCGGGGGCGTGCAGAAGGCAGTCGTCATGCCAGACGATCGAGAGCGTCAGCGCCATGGCGGAACTCTACGGCGCTCGCTAGCCTTGCGCGCATGGGCAGCCTGATCGATCCCGACGACTCCGTGCTCGTCATCATCGACGTGCAGGCCGACTTCCTCGCCCG
>CAWUMZ010000201.1:0-3068 GCA_963923625.1 uncultured bacterium | reverse complement strand
GTGCCGCTGCTGATCGTCAGGTTCGAGAGCGCGGCGTCGGTCGACGCGGCTCGGGTGATCGTCACTGTGTACGTCTTGGTCGTCGTGCCGTCCTGGGCCGTGACGACGACGGGGATCGCGTTGGCACCGACGGTCAGGCTGATGCTCGCGGAGGCGCTGCCGGACGTCGTCGCCGCGCCGTTGACCGTCACCGTCGCGCCGTGGCCCGAGACGACGGTCGGCGTGATCGTCGCGCTCGTCACGGCGTTGCCGACGCTCGCGGTGTACGCGGTCGTGGCGGCTGCGAACGTCGGTGAGAGCGTGAGCGCACCGCCGGCGTTCGCGGCCAGTGCGGAGAGGTTGGCATCGGTCGAGTTGACCTGCACCGCGCCGACGGTGAACGGCTGGGAGCGTGCGGTGCCACGCTGATCGGTGGTGATGGTCGGCGCGGGGTTCGCGACGTTGGCGAACCCGATCAGCACGCTGCCGGCGCCCGGGAGCATCGTCTGCGTCGTGCCGCCGTTCGCGCCGAGCGAGCCGAGGGCGATGCTGGCGTACGTGCTCACCTGACTGGTGCCGACGGGTGACGCCAGGCAGTTCAGATTCGTGGAGATCGAGTAGCTGCTGCTGCGCGGGCCGACGATGCTGCACGGGGATTGCGGTACCGTCGATGCGATCACGCTCGTCGTGGCCGAGAGTCCGCTGTTGGCCACGATCTCGGAGCCCGCGATCGCGGGCAGGTCGTCGGCCATCGTCGTGTAGCTGAGCGTGACCGCGCCGTACGCGCGTATGCCGCCGGGGGTCGATCCGCCTTGGTTTCCGGTGAACGTCGAGTTCTCCGCCGTCACGGCACCGACCACGTAGAGCGCGCCGCCGCCGGTGGTCGACGTGTTGCCGGAGATGGTCGAGCCGGTGATCGTGACGGTTCCCGTGTTGACCGCGACGCCGCCGCCGAACCCGCTGCTGATGCTGTTGCCCGCGATCGTCGAGTTCGTGATGGTCGCGTTGCCGCTCTGGGCCCACGCGCCGCCCCCGCCCGACACGCCGGTGCCGGACCCCGCGTTGCGGCTGACCTCCGAATCGACGATCTCCAGCGCCTGCGCGGCGTAGACGCCGCCGCCCTGCCCCTGGCGCCGGTTCGCGACCGTCGCGTCGTCCGTCGCACCGTTGGAGACGTTGTCGATCACCTTCGAGCCGTTGATGATCCGCACGAGCGTCGCGTTGCCGCCGCCCATCACGGCGGGATTCGACGTGTCGTTGTTCTGGATCGTGGTGTTGTCGACGACGATCGTCGGCGTGAGACCGCCATAGGGCACGTAGATCGGGCTGCTCGACTGCGCCGTGCCGTTCAACTGCTGGATGATCAGGTTCTTCACGGTGAGGGTGCCGTTGGAGACCATGTCGATCACGTAGGTGTCAGCGCCGGTCATGGTGATCGTGGGGCGCGACGAGGCGCTGCCCTGGATCACGAGCGAGCCGGCGTAGCTCCAGGCGATGCCGGTGCCGGACGTGTACGTGAAGTCGTTCGCCACGTTGAGGGTGAAGGTGTTGCCGGCGGCGCAGGTGAGGCCGCTGGTGGCGGCGCGGTACTCGGCCCAGGTCGTCACCGTCGCCGAGGCGGGCGTGCACGTCCCGGCCGAGGCGGTCGCAGGCACGATCGCCGCGAGCGCGAGCAGGACGAGCGACAGGCTGGCGATGTGCGCGCGGTGGGGGAGGAGCATCCGTGCTCCGGATTGGGGGAACACCTGCAGCAGGTGCGATACGACTGTAGCGCGCAGCGGTCGCGACCGGCCTTTCGGGCCATGCGCATTCGCGGGGCGGCTCACCCGGTGACGGATTCCGCCGCGCGCGGTGCGATGCGCTGCTTGAGCGTGATGCGGGCCGTGCGAACCACCGTGACCTTGACCTTGGCCGTCGTCACGAGGGTGGCCGTGAGCCTGACGGTGAGCGGGCGCTTGGCGAGGGCTCGCGTGGCGAGCGGCTTGAGCTTGCACCTGACCGTGTAGGTACCGGCCTTCCTGATCGTCGCGCGGCCGCTGCAGACGAGGCGCTGGCGAGCCGCGCGCAGCGAGGCGGCGGGAACGGTGCCGGCGATGCGCAGGCGCCCGGTCTGGGTGGTGCTGATGCGCACCGTGATGCTCCTGCCATTGACCGCACGGCTCATGATTCGGAGCGCATCAGCGGGTGTGGCCGTCGTCTTGACGGAGGCGCTCGCTCCGGTGGCCGTCGTCGCCGTGATCGTGAACGTGTAGGCGGTTCCATTCGTCAGACCCGTGATCGTGCAGCTCGTGGCCGGCGTGCGCGCGGTGCACGTTCGCCCACCAGGCGTCGCGACGACCGTGTACGTGGTCGTCGGCGCGTTGGGCGCGACCACCCAGACGATCGTGACCTGGCCGTTGCCGACACGCGTGCCGCTGATCTCCGGCAAGTCGGCTGCCGAGGAGGTCGAGCCGCCGGTGTCGGTTGGTGCTGCGCGCGTGATCACCACGGAGTACGTATTCGTCGTCGTGCCGTCCTGCGCGGTGACGACGACGTCGATCGTCGTGTCTCCCACTGCGAGTCCGATCGCATTCGACGCCGTTCCGGAGCCTGCGGCGGAACCGTTGATCGCCACGGTCGCGCCGGGGAACGAGGTGGTGGGGGTGACGGTGGTGGAACTCGTGTCGCCGGAAACCGCGATGGCGTAGGTCAGCGTGCCCGACGCGAACGTCGGCGTGAGCGCTCCCGCGCTGAGCGACAGATCGAGCAGGCTCGCATCGTTGGAGAGCGCTCGATCGACGATGATCGTGTAGGTGTGCTGCGTCGTGCCGTCCTGAGCCGTCACGACGGTGGTGATCGTATTCGGGCCCGCATTCAGGGCGATCGGACCGAAGGCCGCGCCGGAGACCGCTGCGCTCCCGTTGATGGTGATCGAGGCGTTGGCCTGCGAGCGAGTCGGAGTCACCGTGATCGCCGTCACGGCACCGGTCACGTTCGCCGAGTATGCGTATGTGCCAGTTGCGAATGTCGGGCTGAGCGTGCCGCTGCTGATGGCGAGGTTGGAGAGGGTGGCGTCGTTTGAGATGCGGGTGACGGTGATGGTGTAGGTG
>CAWUMZ010000200.1:0-3075 GCA_963923625.1 uncultured bacterium | reverse complement strand
TGGCTGATCGCGAGGGCGCGGGCCGCCGTCGGTCCGATCGACTGCGCCAGGCGGATGATCCCGTCGTGCAGCATCGGGCCGTCCTGATCGGGTCCGCGCGCGATCGCGCGATCCATGAAGCGGACATCGTCGAAGGGTGCGGGCGTTGCGTCCTCACCGCTGACGGCAGCCGCGGCGGCGCCGATCGCCCGCGGGAGCCATCCGAACGCGCCGACTGCAGCCAGCGCGACGATCACGGCCGCGACGATGGCGACGACGGCGACGAGCTCGATCGTCGCCTGACCCCTGCGCGTGTCCATGTCGGGATCGTGCAGCCTGCGCATGGCCACGGGGCGCATGCACTCGCACGAGAGGCACTCGTGCCGTCGCACGCGTCGCTCAGGTCCGGACGGCGAACGCGCGGGATCGCCCTCGACGCCGATGACCGCCGACGCACCGCGTACGCTCGCGGTGACCGCCGAGGCGGCGGTCCGAGTCCCCAAGGAGCCTCATGAGCCAGACCATCGCCGTAGCCAGTGGGCTCGTCATCTCGGTCGTCTTCGCGATCGTGTGCGCGAGCCTCGCCGGCGGCCGCAACCGCAGCCGCGTCGGCTGGGCCATTCTCGGCTTCTTCTTCCCGATCATCGCGCTCGTCGTGCTGCTGATCCTGGGCAAGAAGAACCGCGGCAGCGCGGCCTAGACCTGTGGTGAGCGCCGAGGCCATCGGCCTCGGCGCGGCACCCGGTCGCTACGGGCGTTCCGACGAACGTGGGGCGTACACTCGCCGTAGCCGCACTACCGCGGTGCGTATCGGGAGGTGCCCATGTCGGGTCTCATCGGATTCATCATCGCCATCGGCATTGCCGTGGTGCTCGCCCTCGTCTGCCGCAGCATGGCCGGCTCGCGCAACCGCAGCAAGAACCTGTGGACGGTGCTCGGGTTCTTCTTCCCGCTGATCTCGCTGATCATCCTGCTGATCCTGGGCAACGACGACTCCAAGTCCGCCTCGGCGTAATCCGCGGCTCGCTCGCGCCGGCGATCGTTCCGGCGCGAGCGGACCGTCCTGCGGTCGCCCTCGCGTACGATCCGCGTCGTGGCCGACCGTCCCTCCCGTGGTGATGTCGCCGATGTCGTGATCGAGTCGCTCGCCAACGGCGGGCGGGGCGTTTCGCGCATCGACGGCTACGTCGTCTTCGTCGATCGAGCACTGCCCGGCGATCGCGTGCGCATCCGTTTGCGCAGCGCACGCCGGCGCCACGGCGAGGCCGACGTCGTCGAGCTGCTGGAGCCGGGCGCCGATCGTGTCGAGCCCACGTGCCCGCACGTCGGCGTGTGCGGCGGCTGTCGGTGGCAGACGTACGCCTACCCCGCGCAGCTCGTCGAGAAGGCGCAGCTCGTACGCGACGCGATCGGGCGCATTGCGCACCTCCCGGACGTCCCCGTCGAGCCGATCGTCGGCGCCGAGGACAACCTCGAGTACCGCAACAAGGTCGAGCTGACGTTCACCGAGACCGAGGACGGGCCCGCGCTGGGCTTCCACCGAGCCGGCCGCTGGGACCAGGTGCTCGAGGTCGAGCGCTGCTTCCTGATCAACGATGCCGCGAACGCCGCCAAGGACGCGATCCAGCGCTGGGCGCGCACGACCGACCTCGTCGCGTACGACCAGCGCCTCCACGACGGCGAGCTCCGCAACCTCGTGGTTCGCCACTCCAAGCGCACCGGCGAGGTGCTGCTCGCGCTCGTCACGACCGACATCGACCTACCGCGTCCCGGCAACCTCATCGACGAGCTGATGGAGTCGGTCCCCGGCTTCGTCGGCCTCATGCACACGCGCAACAGCGGGCAGTCCGAGACGACGTACGGCCACCCGACGACGCTCGTGCACGGCCAGGACTTCTATCGCGAGGAGATCCTCGGTCTGACCCTGCACGTGCCGTGGAACGGGTTCCTGCAGACGAACACCGACATGTGCGAGAAGCTCTACGGCATCGCCATCGAGGAGGCGCGCCTGACGGGTGAGGAGGTCGTCTGGGATCTCTACAGCGGCATCGGCTCGATCGGCCTCGCCCTGGCGCGCGACGCCGGCCGCGTCGTCGGCATCGAGATCGTGCCCGAGGCCGTCGAGCAGGCCACGCAGAACGCGCAGCGCAACGGCATCGACAACGCCGAGTTCATCGCCGGCGATGTGCAGAAGGCGATCGAGCCGCTCGTCGAGGCGGGCGCGCCGCTCCCCGATCTCGTCGTGATCGACCCGCCGCGCGCGGGCCTCACGCCGAAGGCCGTCAAGCGCGTGCTCGAACTCGGCGCGAAGACCATCGTCTACGTCTCGTGCAACCCGACGACGCTCGCCGGCAACGCGTTGCTGATGACCGAGGGCGGGTACGACCTCGAGATCGTGCGCCCCGTCGACATGTTCCCGCACACGCCGCACGTCGAGTGCGTGGCGCGGTTCGTCAAGCGCGATCAGTAGGGCGGCAGGGCGCTGTACCAGCGCCCGAGCTCCTGGAACGCCTTCCAGAAGCGGCGCTTCGACGACTCCTCGTCGAGCGACTCGTCGATGTCGGGCGTCACGAGCGCCTCGATCGTCGGCGTCAGCTGCTGCACCTCGCCGATCAGCTCCGGATCGATCGCCTCGGCGAGCGGCACCCGGATGCGATTGAGGAAGTCCGCCGTCGCGGCGCCCATGCAGACGATGATCTTCGGCTCGGTGATCTGGATCTCGCGCAGCAGCACCTTCGCCGCGGGCCCCTTCGCGTCGTCGAGATCGTCCTGCAGCGACTTGGCGCAGTTGGTGCCGTAGATCGTCGTCGGGTCGATGCCGACGCGCGTGATGCTCTTGAGGATCGCGCTGCCGGAGCGTCCGAAGAAGGCGACGCCCTCCTGGAGCTCCGCGGGCTGCGCACGGGTCTTGAGCAGCATGATGTCGGCCATCGGGTGGCCGGAGCCGAGCGCGCACGTCGTCGCCGGATCCTCGGGATCGGCCCGTTCGGCGAGCTCGTCGCCCAGCGCGTTCATGGCCTTGATCGCTCGGGCCAGGTACCGCTCATTGATCTCGTCAGATTCAGCCACGGCGCGTCATCCGTCATTCGGCGCGCG
>CAWUMZ010000199.1:0-3089 GCA_963923625.1 uncultured bacterium | reverse complement strand
GATTCCGCCGCATGAACGCCACGCGGTGATCGTAGGCGACGCGCGCCGCGAGGGAATCCGTCGCGCAGATTCGCTTGAAGCCCGCCGCGCATCAGCCGGCGAACGCAGTGGGAGCGGCTGGATTCGAACCAGCGTAGGCAGAGCCAACGGGTTTACAGCCCGTCCCCATTAACCACTCGGGCACACTCCCAACATCCCTCGCGGGACGGCGGAATCCTACCCCACCTGACGCGTCGCGCGACGCGCCAGGTGGGGTGCGGGATCCCCTCCCCCAATGATCAGCCCACGCAGTCGCGCAGGGCCTGCGCCTCGGGCAGCGACTCGAGGCGCTTGAGCGTCGTGTTCTCGATCTGGCGGATGCGCTCGCGCGTCACACCGAAGTGCTGGCCGACCTCCTCGAGCGTGCGCGGCTTGGCGCCGTTGAGGCCGAAGCGCAGCTCGATCACCTCGCGCTCCCGCTGCGGCAGCGAGTTGAGCGCGCGCTCGACGTCCTCGCGGCGCAGCGTCGTCGTCGCGATGTGGAACGGCGACGGCGCCTGCTCGTCCTCGACGAAGTCGCCGAACGAGGAGTCCCCCTCCTCGCCGATCGGCTTCTCGAGCGAGATCGGCATCTGCGACATCTTGAGGATGTCGCGCACCTCATCGGCGGTCATGTCGACGTACGCGGCGATCTCCTCCGGCAACGGCTCGCGGCCGAGGCGCTGGACGAGCTGGCGCTCGGTGTGGACGACCTTGTTGAGCTTCTCGACCATGTGCACGGGGATGCGGATCGTGCGCGCCTTGTCCGCGATCGCTCGGGTCACGGCCTGGCGGATCCACCACGTCGCGTACGTCGAGAACTTGAAGCCCTTGCGATAGTCGAACTTCTCGACGGCGCGGATCAGGCCGAGCGATCCCTCCTGGATCAGGTCGAGGAACGTCAGGCCCCGTCCGAGGTAGCCCTTCGCGATGGACACGACGAGGCGCAGGTTGGCCTCGATCATCTGGCGCTTGGCGCGCATGTCGCCCTTCTCGATGCGCTTGGCGAGATCGATCTCCTGCGCGGCGGTGAGCAGCGGCACGCGGCCGATCTCGCGCAGGTAGAGGCGCAGCGAGTCGAGGCTCGGCTCGACGGTGAGGTCGATCTCGACCTTCTCGCCCTCGACGGCCTTCTCGGCGATGCGCCCCTCGGCCTCGTGCAGCTCGATGCCATGCTCGACGAGGTAGGCGTGGAAGTCCTCGATCTGCTCCTTCGAGATCTCGACCTCCTGAAGGGCCGAGGCGACCTCGCCGATGAGGAGGAACCCGCGCTCCTGGCCGACGTCGACGAGGCGCCGCAGCTCCTCGATGTCGGGGAGCTGGATGTCGACGGTCAGCATCGTGCACCGGCATTCGGCATGTGGTTCTCCTCCACTCGATTGTGCGGAAGGACGAGCCGGATGCGCTCCGACCCTCCTCCCCTCTCTCTCCGCGGAAAGGAATAGTCGGGGTTCACCGAAACGCCAACAACGTGACAACTTTGTGCATTTCCCGCACAAGCGTGCGGCGAATCCGCGTGCGCGTCAGTCGTCGTCCGAGGCCGCGCGGGCGGCCGCGTCGACGAGCGACGCGACCGAGGCGAGCGCGAACGAGACCGCGCCGACCTGCAGATCGGCGGTCCCGACGCGCGCGCACGCGCACAGGTGATCGCCGGCCGACTCGAACGTGCAGATGCCCCAGAAGGCGCCGCCGACCGAGCCGCCGTTCTGGCGCAGCAGCGTCTCGGCGACCTCGTCGTCCGGGTCCCACGTGCGCACCGGCGCGTAGACGTCGAGCGACCCGGCGGCCACGTAGTGGCGCACGTGCACGGAGGCCACGTCGAGCTCGAACACCCAGTGCCCGCCGTCGATCACCGAGTAGGCGAGGCCGAGCTGGCGGAGCACGCGCTCGATGCGCAGGTTCGCCTCCTCGGTCTCCGGGTCGATCGCGATTCCCTCGTCCAGCGCCCGCTCGAGGCTCACGCCGTAGCGGCGCTCGAAGATGACGGCGAGGGCGCGCCCGCGCGCGGCCTCCTCGTCGACGACGTCCTCGCCGCGCTTGAGCCGGCCCTCGAGGCGCGGCTGCGTCTGGTAGTGGAGGCGCGCCGCCGTCTCGAGCAGCTCGTCGCGGGAGTCGCACGTGACGAGGTCGGTGCGGACGTTCTCGGCCAGGCGCTCGAGCTCGGCATCGTCGAGCTGCCGCAGCCAGCGGAACGGCTCGCGCTTGCCGACCTTCCGCAGCACGGCTGCGACGTCATCGTCCTTCTTCCGCCAGAACGCCATCGTGTGCCAAGTATTGCGCCGGTCGGGCGCTAACGCGAGATGCTGGCCGTCAGGTGGCGGCGGCCGTTGACGAAGTACTCGACGCCCGACACGATCGTGGCGATCACCATGAGGATCACGAGCACGTCGTTGAGCGTCTCGTACCGCGTGTTGAGGATCAGCGCGAGCACCGCCACGACCTGGAGGATCATCTTGATCTTGCCGGACCGCGATGCGGAGATGACCTCATCCTGCGCCGCGACGAGTCGCAGACCGGTGACCGCGAACTCGCGCGCCACGACGACCATCGCGACCCATGCCCAGACGCGGTCCATCGCGACGAGCGCGATCAGCGTGCAGCAGATCAGCAGCTTGTCGGCGAGCGAGTCGATGAAGGTCCCGAAGACCGTCACGTTGCCGCTGGCGCGCGCGATGCGCCCATCGAGCAGGTCGGTGAGGCTCGCGATCACGAACAGCGCGGCGGCGACCCACAAGTGCCCGGAGAAGTCCCACAGCAGCGCGATCACCACGAGCGGGACGAGGACCACGCGGAACAGCGAGAGGGCATTGGGCGCCTGCACCCGTGCAGCCTACAGCGGTGCCTGCGGGATACCCGTTGGCGTCCGATACCGTTCCCCCATGGAACTCGACGGCGCACGCGTGCTGGTCTGCGGCGGCGGGCGTCGCCTCGGCCGCGCGATCGCGGAGGATCTCGGTGCGGCAGGCTGCAGCGTGGCGGTCTCGTCGCGCAGCGCGGTCGCCCCCGTCCCGGTCGCGACGGGACGCACCAGTGCCGCGCTGGTCGCCGACCTCGCGGAAGCGACGCAGGCG
>CAWUMZ010000198.1:0-3091 GCA_963923625.1 uncultured bacterium | reverse complement strand
GGGATGCGGATCGACTGCGTGCGGTTGTTCATGCCGTACGTCGCGTAGGCCGGGGCCCACGTGGCGCCCGAGGTGGGGGCGCCGACGCCGATGCGCTTGTACGAGTTGACCGTCGGCGCGAGGATCGCGCTGAGGCCCTCGGAGTTGTCGATGATGCCGCCGAGGAACTGGTACGCGAGCTTCGACAGGCCGAGGCCGCGCGGATCCTTCTTGTCCTCGAACAGGTTCTTCTTGCCGGTCGGGTCCCACAGCGAGATGTGGAGGTGTCCGCCGTTGCCGGTCAGGTTCGAGAACGGCTTCGGCATGAAGGTCGTCAGCAGCCCGCGCTCCTGGGCCATGGCGTGGACCATGTAGCGGAAGAAGATCGCCTTGTCGGCGGTCTTGATCGCGTCGTCGTACTCGAAGTTCAGCTCGAACTGGCCGTTGGCGTCCTCGTGGTCGTTGGCGTAGTTGCCCCAGCCGAGCCCGTTGAGGTTCTTCGACAGCTGCGAGATGAAGTCGTACGACCGCGTGATGCCCTTCATGTCGTAGCAGGGCTGGTCGAGCGTATCGAGGTCGTCCGCGAGGACGATCTTCCCGTCGCGCTCCTTGAGCAGGAAGAATTCGAGCTCCATGCCCATCTTCAGGCGGTAGCCCATCTTCGCGGCGCGCGCGTTGGCGTTCTTGAGGATCGTGCGCGGGCAGAAGTTCCACGGATCGCCGTCGATCGTGATGTCGCAGGCGAAGCGCGCGAGGCCGGGCTTGAACGGCACCGGCGTGTAGGACTCGGGGTCCGGGATCGCGGCGATGTCGGGCGAGGCCGGCGTCTGGCCGATCGGGCCGGCCGCGAAACCGGCGAAGCCTGCGCCGTCGTCGAAGAGCATGTCGATGCGCTCGGCGGGGACGAGCTTCGCGCTCGGCTTGCCGTGCATGTCGACGAACTGGGCGAAGAAGAACTCGATGCCGTCGGCCTTGGCTCGGCGACGCGCCTCTTCCTTGTTCTTGGGCTGTGCCACGGTCATCTCCTCCGGTTGCGCGTGGTGAAAGGCATGCTAGTCGAACCTTTAGCGGGATGGAAGTGTCGGATTGCTACGGCTTGGGGTCGTTCGGGTCGTACGGGATGACGATCACCTCGACGCCATCGGCGCGCAGGCGCTTGGCGAGCTCGGTGCCGACATCGCCCTCGACGAAGCGCCGCCAGCCGGTGTACTGCGTCTCGTCGATCACGATCGTCTTCACGCCGCGCGCCCGGGCGATGCGCGCGAGCGTCTTGGTGGTCTTGCGCGTCACGGCGACCTGGCCGTCGGCGTCGCCGCCCGCCGCGTTGATCGCGTCGACGCCCTTGCCGACCCAGTCGTGGCGCGCCTTCATCTCCTGCTTCGTCGGCATCAGGCCGGGGTTGGGCAGGCCGAACTGCGTCCCGTGGATGCGGGCGATGGTGACGACTGCGACGGAGCCGGAAGCCGAGAGGGCGACCGCCTTGGCGATCGCCCTCTTCGAGAACCTCCTCCGGCCGTCGCCCGCGAGCATGATGTCGCGGGGTTCGACCGGCTGCTCGTCCCAGTTGCGCTTGCGGCGACCGGGGATCAGCGGCATGGCTGGATCAGCTGCTCAGTGCGGATGATCCACGTGGTGCGGGGTGGCGTCGCCGTGGCGCTTGTCCTCGACGCGGCGCCACAGGTGCAGCGGCACGTAGAGGGCGAGCAGGATCAGGCCGACCCAGTAGAGCCAGCGGTAGCCCTCGCCGACGGCGTAGTCGGCCGAGTAGTAGCCGCCGATGGCCCACAGCAGCAGGCCGGCGATGCCGAACAGGATCGCGAACGGCGCCATGATCTTCGGCATCCTGACCGGGCGCTCGAAGTCGTCCCGCTTGTAGCGGAAGACGCCGAAGCCGATCATCGCGACCGACAGGGCGAACAGGTAGCCCATGTTCGAGAACACGTAGATCTGCAGCGGCGAGCCGACGAGCAGCACGAGCAGCGACGCGATCAGGGAGAGGACGATCGCGGTGCTGGGCGAGCCGTGCTTGTTGGTCTTGCCGAAGACCTTCGGCAGGACGCCGTCGATCGAGTTCTGCCAGAGGCCGCGCGACGCGCCGATCAGCGCGTTGAGCACGGACAGGAGCAGCGCCGCGACGAGGGCGAGGCCGATGAACCAGCGCCAGAACTCGTTGGCGCCGAAGATCTTGTCGACGTAGCCGAGGAACACGACGTTGGCGTCGCCCGAGCCGAGCTCGGCGAAGCCGGCCGTGCCGAGGACGGCGAGCAGCATCAGCGGGAGCGTGATGTAGATGAACAGGCCGAACAGGCCCTCCGCCGTCATCGCGATCTTGGCGTCACGCGCCGGCTCGCGGCACTCGCCGATGTAGCACGCCGCCGCCTCCATCGCCCACACGGTCCATGTGAAGATGAACGCCCAGCCGATGATCAGCTCCCAGGAGCCGGTCACGCCGTCGGGCAGGGTCGTCAGCTGCACCTGCCCGAAGTCGATCGAGGAGGGCTTGAAGAAGGGCAGGATGATGATCAGCACGAGCGGGATGATCGAGCCGATGCCGAGGATGGTCGCGAAGGTCGCCCCGAGGCGAATGCCGAGCCAACCCGGGACGAACATGACCAGCAGCACCACGGCCGCGGTGACCAGCACGCCGACGCTCCATGCCGAGCCGAACTTGTCCGAGATCGGCCCGTACGTCGCGCCAAGCGGGATCCCGAACAGGTCCGTGATGTAGAGCGCCGCGAGGTACGCGTTGATCGGCGCGACGGTGAACCAGCCGAGCCAGTAGGCCCAGGAGCTGAGACCGCCGATGTGCTCGGAGGCGCCGTCGCCCCACGGCTTGAAGGTCTCGAACGCGTAGGACGGGAGTCCGCCCGCGCGGTCGGGGAAGGCGGCCGCGAGCTCGGCCAGGCAGAAGCAGAGGAACACGCCGATCAGGGTGAGGACGATGAACAGCGTGATCGCCACGCCGCCCAGCGCGAGCAGCGCGTAGCCGGCGAGGCCGATCACGAGGATGGTCCCCGCCAGGCCGATCACGAAGGCGCCCCACCAGTTGGTGCCCTTCTCGAGTTCTACGGTGAAACGCTCACCGCTCGGATGACTTGCCATGACCCCTCCC
>CAWUMZ010000197.1:0-3109 GCA_963923625.1 uncultured bacterium | reverse complement strand
GCCTCGTGCACGAGCTGCTCGAGCGAGAGCCCGTAGCGCGCGAGGAACGTCATGCCCTGGCTCTGCCCGTGATCCGACAGCACGACGACGTGGTACGGGCGGTTGGCGGTCTCCGCCGCGTGCGCGATGCGGCCGAAGGCGCGATCGATGCCGCGCAGCACGTCGAGCGTGTCGTAGCGCTCGATGCCGGAGTGGTGGGCGACCTCGTCGTAGCCGACGAACGTGGAGTAGACGACCGGGCGGCCGGCATACGCGTCCGCGATCACGGTCTGCACGGCGATGTCGCGCAGCACCACGACGGTGACGGCTCGGAGCAGCGAGTAGCGCACGCCGCGATGCACGCGCGGGACGACGTCGCGGCGCAGCTGCTGGGCCGCCGCGTACAGCTCGCGCCCGATGTCGAGAAGTCCGAGGATGAACGTGCGGAAGACGGAGTACGGATTCGCGAAGTAGGCGTAGTAGTCACGCCCGCGCGTGGGGCGGGCCTGCAGCGCCGCGATCGTGAAGCTCGTGTGCTCCGCGTCGCCGGTGAGCAGGTTGCCGCGGCTCGCCCCGCCGCCGGCGAGCAGGCCGCGCCCATCGGAGTGCCGCCGCTCGATCTCCGCCGCACCGCCCGGATGGTTCGACACGACGAACGCGCCGCGCTCCTTCTCGAACCAGCGGAAGGCGGGGATGTCCTCGTTCGAGCCGTGCAGGATGCCGGCCTGGCTGGCGCTCGTCTGCGACGACCAGTCGCACTCCCAGCCCTCCAGCCGGTGCGTGCCGGCGCGCAGCCAGCGCGCGAGCTCGGGCACGTTGCCGTCGCGGATGGCGCGTCGCAGCACGGGCTCGGCGAGGCCGTCGATCTCGAGGAAGAGGATCCCCGGCACCGCCTCGTCGAGCGAGGTATCGGCGTGCTTGCGCGCCTGGCGGCGGATCACGTTGCGGTAGTAGAAGTCGTCGTCATCGATGCCGAGCAGGCCGGTGACGACGGTGTTCGCGATCGTCAGCAGGAAGGCGAGCACCAGCGCGGTCCAGAAGCTCGTGATGTGCATGCCCTCGAGGCCGTTGACGATCAGCCAGATCAGCGCGGCGTTGATCGCGAAGCCGGCGAGGCCGAGCGTCCAGACCGCGAGCGGCAGCGCGAAGCGGATCAGGAGCGGCCACAGCAGCGCGTTGGCGACCGCGATCCAGAAGGCGGCGAGCAGCGCCCGTTCCGGATCCATGATCGCGAGCCCAGGCAGGATGCCGGCGGCGAGGTAGAGCGTCGCGGTCGAGATCCCGATGCCGATCAGCGCGCGCACGTAGGTGCGCACCTGGCGGAGGGGACGATCCTTGCGATGCTCGAGCCTCATGCGAGCAGCCGCTTCTTCTGGACCTTGCCGAGCGCGTTGCGCGGCAGCTCGTCCACGCGGGTGATGATGCGCGGCCGCTTGTGCGGGGCGAGCAGGTCCGCCACATGCTGGACCAGCTCGTCATCGGTGAGCGGACTGCCTGCGGCGACCACGACCCAGGCGGCGATGCGCTCGCCGAGGTCGTCGTCCGGGATGCCGAGCACGGCCACCTCGACGACGTCGGGATGCTCGAGCATGGCGGCCTCGATCTCGCCGGCGCCGACGCGGTAGCCGCCCGTCTTGATCAGATCGGTCGAGCTGCGGCCGACGAGGCGGAGCACGCCGTCGTCGTCGAGCGAGCCGACGTCGCCCGTGCGGAACCAGCCGTCGTTGAACGCCTCCGCCGTCGCGTCGGGACGCCCGAGGTACTCGTCGAAGAGCGAGGCGCTGCGGATCTCGACGTTGCCGATCGCGTCGGTATCGCCGGTCGGCATGACCGCGCCGGCGTCGTCGGTGATGCGCAGCTCGACGCCGGGCAGGGCGGTGCCGACGGCGCCGGGGATGCGTGGACCATCGTGGCGCGCGCTCGCGATCATCAGCGCCTCGCTCATGCCGTAGCGCTCGACGATCTGCTGACCCGTCGCCGCGGTGTACGCCTCGTGCACGCGTGCGGGCAGTGCGGCGGAGCCCGAGACGATCAGGCGCGCACCGCGCAGGGCATCGGCGACCGCCGGGTCGGCTTCCGCGGCGGCGAGCAGGCGCCCGTGCATGGTGGGAACGGCGAAGAGCATCGTCGCGTCGTCGGCGAGGGCTGCCGCGATCGCCTCGGGCGAGAAGCGGCCGACGTGTCGCACGCCGCCGCCGAGGCGGAGCGGCCCGACGGTGCCGAGCACGAGGCCGTGCACGTGGAAGAGCGGCAGCGCCTGCGCGACGATGTCGGCATCGGTCCAGGCCCAGGCGTCGGCGAGCGCATCGAGGTTCGCGGCGACGGCGCGACGCGACATGACCACGCCCTTCGGTGCGCCGGTGGTGCCCGAGGTGTAGACGATCAGCGCCGTCGCGTCGGGATCGATGTCGAGTGCTGGCAGGGGCGCGCGGGCGGCGGGGTCGATGACGATGCGCGGCAGCGCGGCGAGGGTCGGCGGAAGCTCGGCTTCAGCCGACGCGAGCACGGCCTCGGGGCGGCTGTCGCCCGTCTCGTGCGCGAGCTCGCGATCGCCCGATGCGGGGTTGATCGGCACGACGGTGACGCCGGCGACCAGCGCGCCGGCGATGCCGAGGCCGGTGGCCAGCTCCGACGTGCACCACAGCGCGACCCGGTCGTGCGCCGCGAGCGACGCGGCGACCGCGCCGACGGCGCCGGCGAGCTCGTCGCCGTCGAGCCGCTCGCCGGCGATCTCGAGCGACGCGCGCGAGAGATGGGGGAGGAGGCTGGTCGTCACGCGCGGCAGTCTATCCGGCGGCTATCGTCCCCGGCATGATCTGCCGTCCGTCCGGCCGGGGCTGGGAGCTGGTGCGTCAGCCCGATCACGGCGTGCTCGCGTGCGCGCTGCTCGACGCGATCGTCGACGCCCCGCGCGGCCCGCTGGAGGGGTTCCGCCTCGCCGTCACGCACCACGATGACGGGTGGACCGAGCGCGATCGCGCGCCGCGCGGCGGCGACGGCGAGGGGCCCGAGTCGTTCCTCGAGCTGTCGCTGCCGGAGCACCTCGAGATCTCCGGCGCGTCGGTGCGCTTGGCCGGCGACCTCCATCCCTACGCGGAGGCGATCGTGGCGCTCCACGGCGCGTGGCTGC
>CAWUMZ010000196.1:0-3109 GCA_963923625.1 uncultured bacterium | reverse complement strand
CCGACCTGGCTCGGACCGCCGAGGACGGCAGACTCGGGGACGACGCAGTCGAGACGGTACGTCGGATGCCCGTCGGGGAAGACGTGCGTGAACAGCGGGTCGTCGATGATCTCGACGCCGTCGCGCGGCAGGTCCACGAGGAACAGCGTGGGCAGGCGCTTCGAGCCGTCGATGACGTTCGCCATCACGATCAGGAAGTCGGCGTGGTCGCCGCTGGTCACGAACCATTTCTCGCCGCGGATGCGGAAGCCGCCGTCGACGCGCTCGGCGATGGCCTTGATCCCCGAGGCGTCCGAACCCGCGTCGCGCTCGGTCACCGCGTACGCGTCGGCGCGCTCGCCGCTCAGCGTCGGACGCAGGTAGGCGTCGATCTGCTCCGGCGTCCCGAGCGCGAGCACGTTGTAGCCGCCGCCCATCAGCCACCAGAGCCCGTTCGTGATCCTGCCGAGCTCCTCGTGCACGATCACGTGCTCCATCATCGTCCAGCCCTGCCCGCCGTGTTCCACGGCGTGATTTCCTCCGACGAGCCGCAACTCGCGGGCCAGGCGGCGGATCTCGGCCTTCACGTCCGGTGGCACGATGCCGCCTGCCTCCTCAGCGGCAACCTCATGCGGCATCAGCGCGTCGGCGAACCGGCGCGCGCGTTCACGCAGGTCCTGCTGCTCCGCTGTGAGCGAGAAGTCCATCGCGTCTCGTATCAGTCGTCGCTGAGAACGATCAGCCCGTCGAGGGCCACGCCCTCGCCGTCACGGATCACGAGGGGGTTGACGTCGATCTCGGAGACGCGCGGGAAATCGTCCGCGACGCGCCCGAGTGCGACGAGGGTCTCGGCCACGATCGTCACCTCTGCGCCGTCAAGCCGATGCTGCAGCGGCTTGACGGAGCGCACAAGGCGCTCCGCATCGTCCAGCGAGATCGGCCCGAGCGCGGCGCGTGCCGTGTCGCCGACGGCCTCGGCCCAGGACCCGCCGACGCCGACCACGACGATCGCGCCGTAGAGCGGGTCGCGCACCAGCCCGCACAGCACCTCGGCACCACCGCGGATCTCCTCGCAGACGAGCACCGGCGCGCCGATCCTCTCGGCGGCGGCAGCCGCTCGATCGGGATCGGTGCAGCCCAGGATGACGCCGCCGTACTTCTCCTTATGGGCGGGGCCGTCGACCTTGACGACGACGGTCGCACCGATCTCGGCGGCGGCATTCCTCGCCTCGTCGGGCGTCGCCGCACGGAGCTCGCGCGGAGCGCGCACGCCGTAGCGGCCGAGGACGGCCTTGGCATCCGCTTCCGCGAGGTGGCCGGCCTCGCGCTCGAGCTCCGGACACGCAGGCCTCTCCCAGGGTGTGGGCGCCTGGGGCTTCGTCGGCCGCCACTGAGCGGCGCGCGCGACCGCGCGCATTCCCATCCCCGCCCCGATCAACACGGGAACGCCACCGCGAGCCGCGTTGAGCACGGCGGTGTCCGAGGGGTCGGATACGGCCGTCGACAGCACGGCGCAGAAGGCATCTGTCTCCAGAGCGACATCGGCCATGGTGCTGCATGCGTGCTCGGCGTTATCGCGCTCGCCGTTCATGAAGCGCCACGACTGGTCGATGTTGATGATGACGTTGTCGACATCCGGATGCAGGGCGCAACGGCGCACGATGTCGGGGACGATCTCCGACGGCTCGCCGAAGGCCCAGTAGTCGATCGGGTTGTGCACCCCGTGGAAGGGCCAGACGGCATCGATCTCCGCCGCCAGATCGGCGGGCAGCGCCATCAGCGGCATGCCCGCTGCGTCGGAGACGTCGGCCACGAGCTCGGACTCGCCGCCGGAGTTCGTGAGCAGCACGGTGTTGAGCCCGCGCGGGCGTCGCGGCGTGCCGAGGACCTCGAGCTGCTCCAGCCAGTCGCCGTAGTCGTCCACCCGGATCGCGCCGTAGGACCGACACAGGGCATCGAAGGACCGATCGGACCCGACGATCGCCCCTGTGTGCGCCATCGCGTTGCGCGCAGCGACCTCGGAGCGACCCACCTTGAGGATGACGACGGGCTTGCCCGCGTCGGAGGCGCGCTCGAGCGCAGCCCGGAACGCAGCCGGACGTCGAACGGCCTCCAGGAAGAGGCCAATGGCGCGCGTGCGCTCGTCCTCGACGTGGAAGGCCAGCCAGTCGGCCGCATCACGGCTCGTCTCGGCGCCGATCGAGACAACGCTGCGGAATCCGACACGCGGGCCCAGCGCCAGCACGGCCTCGCCGATCGAACCAGAGCCGACGATGGCCGCCACACCGCCGTCGCGGAATCCGGGACAGACCGTGCCCATCCACGGCGACGGCCGCTCGGGCACCGCGATGCCCATGCAGTTGATGCCGACGCAGACAGCGTCGGCGGCGATCAGGCGCTCTCGGACGGCGGCGCGCGCGATATCGCCCTCCTCGCCAGCGGCCTCCGCGCCGAGGCCGGGAATCGAAAAGACGCGATGGCCAGCCGCCAGCGCCTCGTCGAGCGCCGGCACGATCGTCCTCGGCCCGAGCGCGATCGAGACGACGTCTGGCGCGAACGGCACGTCGGCGATGCTCGGCACGCAGGGATACCCGGCCGCCTCCTCGCGCTTGGGATGCACGCCGATCACCTCGCCGCCGTGCGCACCCAGATTCTGGAGCAGCGTGTAGCCCGGTCCGCGATCAGACGCGCCGACGACCGCGGCACGGCGGATGTCGAGCAGGGGTGCGAGATCGGTGCGCAGCGCGTCGGTCATCAGGTCTCCAGCAGGGACTCGAGGTGCTGGGAGCGTGCCATGTCGGCCTCCGTGAGGGTGAGCACCCCGGGTGCTAGGCGGTACTGATCTCGGAGGATCTCGGCGAGGATCTCGGTCTCGACGGGTGCGACACCGCTCGCCGCACCGCGCTGCACCAGCGCCGTCAACGCCGCGAGGTAGGCCAGCCAAGCCGCCGCGTCGCCGCTGCGGATGAGGATCTCGATCCGCTGCTCACCCAGCGCATCATGCGTTTCGCCCAGCGCACCGGCGATGCGATCGACCAGGAGAGGTCCGAACCGCTCGACCTCCGGCGTCAGTCCCAGCCAGTCGTGACGACCGTGCCTACGAGAGGTCATCGATGCCGGGCACCGCGTC
>CAWUMZ010000195.1:0-3133 GCA_963923625.1 uncultured bacterium | reverse complement strand
CCTGTGGGGACCGACGGCGTTCGTCGACGACACCCTCGTCTTCGGCACGAGCGCGTACCGCATCGTCGGCTACGGGCTCAGCGGCATCCTCGTCGATCTGCACGTCGTCACGCGGGACGGCAGCTACCCCTTCCTCCTGCTCGCGCTCGTGCTCTGGCTGCCGATGACGCTGATCGCGCTGCGCCGTCAGCAGCTCGACCCGGCGCCGTGGCGCGCCGCGCTCGGGTTCGCGCTGTCGTTCGTGATCCTCGCGTGGATCGCGCGCTACTTCCAGACCTCCGGGTTCGTCTACCCGCTCGCGGGCCTGCTCGTCGCCGCGGCGATCGCGCTCGCGCCGAGCCTGCGGGACGAGGAGCCCTGATGCACACCCCGCTCCTGCTCGCCCGTCACGGTCAGGCCACCAGCGGCCCTGACCACCGTTGGACCGCCGAGGACCCGCTCACCGAGACGGGTCTGCGCCAGGCGCAGGACCTCGGCGCCGCGGTGGCGGCTCGCTCGCCGCGCCCCGACCGCATCGTCGCGAGTCCGGCGGTGCGCGCCCAGCAGACCGCGCAGGCCTGCGCCGACGCCCTCGGCCTGCCGATCGAGACCGACGCGCGCCTGATGGAGTTCGGCAGCGGTGCGCTCAGCCCGTTCACGCTCGCCGAGATGATCGAGCTCGCGCCATACGACGACATCTGGCATCCGCACGACGCCGCGTGGGACGGCGAGACGATCGGCGCGTTCTGGCAGCGCACCGGCGAGGCGGCCGAGGCGATCTGGCAGGCCGGCGGCCTGCCGCTCGTCGTGTCGCACGCCGGCACCACGCAGGGGATCCTCCGCTGGGCGATGCGGATCCCGCCCGACGCGCCGGACTCGTTCTCGCTCTTCGTCGGCAACGCGAGCCTCACCGATGTGGTCGTGCGCGTCGACCGCCACGGCCGCCGCCGCGCCGACCTGCGTCAGCTGGGCTCGACGGCGCACCTGTCGACGGCCACCGACATCTGATTCGCGGTCTGGTAGCGTCGCCTCCATGGCCGCCGACCCGCTGAGCCCGCTGAGCGACGACGTCAGCGGCGTGTTCGCGCCCGTGCGCACGGCGAACGCCTTCGAGCAGACCGTCGAGCGCCTCGGCCGCGCGATCCGCATGGGCCTGCTCGCGCCCGGCGAGCAGCTGCCCAGCGAGCGCGATCTCGCGCAGCACCTGGCGCTGTCGCGCTCGACCGTGCGCGAGGCGCTGCGCGTGCTGCAGGAGTCGGGCTACCTCGAGGCGCGGCGCGGACGCGGTGGCGGCACGTTCGTCAGCGAGACGCTGCCGTCCGACGAGGCCCGCCCGCCCGAGGACGGCGTGCGCGACCTGCGCGGCGAGGAGCTCGCGGCGCTGCTGCGCTACCGTCGCATCCTCGAGACCGGCGCCGCGGAGCTCGCCGCGGAGCGCTCGACGGCGGCGGAGCGCGAGCGGCTCGCCGAGCTCGTCGACGAGATGGGCGGCTTCCACCTGTCCGACTACGGCGCGTACCGCGGCATCGACTCGCGCTTCCACATCGCGCTCGCCTCGATCGCGGGCTCGCCCGATCTCGTCACCGCCGTCACCGACACGCAGGCCGCGCTCAGCGACGTCCTCAACGCCGTGCCGCGCTCGGAGGAGTCGATGATCAACTCGCAGGCGCAGCACCGGCGCATCCTCGCCGCGCTCGAGGCGCGCGATCGCGACGCCGCCCGCGTGGCGATGCGCGAGCACCTCGAGGGCATCGAGCACCTGCTGACGGTGCTGATGCCGACCGGCGGCGCATAGCGCCGCAGACCGCGCCAGCCCTGTAGGCTTGCGGCGATGGACGTCAAGGGACTCGTGTTGTCGGGCGGCGCGGGCACGCGCCTGCGGCCGATCACCCACACGCGTGCCAAGCAGCTCGTGCCGGTGGCCGGCAAGCCCGTGCTGTTCTACGGGCTCGAGGCGATGGCGGAGGCCGGCATCAAGCAGGTCGGCATCATCATCGGCGACACCGGCGACGAGATCCGCGCCGCGGTCGGCGACGGCTCGCAGTTCGGCCTCGAGGTGACGTTCATCCCACAGGACGCGCCGCGCGGCCTCGCCCACGCCGTCCTCACCGCCGAGGAGTTCATCGGCGACAGCGCCTTCTGCATGTACCTCGGCGACAACCTGCTGCGCGATGGCGTGGCGGGGTTCGTCGACGAGTTCCGCGCCGGCGACGCCGACGCGATGATCCTGCTCCAGCACGTGCCGAACCCGTCCGAGTACGGCGTCGCCGAGCTCGACGAGAGCGGTGCCGTGAAGCAGCTCGTCGAGAAGCCGAAGGAGCCGAAGAGCGATCTCGCGCTCGTCGGCGTCTACCTGTTCACGAGCTCGATCTTCGACGCCGCGAAGAAGCTCGAGCCGTCGTGGCGCGGCGAGTACGAGATCACCGACGCGATCCAGGGCCTCGTCGACAGCGGCCTGCGCGTCGAGCCGCACGTCGTCACCGGCTGGTGGAAGGACACCGGCCAGCTCGCCGACATGCTCGAGGCCAACCGCCTCGTCCTCGACGCGCTCGACAGCGACATCCAGGGCACCGTCATCGACTCCAAGATCGAGGGCCGCGTCGTCATCCAGGCGGGCGCCACCGTCGAGCGCTGCCACATCCGCGGCCCCGTCGTGATCTGCTCGGGCGCGACCGTGCGCGATGCGTACATCGGCCCGTACTCGGCGATCTCCGAGGATGCGCACGTCGAGCGCGCCGAGATGGAGCACGCGATCCTGCTGGAGCGCTCGAGCATCGTCGGCATTGACACCCGCATCGAGGACTCGCTGATCGGCGCGGACTGCCAGATCCGCCGCTCCGACGCCATCCGCTCCGCGAATCGCCTGCTCGTCGGCGACGGCTCGCGCATCGAGATCCTGTGAGCCCGACGCCGCAGACCACGCCGATCGACGGCGCTCTCGTGGTGCCGCTGACGAAGCACGAGGACAGCCGCGGCTGGTTCCTCGAGGCGCGCAAGGAGTCGTGGTTCCGCGAGCTCGGCGGCAAGCCGAGCATGCAGACGAACATCGTCTACTCGCGCAAGGGCGTGATCCGCGGCCTGCACTTCCACGAGCTCGGACAGGACGACCTCTTCTTCTGCGCCCAGGGCATGGTGCGCGTGGTGCTGTTCGACC
>CAWUMZ010000194.1:0-3141 GCA_963923625.1 uncultured bacterium | reverse complement strand
AGGAGGTGGCGGATTTCGGCTTCCATGGACGACCCGGCGACATGCGGGATACGGAACTCATCGCAGCGCCGCCGCCGCCGGCCGATCTCTGCCTCTATCCTCGCTGTGCCCGGATGGCGGAACTGGTCAGACGCGGTCGACTTAAAATCGACTGCCGCAAGGCGTGCGGGTTCGAGTCCCGCTCCGGGTACTCCCCTCGACGCACGCGCGTCGCGGCAGAGCGCGTACGGCATTCCCGCTGCGAACATGCCGCGGATCCCCGACTGCGGCGCGTCCATACCGGCGACGATCGCCCTGCGATGGCGACCATGGCGGAACAGACCGAGACGATCCGCCTGCGCCGGCGCGTCGAGGAGCTCGAGCACGAGGTCGAGGCGCTGCAGACGGAGCTGGCGCGTCAGGAGGCCGGCACGCGACGGCAGCCGCGCGTCGACGTCGCACCGAGGCACCGCGGGCTGCGTCTGCGGCCGGAGGCGCTGCTGCTCGCCGCTGGCGGCATCCTGATCCTGCTCGGGGTCGCCCTCCTGCTCGCGCTCGCGATCGCCCGCGGCTGGCTCACACCGGCCATGCAGGTCGCGCTGGCCGAGTCCATCGGGGCGCTCATCGCCGGCACCGGCTTCGTGCTCCTGCGCCGGTGGGATCTGCGCGAACGGCTCCGACTGTCACCGCCGCTCGTGGGCGCGATCGTGGGCATCGGCGCCGGCACCGCGATGCTCGGACTGGTCGCGAGCGCGCTGGCCTACGACACGCCGGTGCTGCCGACATGGAGCGCCTTGGCCCTGACGGCGATTGCGGCTGCCGCTGTCTGCCTCGCCGCCGTGCAGACCGGGTCGCAGTGGCTTGCGAGTCTCGGGCTCGGCGCGGCGCTGCTCGGCCCGCTCGCGCTCGACATCGGCGCGTCGTACGCCTCGCTCGCATTCATCGGCACCGCGCTGCTGGCGACGTCGATCCTCGCCGCCACGCGGTCGTGGCCGTGGATCGGTGTCATGGCGCTCGTGACGACATCGCCGCAGCTGATCATGTACATCCAGGATCGCCTCGGACCGGCAGTCGATCCTGCGATCCAGACGCGCTCCTGGGCGCTGCTCGCGCTCGCGCTCATCTGGTGGCTGCTCATCGCGTATGCGAGCGTGGGCTGCGCGATGGTGCGCCCGCTGCAGCGCACCTCGCTGCCGCTCTCGCTCGGCTTCACCCTGCCGGCCGCCGGCTTCGCCGCCGTCGTCGTGCTCGGATTCGCCGGCGACGGGGATGGCTTCAACGCAGGCGACATCGCCGTTCCCGCGCTGCTGATCCTCGCGATCGTCCACGCGATGCTGATGATCGTCTTCGCGCTGCAGGCGGATCGGGCGAGCGCGAATGGCGCTCTGCTGGCCGCTGCGCTCCTGACGGCCGTCGCCCTGCCGATCGAGAGCGACCCGCCCGCGTTGATCGTCTTCTGGGCCGCGCTCGCCGTGGCCGTCGTCGCCGCCGGTCGGCGTCAGGGAGACGCCGTGGTCACCGGCGGCGGCCTCGTGCTGGCGGGTGTCGCGTGGATCGTCGCGATCGCACCGCATGGTCCGGAGTTCCTGCTCTTCGGCGCTGGCGACATCGTGTCGTTCACCGTCGAGTGCGCCGCGCTGGTCGCGATGCTCGCGGCCGTCGCACGCGTCCTGCGCGACTCCCCGCGCGCGCGAATCGCCTGGATCGCCGGTGGCGTGACCGCCGTCTACTGGGGCTCTGCGCTGTTCGTCACGGCGCTGACGCCGGAGGCGATCCGTCTCGCGCAGGGGCCGACGCCGGATCAGACGGCGCAGGCCGCCCTCAGCATCGCGTGGGGCCTGAGTGGTCTCGCACTGATCGGTCTCGCCGTGCGCCGGCGGTCCGCCGCGCTGCGCATCGCAGGTATCGCGGTGCTCGGCGCAACGGCGGTGAAGGTCGTGCTTCTGGACACGAACACGCTCGCCGCCGGCGTGCGCGTGAGCGTGCTCCTCGTCTCCGGCGTGGTCCTCGTCGTCGGCGCGTGGCTCCTGTGGCATCTCGCCGCTGCCGATCACGGCGAGAGCGCGGAGCGCAGCACGCCCGCCGCACCGGTACGCTGAATCAGGCCGCCAGAAAGGCGCGCACCTCGTCGAGTGAGGCCGTGAACGGCACGTCGGGCAGGCTCGCACGCAGGTCGTTGCCGTAGCTCTTCGTGACGAGGCGCGAGTCGAGGACCGCGACCACGCCGCGATCGGTCTCGCTGCGCAGCAGGCGGCCGAAGCCCTGCTTCAGCAGCAGCGCGGCGTGCGGCAGCGCGACGTCCTTGAAGCCGCTGCCGCCGTCGCGCTCCGCGCGCTCGGACTTGGCGGCGATCAGCGGATCGTCGGGCACGGCGAACGGGAGGCTCTCGAGGATCACCAGCTCGAGCGAGCGGCCCGGGATGTCGACGCCCTGCCAGAACGTCATCGACGCGAACAGCACGGAGGTCTCATCCGTGCGGAAGCGCTCGAGCAGGACGTCGCGCGCGGCCTCGCCCTGGCACAGCAGCGGATACGAGATGCGCTCGCGCACCAGCGCGTGCAGCAGGCGCAGCCGGTTGAGCGACGGCGACAGCACGAGCGCGCGGCCACCTGCGGCGTCGATCAGCGCGGCGATGCGCGTGGCGACCTTCTCCGGGTCGGCCTGGCCGCCGCCGACGATGTCGGCCGGGACGTACAGCCGCGCGTTGCTCTCGATGTCGAACGGCGACGGCTCGACGTGCGTCGACGCGCCGTCGGCACCGAGGCGACGGCAGATGCCGGTGAGCCCCTCGCCATCGGCGAGCGTGGCGCTGACGAGCACGGCCGCGTGCAGTCGATCCCAGAGCTGGTCGCGGAGCAGCGGGCCCACGGCGGTCGGCGCGGCGCGCAGCTCGACGCCGCCGCGGGCATCGCGCTCGGACCACACGACGGTCTCCTCGTGGTCGGGCGCGAGGATCGCCTCGAGCGCGTAGGCCTGTCGCTGCGCCTGGCGTGCCAGCGCCTCGCACTCGTCGGAGTGGTCCTTGATGCGCTCGGCGATGTCGTCGAGCGCGACGCGCATGGCGTCGGCCGCATCGCGCGGCAGCAGCTGCAGGCGCTGCTCGTCGAGGCGCACGCGACGGCCCTCCGGCAGCGCGCTGAACAGCCGGTCGCCGTGCACCTG
>CAWUMZ010000193.1:0-3162 GCA_963923625.1 uncultured bacterium | reverse complement strand
TGCCGCTGCTCGACGACGAGCAGGCGCTGCTCGCGACGCGCATCCACTCCGCGGCCGGGGTGCTGCCGGCGGGCGCGGGTCTCGTGCGCGTGCCGCCGTTTCGCGCGCCGCATCACTCGGCCACCACGCCGGCGCTGGTTGGCGGTGGCACGCGCATCCGTCCGGGCGAGGCGACGCTGGCCACGGGTGGCGTGCTGTTCCTCGACGAGCTGCCCGAGTTTCGCCGCGACGCCCTCGAGGCCCTGCGCGTGCCGATTGAGGACGGCATCGTGCGCATCTCGCGTGCCTCGGGCAGCGTCGTGCTGCCGTCGCGCTTCTCGCTGATCGCGGCGATGAACCCGTGTCCGTGCGGTGGCGCGGGCGTCGGCGGGTGCTCGTGTACGCGCGAACGCGTGATCGCCTACCAGCGCAAGGCCAGCGGTCCGCTGCTCGACCGCATCGACGTCGGCGTGCGGCTGGAACGCCCGGCACCTGAGGTGCTGCGGGTGGACCGGCCCGAGGCGACGGCCGTCGTGCGCGAGCGCGTCGTCGCCGCGCGGGCGCTGCAGGTGGAGCGCGGCTCCGTCAACGGCCTCATCCCCGTCGATCTGCTCGACGACATCGCCCCGCTCGACGGCGCGTGTGCGCAGCTGGTCGACGAAGCGGTGCGGCGGCTGTCGCTGTCGCCGCGCGGAATCCACCGCATCCAGCGCGTGGCGCGCACCATCGCCGATCTGGCGGGCAGCGCGACGATGGAGCCGCCGCACGTGGCCGAGGCGATCGCGCTGCGCGTGGGAGCGCTGTCATGATCGCCCTCGAGCGCGGCGCCGCCGGCTACCCGATGCGCCTGCACGATCTGGTCGATGCGCCGGAGCGCCTGTTCGTGCGCGAGCCGGCCGATGCGGAGCGTCTGCAGGCGCTGCTCGATCCGCCGCTGGTGGCGATCGTGGGCTCGCGCAGTGCGAGCGCCGCGGGCATCGCGTTCGCCACGCGGCTGGCGGGCGAGCTGGCGGCGAGCGGGGTGGGGGTCGTCTCCGGGCTGGCCCGCGGCATCGACGCCGGCGCGCACGCGGGGGCGCTCGACCGCAAGGGCCGCACCGTGGCGGTGCTCGGCTGCGGGATCGATCGCGACTATCCCGCCGCCACGCTCTCGCTGGCGCGGCGCATCACCGATCAGGGCGCGGTGGTGTCGGAGTACCCGCCCGGCACGCCGCCGGCGCCCTTCCGGTTTCCCGAGCGCAACCGCATCGTCGCCGCATTGGCCGACCAGACGATCGTCGTCGAGGCGGCGGTGCGCAGCGGCGCGCTCATCACCGCGCGCCTCGCGCTCGAGCTGGGTCGCGACGTGTTCGTGGTGCCCGGTGCACCGTGGAGTGCGGGTGCCGGCGGCACCAACCTGCTGCTCAAGCAGGGCGCGCTGCCGCTGACCGAGGCGGCCGACTCTCTGGTGGCCCTTGGCATCGATCCGGGCGCTACGCGTACCGACGACCCGCAGCTGACGGCGCCCGCCACGCGCGTGCTGGCGGCCCTGCGGCGCGAGCCGGCGTCGGCCGACGTGCTGGCTGCGCGTTGCGGACTCACGTCTTCTGCCGCGGCGGCGCTGATCGCCGAGCTCGAGCTTTCGGGCCTCTTGGTGCGCGAGCTCGACGGGCGGCTCGTCCCGACGGCGTGACGCTGCGAAGAAGCGGACAGCCTGCCACGCGCAGGCGACTAGCATTCGACCAGCATCTCGCTTTCAACCCACCAGGAGGACCTCATGGCCTTCGAGCTTCCCGCTCTCGCCTATCCGTTCGACGCGCTCGAGCCCCACATCGACGCGACCACGATGGAGATCCATCACGACCGCCATCATCAGGCCTACGTCGACAACGCCAATGCGGCGCTGGCCGGCACGGAGTGGGAGAACACCCCGGTCGAGGAGCTGCTGACGAAGCTCGGCGATCTGCCGGCCGACAAGCAGGGCCCGGTCCGCAACAACGCGGGCGGCCATGCCAACCACACCCTCTTCTGGGAGATCCTCGGCAACAACGGCAGCCAGCCCTCGGGCGCGCTCGCCGCTGCGATCGACGCCGAGTGCGGTGGTCTCGACGCCCTCAAGGCCGCGATGACCGACGCCGGCATCAAGCGCTTCGGCTCGGGTTGGAGCTGGCTCGTCGTCAGCAACGGCAAGCTCGAGGTCATGTCGACCCCGAACCAGGACTCGCCGATCTCCGAGGGCAAGACGCCGATCCTCGGCATCGACGTCTGGGAGCACGCGTACTACCTCAAGTACCAGAACAAGCGCCCGGGCTACCTCGAGGCGATCTGGAACGTCATCAACTGGGACGCCGTCGGCCAGAAGTACGACGCCGCCGTCTAGTACTGAACGCAGAAGGGCCCCGGGCTCCCTCCGTTTGGAGGAGGCCCGGGGCCCTTCGTCGTTCTCAGAGCGCTACGAGTGGTACAGGTAGAACTTGAGGTTCAGGTTCGGGTTGGTGCCCTGCTCGTCGAACCAGAGCTTGACGGTGTACGACTTGCCGCTGGTCGGCAGCGCGGTGCTGCGGATGACGCCGGAGCCGTAGTTGCCGCCCGACAGCGTGGCGTACGCGTTGGTGATCGTCGACGTGACCTGACCGACGGTGGTCGGGGTGACGGTGACGGTCTGCACCATGGTCATGTTGCTGACCTGCGCGCGCTTGACGGTGATCGTCGCGCCCATGCCGCCCATCAGGCCGTTGTTGACGGTCTGCGTGAAGGGCTGGTCGCCGAGCTTGGAGCCCTTGATGGTGACGTTGAAGACCTTGGCGCTGGCCGTCGAGGCGAGGTCGGCGTAGTCGGTCGGGTTCGAGGCGGGCATCGACGAGCTGGCGGCCGAGGCGGTGCCGACGCCGATGGCGGCGATCGAGGCGATGGCCGCGCCGGTGACGACGAGGCGGCGGAGCTTGGACGAGCGCATACGGATCTCCTTGGAGGGGTTGCTCTCATCCTATTCGCGAAATTCGCGGGCGTACCTGTCCATCAACGACGAAGGGCCGCCGCCTGCCGGAGCAGACGACGGCCCTTCCCCACGGGCTCTTAGAGCATCAGCTGCTGCGTGTACCACTTGATGGAGAGCGTGGGCGGGGTGCCCTGCTCGCCGGGGAGCTTCAGCTTGATCGTGTAGGTCATGCCGTTCTTCGAGATCGACGTGCTGGCGATCTGCAC
>CAWUMZ010000192.1:0-3174 GCA_963923625.1 uncultured bacterium | reverse complement strand
TCCCCTCGCCGTAGCCGGGGCGCTCGGCCTGCCCCTGTTCCTCCGTCGCGGCCATGTTCAAGACGGTACCCGACGTGCGCGCGAAAAACTAGTCACTTGACTAGTTAGGCGTCTGGCGGGTATCTTCGCGACATCCGGGCGCTTCTGCCCGGCTTCCTGGGAGAGGGAGACATGGAGACAGTTCACGAACCGCAGGCGGATGCCCCGCCCGAGGCGGCGCACTTCGGCAAGGGCAAGCTGAGCGTGCTCGACGTCGTCGCGCAGTCGCTCGGGTTCATCGGTCCGGTCTTCTCGGCGGCGTTCCTGCTGCCGAGCGTCGCGGGCCTCGGCTTCACCGGCAAGGGCGCCGGCGTCGCCTCGCCGCTCGCACTGATCGTCGCCACGATCGGCATCGCCGGCGTGGCCTGGATCATCTCGCGCTACGCCAAGCGCATCCACGCCGCCGGCGCGCTCTACGACTACGTCACCGACGGGTTCGGCCAGCGCCTCGGCTTCCTCGCCGGCTGGGTCTACTACGGCGGCATGACGATGCTCACCATCGCGATCTTCCCCGCGTTCGGCGGATTCCTCGCGCTGACGCTGCTCGGCAACCACGGCATCGACATCCAGTGGTACTGGCTCTCGCTCGCCGGCATCGTGCTGGTGATCGGCATGACCGTGCTCGGCGTCGCCGTGTCGACCCGCGCGCAGCTGACGATCGCGCTCATCTCCGTGGCCGTCGTGTTCGGCTTCGCCGTGTACACGATCATCACGGGCGGTCCCGCGGGCAACTCGATCGAGCCGTTCAATCCCGGCGCGATCTCGGCCACGGACCTGCTCTACGGCCTGCTGTACGCCACGCTCGTGTTCACCGGCTTCGAGACGGCCGCGAACCTCGCCGAGGAGACCGCCGAGCCGAAGCGCTCCATCCCCCGCGCGGTGATGACCAGCGTGTTCGTCGTCGGCTTCTTCTACGTCGTCGTGATGTACGGCCTCGAGGCCGCGTTCGGCTTCGACATGTCGAAGTTCCTCGACCTGGCGAACTTCCCGCCGCTCTACTCGGGCGCCGCGATGCAGACCGGCTCGAACACGTTCGGCGAGCTCGTGCAGTGGATCGTCGTGCTCGACATCCTCGCGGTCGCCCTCGGCTGCGCCAACGCATGTGCCCGCGGCTACTTCGCGCTGGCCCGTGACGGTCGCCTGCCGAAGGTGTTCGCGAGCCTCCATCCCACGCGCCGCACGCCGTGGATCGCCGCGCTGGCGCTCGGCGTTCTCTCGGTGATCATCGTGATCTGGGTGCAGCTGAGCGACGGCATCGTCCCCGGCGCCCCGACCGATCCGGGCGTGTGGTTCCGGTTCTTCCAGTTCGGTGCGACGATCGGCGCCCTCGGCCTGATCCTCGTCTACCTGCTGATCTCCCTGACGGGCTTCAAGGGACAGCCGGGCGAGAATCGTCTCGGCCTGATCATCGCCGCGGTCATCGGCTCCGCCACGACCATCGCCGCCGTCATCGGCTCGGTCTACAAGGCGCCGGCGATCTACGCGCTCGACCGGGTCTGGTGGATGGCCGCGATCTGGGTCATCATCGGCATCCTCGTGCTGCTCCTCCTGAACGCGCGCGGCGTGTTCAAGGGCAAGACGACGATCCAGCTGCGGGACGAGAGCTAGCCGTGGCAGACGACCTCCAGCGCACTCCCCTCGCCCCGCGGAACATCCCCGCGGGCGCCGAGTGCATCGACGTGTACGGCTTCGCCGCGCCGCTCGTGGTGACCGATCCCGTCGAGGAGTACACCGCCGTCCGCGAGGGCGTCGGCGTGCTCGACTTCTCCATGCTCCTCAAGCTCGACGTGCGGGGGCCGGGAGCGCTGGAGGTCGTCAATGCCGCGGTGGCCCGCGACCTCACGAAGGTCGCACCGGGCCGCATCGCCTACGGGCCCGTGCTCGACGACGACGGCCTGATGCAGGACGACTCGACGTGCTTCGTGTTCGGCGACGACCACGTGCGCGTGATCGGCGGTCCCGGCATGCCGGCTGCGATTCTCGTGGCGACCGAGGGCTCTGGGCTGTCGGTGGAGAGCCTGCGCGAGTCGCTCGTGCACTTCACGCTCCAGGGGCCGCGCAGCCGCGACCTGCTCCGCAAGCTGACCGACGCGGACGTCTCGAACGAGGCGTTCCCGTACTACACGTTCCGCGACGACCTCGTCCTCGCGGGCGTGCCGACGCTGGTCTCGCGTATGGGCTTCACGGCCGAGCTCGGCTACGAGCTGTACGCCCCGATCGAGCACGCGCTCGAGCTGTGGGACGCGGTCTTCGCTGCCGGCGAGGAGTTCGGCATCCGCGCCATCGGTGCCGCGGCGATCATGATGGTCCGCATCGAGGCCGGCATGGTGATGGGCGAGGGCCTCGAGTACGACCACGCGACGTCGCCGTGGGAGTGCAACCTCGGCTGGGCGATCCCCGCCGACAAGCCGGCGTTCCGCGGGCGCGACGCGGTTCTGGCCGCGAAGGAGACGGCACCGCGTCGCACCGTCACCGTGCGTCTCGACGGCGGCGAGGACCGCGCCACCGGCGCGCCGCTGTTCGTGGACGACGTCGAAGTCGGCCACGTCACGATGAGCGTGCCGTCGCCGCACCTCGGCTTCGCGACGATCGGCCTCGCGCATGTCGCCAAGGAGCACGCGGCCGTCGGCACCGCCGTCGTGGCGCGGCTCGACGAGGGCGACATCGCCGGCGAGATCGTGGCGACGCCCGTCTACGACCCCGACCGCCAGCGCGTGAGGAGCTGACCATGAGCGCCATCGAGGCCGAGGACCTCCTCCCCTTCGTCGATCCCGTCTTCTGGAACGACCCCTACCCGTACTACGACCGCGTGCGCGAGCTGACGCCCGTCTACGCGAGCCCGGCCGGCGTCCACGTCGTCACGCGCTACGAGGACGTCACCGCGCTGCTGCGCGACGACCGTCTCAGCTCGCTCGAGCTCTCCTTCGGCGTCGGCGACCGCTTCCACAACTCCGTCCTCGGCCAGGACCCGCCGGATCACACGCGCCTGCGCAAGGTCTTCCAGAAGTGGTTCGGCCGCTCGCGCGTGCTGCAGTGGGCCGCCGATACGACGGAGCGCGTCAACGCCTCGCTCGATGCGGCCGAGGCGCGCGGCGGCACGCTCGACATCTTCGACGACTACGCCTTCCCCGCGAC
>CAWUMZ010000191.1:0-3180 GCA_963923625.1 uncultured bacterium | reverse complement strand
CCGGTTCGACATCTTCTTCTTCCTGATCTGCACCATCGTCGGCGTGGATACGCTCGGCCAGGTCGCGGCGGAGGGCGCACAGGGCTTCCTGTGGCTGGTGTTCCTCGCGATCTTCTTCTTCATCCCCTACGGCCTGCTCACGGCCGAGTTGGGCGCGGCGTTCACCGAGGAGGGCGGCGCGTACATCTGGACGCGCATGGCCTGGGGTCGACTGACCGCCGGCATCAACGCGATCTTCTACTGGTTCTCGAACCCGGTCTGGATCGGCGCCACCCTCGCGCTGCTCGCGATCGCCGCGATCCAGACGTACATCTGGCACTTCGAGGACGGCAGTTGGGCCTACTACCTCGTGGGCCTGGTCTACATCTGGTTCTCCGTCTGGTCCGCGATCCTCTCGTTCGGCGTCGGCAAGTGGATCCCGACGATCGGCGCATGGTGCCGCATCGTGGTGATCGGCCTGTTCTCGCTCACGACGATCATCTACGCGGCCAAGCACGGCGTGCACTTCCCCGCCGTCGGCGACTTCAAGCCGAGCTGGGGCGCGTTCGTCGCCCTCGTGCCGCTGCTCTTCTTCAACTTCGTCGGCTTCGAGCTGCCGAGCGCGGCCGGAGACGAGATGAAGAACCCGCAGAAGGACGTGCCGTTCACGGTCATCCGCGCGCTCGTCGTCTCGATCCTCCTGTACGGCCTGCCCGTGCTGGCGATCATCAGCGTCGTGCCTGCCGACCAGATCAAGGGCAACGGCGTCTCCTCGTTCCTCGACGCGGTCGACACCGTCTTCACGGTCTACGGCGGCGCCGGCGACATCATGGTCAAGGTCGCCGTGGTGATGTTCATCCTGGCCGTCGTCTCGAGCGCGAGCACGTGGCTGATGGGGTCGGACCGCTCGCAGGCGATCGCCGCGATCGACGGCACCGGGCCGATGTGGCTCGGCCGCTTCTCGTCGAAGTACGGCACGCCGCTGAACGTCAACCTGATCTCGGGCATCCTCTCGACGATCGTGTTCATCACCGCGAGCCGGCTCGGCTCGGGCAGCGCCGCCGACGCGTTCAACGTGATGATCGGCATCGTGCTGCTGTTCACGACGATCAGCTACATCGTCATCTTCCCGGCGTTCATCAAGCTGCGGATGAGCCATGCGCACGTCAACCGCCCGTACAAGGTGCCGGGCGGCATGGCGGGCGTCTGGGTGTGCGGTCTGCTGACGACCTTCTGGGCCCTGTTCGCGACGCTGGCCGGCATCTTCCCGGGCCTGTTCGCCGATGGCGTGCTGCTCAGCGACTCCTGGCTGCCCGAGGGCGTGACGCGCTCGCAGTACACGCTGTACGCCTTCATCGCGATCGGCATCACGATCGCCGTCGGCATCCTGTTCTACCTGCTCGGCGCCAAGACGCGCGCCTCGCTGGTGCCGGACCCCGAGGTCGATCTCGAGGGCGCCGTCTCAGGCGACTGACGTCTGTCCCCCGCTTCGCGCTCCGGCGCGGAGCGGGGATCAGTCCAGCACGTGGTCGAGGCCGACGTGCAGCCCTGGTGCGAGCGCTGCGACCCGTCGGATCGCCAGCAGTGCGCCGGGGACGAATGCCTCGCGGCTGAGCGTCACGTTGCGCAGTTCGAGCGTCTGCGCATCGGCGCCGAAGATGACGCTCTGGTTGGCCACCACGCCCTCGATGCGCAGCGAGGAGATCTCCGGCCGCCGCCCCGACACCGCCTCGATCAGATCGGCCGTGCGCAGGGCGGTGCCACTGGGGCGGTCGACCTTGGCCGGGTTGTGCTCCTCGACGATCGCGCACTGCTCGAGCACCTTCGCGGCCTCGGCGGCGAAGCGCATCATCAGCACGGCGGTGATCGCGAAGTTGGGCACGTAGAGCACGGGGACGCCGGCGGCAGCGGCTGCTGCGTGCACGCGCTGCTCCCCCGCCTCTCCGAGTCCGGTGGTGCCGAGGACGACGGGAATGCCCGCCGCGATCGCCGAGAGCGTGTGTGTCTCGCCGACATCAGGCGCCGTCACGTCGAGCAGCACGTCGGCCCGTGTGGCGGCGATCGCCTCGTCGACGCTGCCGAACCCGTCTCCGCTCGTGAGCGACCGCGCGACGCGTCCCGCGAGCGTGAGATCGTCGGCCGCGCTGACCGCCGCGACGATCGGTCCGCCGAGCTTGCCGGTGGCGCCGCTGACGAGAACGCGGGTCATGCGACGCCCGCCACGGGCTCGCGGAAGGCCTCCATCGCACGATCGAACGCAGCGCGATCGGAGCCGATGCCGGAGACGCACAGCCCCTCTGGTGCGAACAGGTCGCGCATCAGACCGCAGACGTCGTCGGCGGTGACGGCATCGATGCGCCTGGCCACCTCGGCGTCGTCCATCAGCGGGATGTCGGAGACGAGGCTGCGACCGAGACGGCTCATCCGCGCCACGGTCGAATCCATGTTCAGCAGCAGGCGCGCCTTGAGGTTGTCGCGGGCGCGCTCGATCTCGCCGTCGCGGAAGTTGCCGGCCGACAGGTCCGCGATCTCGGCCGAGGCGATTGTGAGCGCCTCCTCGAGGTTCTCCGGACGCGTGCCGAGCGCCAACCCGACCTGGCCGGTCTCCTCGAAGTAGCTGACGTACGAGTAGACGCTGTAGACGAGGCCGCGCTGCTCGCGGATCTCCTGCCAGAAACGCGATGCCGCGCCCCCGCCGAGGATCTGGTCGAGCACCGCGAGCGCGAAACGGCGCTCATCCTTGCGCCCGATGCCCGCACCGCCGATCGCGATGTGGGTCTGCTCCGTGTCGCGCTCTGTGAAGGCGATGGCGCCGCGCGCCGCGCGCCCGTCGATGCGGTCGTGCACCGTGCCGCGTCCCAGCCCGGCGAACGACCGCTCCACCAGCTCGAGGAGCTGCTGATGCTCGACCGGTCCGGCCACCGCGACGACGATCTGATCCCCGGTGTAGTGCCGTGCGTGGTGGGCGCGGATCAGCGGATCGTCGAGTCCCTCGACGGATGCCGCCGTGCCGGCGATGGGACGGCCGATCGCCTGATCGGGGAACAGCGTGAGCCCCAGGATGTCGTGCACCAGATCGTCGGGAGTGTCCTCATAGAGCGCGAGCTCCTCGAGAACCACCTCACGCTCGGCCTCCAGGTCGTTGAACTGCGGCGTCGCGACCATGGAGCCGACGATGTCGATCGCCTCGGGCAGGTGCTC
>CAWUMZ010000190.1:0-3246 GCA_963923625.1 uncultured bacterium | reverse complement strand
TGCGGTTACGCGATGTTCACGATCCGGTGAATTCCGCTCGTGGCCGACCGCACGGGAGTACGCTCAGGGCATGGGCACCCACCTGCATATCGCCCACCGCGGCTACCGCACCGGGCTCGGCGACAATTCGCTCGCGCAGATCCGCGAGGCGATCCGGCTGGGTGCCGACATGGTTGAGGTCGACGTGCGCCGTCGCCGCTCCGACGGCGAGCTCGTGCTGTCACACGACAAGGGGCCGAACGAGACGGCGCCGCGACTGCGCGACGCACTCGCGCTCGCCCGGCACGCCAACATCCCGCTCAATCTCGATCTCAAGCAGAACCACCTCGCCGACCAGCTCGTACGCGAGCTTCGCGAGGCCGACATGGCGGAGCGCGTGGTGATCACCGGCGGCGGCTGGGAGCAGGCGCTGTGGATCCGCCACCTCGAGCCGCGCATCCGCGTCGGCCTCACGATCCCGCGCCGCCATCACGACTGGATCCGTGCGCTCGGCTGGGTCGCCAACCGGCTGTGGCGATTCGTCTGGACCGGCCGCGTCGATCTGCTGCTGAAAGCCACGCACTGCGACCTCGTGACGGTGCAGCACCGACTCGTCACACCCCGACTCGTCACCCAGGTGCACCGCGCCGGGGGCGAGATCTGGGTGTGGACGCCCGACGACCCCGCTGCCATCGCGCGGCTCGTTGCGATGGGCGTCGACGGCATCTGCACCAACGTGCCCGACCCGGCCAGGGTCGCCGCCACGCTGCGCTCCGCCGTGCCGACCGCCGCCTGATCAGCGGTAGATGCGCACCGCGAACACCGCGGTGACGACGAGGCCGACGCCGATGATCGCGTACCGCAGTGCCGTTGGTGACACGCGATTGGCCACGTGTCCGCCGATGTAACCCCCGCAGACGGCACCGGCGAGCATCACGGCGGCGGCGATCCAGATGATCTCGCCCGAGAACAGGAAGATGCACGTCGCAGTGACGCCGATCGCCGTCGCCAGCAGCTGCTTGAGTGCGCTGATGCGCGTGACGCTGTCGACGATCGCGGCGCCGAGCACCGCGAGGATGATGATGCCGAGCCCGCCGCCGCTGTAGCCGCCGTAGAGCCCGGCGGCGAACAACCCGACTGCCGAGACCGCGGTCGCCCGCCGTCCCGTCGGCGCGAGCGAGCAGACGAGGTCGAGCCGCCGCTTGATCCTCGGACTGATGATCACCAGCGTCACGCCGAGTCCGAGCAGCACGGGGATCAGGTACTCGAAGACGTCGGGCGGCGTGATCAGCAGCAGGCCCGCGCCGAGCAGCGCGCCGGCGATTGCGATCGGGAGCAGGAGGCGGATGCGCGGCCGCTGCCCTTCGAGACGCTCGCGCTGGGCGTAGGCGCCGCCGGCGTTCGCCGGCGTCACCGACACGGTGCTCGTGACGTTCGCGGCGATCGGCGGAATCCCGATCGCCATCAGCACGGGGAAGGCGATCAGGTTGCCGCCGCCGGCGAGCGCGTTGACGAAACCGGCGGCGAGCCCAGCCACCGCGACGATGACGACTTCGTGCATGCCGGTCATCGGCGCGGCTTCAGCCGAAGGTCCGGACGGTGTACCCGATCGCGACGAACACGCCGATCACGAGCACGAGCCGCTGCAGGACGCGCCCCGGCACGTGGTGCGCCACTTCGCCGCCGAGGAAGCCGCCGATCAGCGCGCACACGAGCATGACCGCGGCCGTGATCCACAGGACATCGCCGGAGAAGAGGAAGATGATCGCCGCGAAGCCGTTGACCGCCAGGCTGGTGCACTGCTTGAGCGCGTTGATGCGCGTGATCGAGTCGACCAGCACCATGCCGAGGACCGCCAGCACGATGATCCCGAGGCCGCCGCCGAAGTAGCCGCCGTAGATCGCCGCGAGGAAGACGCCGACGACGGGACCCCGCAGGCTCTCGATACCGTCGTGGAGGTGCGAGATGCGCGTCGCGACGCGGCGCTTGACGCGATCGCCGAGGCCGAGGATGACGACGGCGCCGATGATCAGGAACGGCACGAGCACCTTGAAGACGCTCTCCGGGGTGATCAGCAGCAGTACCGCACCGAGGATGCCGCCGAGTGCCGCGGCGGGCATGAGCACCCGCAGGCGATGCCCCTGCCCCTTGAGGTCGTCGCGCTGCGCGATCGTCCCGCCGAGATAGCCCGGCACGAGGGCGACCGTGTTCGTCACGTTCGCGGTGACCGGCGGGACGCCGAGCGCCAGCAGGACCGGGAACGAGATCAGGGTGCCGCCGCCGGCCAGCGCGTTGACGAGCCCGGCGGCGAGCGCGGCGAGGCCGGCGATGGCGTACTGAGCCGGCGTCATGCCGGCAATCTACGCGGTCTTACGCGGTCTCGGCGACATCGCGGCTGGCGCGATGCTGCTCGATCTTGCGCTTGACGCGCTGCAGCGCGTTGTCGACGGCCTTCGGATCGCAGCCGGCCTGCGCTGCGATCGCGTCGTAGGAGTCGCCGGCCATGAAGGCGGCGAGGACCTCGGACTCGAGCGGGGACAGCGACGATCCGAGCATCGCCACGAGCGACTCGAGCTCATCGCTCGAGACGACGCGCGAGGCGGGATCCATCGTGGGCGAGCCGGCGATCGCATCGCCGAGCGTGCATTCCCCGCCCTCGGGATCGGCGCCCGCGGGCGTGTGCGAGAACGAGATGTAGCCGTTCAGCGGCTGGTGCTTGTTGCGGGTCGCGCCCTTGATCGCCGTGATGATCTGGCGCGTGATGCAGAGCTCGGCGAACGAGCGGAACGATGTCTCGCGGTCGACGCGGTAGTCGCGGATCGCCTTGTAGAGGCCGATCAGGCCCTCCTGCTGCAGATCATCGGAGTCGCCGCCGGCCAGGAAGTAGCTCGACGCCTTCAGCCGCACGAACGGCTGGTAGCGGCGGATCAGCTGGTCCAGAGCCGCATCGCTGCCGTTGCGGGCGCGCAGCACGAGGTTGAGATCGCCCTGGTCGCGCTTCTGGCGCGCTGCCGGATCGGCGGTTCGTGCGGTGGTGGCTCGTGCGGTCTGCATCGGGGGTCCTGCTCCTCCATCCCGGGGACGAAAACCCTCATCGTTTACATGAGGTTTACCCGGACGACCCCATGCTGCCTGAGCCATTTGGGAAATGCAAGCGCAATATGAATATTCATAGGGCTGTTCCTAATTTGCCTGCAAACCGTTACAAAATATCTCATAGCCGAGAGGTGCTGATTTCGGCTCTATGAGCGGGGTTGCAATGGCTTC
>CAWUMZ010000189.1:0-3257 GCA_963923625.1 uncultured bacterium | reverse complement strand
ACCAGGAGATCGCCGGCACCCTGTACCTGTCGGTGCGCACGATCGAGACGCACCGCGCTCGGCTGCAGGCGAAGCTCGGCATGCACCGCCGTGCTGAGCTCGTGCAGGCCGCGCACGAGCGCGGGCTGCTCGGCTAGATCCTCCGCAGACGGCGCCCGCCTCCCTCCGGGGAGGCGGGCGCTTCGCGTTTCCGGGGGAACCCGCGCCGGATTTGGTGCCGACCACGGACACCGATCGCGACGAGCGACGTAGCGTGGCGCCACTGACGCGGAGGCTCTCGATGGACACGCTGATCTGGCATGTGGCGGCGCTTACCCTGGCGATCGCCGTCGTCGCGCTCATCCTGGCCACCGGTCACGCGACGGTGCGCAGCTTCGCGATCGCACTGGGAGCCGGTGCTGTGGTCGTGGTCGGCATGCTCGCGATCGGCTCGGCCGGCGTGCTCGCCGAGCGAGCGAGCCCGGCGACGACGCCGACGATCGCCGGCGCCCGGTCGTCGGCATCCGCCGGGCATGGTGTGCGACTCGCCGGCATCGGCTGGGTGGTCGGAGCGCGCCCCGTGCGGGTCGTGATCGAGTCGCCGGGTGGTGTGCGCCGCCGCACCGTCGACGCCGTGCCGAACGGCAGCGGACGCATCGACGTCACGGTCGCCGCGCCGTTCGCGCACCGCGCGGGGTGCACCATCACGGCCGTGCAGGTCACGATCCTCGGCGCCCTGCGCGCCACCTCGGCCTGCGCCGATCCGCGATCCATGCGTCCCGAGTGAGGTTCGGGGTCTGCGGCGGTCCCGCAGACCCGTCGCGGTTCGCGCCCGTCGACGCCGATGAAGCGCCGCGCGAGATCCCGCGTCGACCACGCGCTCCGGCCTCCGTCCGGTTCATAGCGTGGCTGCCAACGACGTGGAGGAGTTTCGATGAACACGCTTGGCTCGCACACCGCTCTGCTGCTGATGGCGGCGATCTCGATCGGATTCGCCGCTGTGCGCGCCCGGAAACGGCCGCGCAGCGCCGTCGCGGGTGCGATCATCGGCGTGGCCGCGGTGGCCGGGCTGTTGGCCGCCGGCTCGCTCGGCACCAGTATCGAGTCGGCGCGCGGCGCGACCGCGCCGACGATCCAGAGTGATCTGCCGGATTACAACCCGGGCGGCGCGGTCAAGCTCACGGGTGCCGGCTGGGATGTGGGCGGGAGCGCCGTCCACATCGTCGTCGCGGACGCCCAGGGCTCGGTCTGGACGCACACGGCCGACGTCCAGCCCGATGGCACCGGCGCGGTCGTCGATGCCTTCTCGCTGCCCGCGGTCTATGTGTCGGACTACATCGTCACAGCCACGCAGGCGACGGGACACGGCACGCTCACGGCAACGTCGACCTTCACCGATGCCAACCCGTCGGCGAACCTCGACCAGTGCGCCAACGGCACCGTGCCGGCGGACGCGATCAACGGCTGCAGCTCCAACGTCGCAGATTGGGTCAACGGCAACCTGGGTTCCAGCAAGGCGACGTACTACGAAGGCGACTCGATCCCGTACCGCATGCAGTTCGACAACCTGTCGCTCGCGTCGCACACGGTGACGATCGAGTGGGATACGACGAAGGGCGGCAAGCACGCGATCGACTACCTGACGACGTTCAACCGCACCGTGACGAATGCGAATCCGTGCCTTGGCATCAGCGGCTGCCCGGCGACGCCCGGGTCGTTCGCGATTCCGGCCGATCCCCAGGTCACCGGGGCGGGGGTGACGCCGATCGCCGGCGCCTTCAAGCTCTACGGCGGCGCCATCACGGGCGTGAGCGCGTACTCGCCGGCGGGGACCTTCCCCACGGGCGACAACGCGCGCCGCATCACCATCACGTTCACCGCGACGCAGGCCAATCCCGTGCTCGCCTGGGGCGGCCACATCTCCAACCGCACCGATTGGGGTGCAGATGCCTCCGCCGTCGCGATCCCCGGCTCGCCGTACCACATGCGTCTGATCGACCTCGACGGCTCGGGTGGCAATCAAGATCGCTCGCTCAGCGCCGCCGCGGTGATCTACCCCGGATCGATCACGATCGTCAAGGACGCGACACCCGACGGGTCGACGCCGTTCGCCTTCACCGCATCGCCGGCGCCGCTGGCGAACTTCAGCCTCGTGGACGACGGCACCGCCGCGAACACGAAGGCGTTCACCGGCATCGTCGACTTCAAGACCTACGCGGTCGCCGAGACGGTGCCCGCGGCGTGGACCCTCACCGGCGTCGCGTGCACGGTCTCGGGCGGCGTGTCGACGACGCCGCCGAGCACGGCCACGGCGAACCTGTCGATCAACCTGCAGGAGGGCGACAACGTCGCGTGCACCTATGCAAACGCGGCGAAACCCGTACCGCAGCTGCACCTGCGCAAGGTCGTCGTCAATGACAACGGCGGCACGGCCACCACGCAGGACTTCACGCTGACGGCGAACGGGGCGGGGGCGAACGATCTCTCCGGCACCAGCCCGGTCGACTCGGGAGCCGGCCTGCTGCCGGACACGTGGACGCTGTCGGAGACGACCATGCCCGGGTACGCCGCAGGCGTCTGGGTGTGCACGGGCGATGGGACGCAGGCTGGCTCGACGATCACGCTGGGCTACAGCCAGTCGGCCACCTGCACGATCACCAACGACGACATCGCGCCGAAGCTGCACCTGCGCAAGGTGGTGGTCAACGACAACGGCGGCACGGCGACGACTTCGGACTTCACGCTCACCGCCGATGGCGCGGGCTCGAATGACCTGTCGGGCACGAGTCCCGTGGATTCGGGTGCGGGCCTGAAGGCCGACACGTGGGTGCTGTCGGAGACGGGCCAGGCCGGATACGCCGCGAGCGCGTGGAACTGCGTCGGCGGAACCCAGGATGGCGCGAAGATCACCGTCGGCATCGGCGGCGAGGCCACCTGCACGATCACCAACGACGACATCGCCCCGCAGCTGCACCTGCGCAAGCTGGTGGTGAACGACAACGGCGGCACCGCGCTGGCGTCGGCATTCACGCTCACGGCCGACGGTGCCGGGGCGAATGACATCACCGGCGTCACGCCGGTCGACTCCGGCCCGACGCTGCAGGCAGGCGCATTCGCGCTGGGCGAGTCGGGCCCCGCCGGATACGCCGCGTCCGACTGGACGTGCGTTGGCGGTTCGCAGAAGGGCGCGCAGATCACCGTCGGCATCGGCGGTGAGGCGACCTGCACGATCACCAATGACGACATCGCCCCGAAGCTCCACCTGCGGAAGGTGGTGG
>CAWUMZ010000188.1:0-3279 GCA_963923625.1 uncultured bacterium | reverse complement strand
GTTATCGCCGTACGCGACGACGTCGGCGGCGTTCTCCGCGATCTCCCGCAGACGGGCCTCGGACGCCGCGAGGGCCGTGCGCGTCGCGACCTCGGAGCTGATGTCCCGCCAGGTCGTGCAGTGGCCGAGGACGACGCCGGCGTCAATGATCGGCTTGATGTCCACCCGTGTGGAGAGCGACGACCCGTCCTTGCGCAGCAACCGGACCTCGCACGACACCTGAGCGCCCGCCGCGAGCTGCTCACGCCACGATGCGGCCTGCGCGCGGTCGTCCGGGTGGACGATGTCGAGCGCCGGCATCGTCGCGAAGTCGTCGACGGTCCAGCCGAGTTCGCGCACCGATGATGGCGAGACCCAAAGCAGACCGTCCGCACCCATGAGCACGAGCCCATCCGCCGCGTGCTCGGCCGCCAATCGGAACCACGAATCGTCAGGCAACGCGAGATCGGATCCTCCGCCCATACCCCCCCTGTTTCGTCGCTGCCACTGCCTATCAAGGCAGTCAGCCGACAAAGCCCAGTATCGCCCCCCCGTAATATTTCGGTCGCGGGTTTCCCACATACGTATGCACGTTTCCCCGATGAATACAGGCGCCACCCCACTCGTATTCGGCACCGACGGCCGCATAGCGTCCTTCACATGGGCACGCGCGTTGCGGAGATGCAGAGCTTTGCCGACCGTGATGAGGCGGGCCGCGTGCTCGGCACGCTGTGCCGCAAGCAAGGCCTCGGGTCGACGATCGTCCTCGGCCTGCCTCGCGGTGGCGTCCCCGTCGCGAAGGCAGTCGCGGAAGCGCTCGGCGCGCCGCTCGACGTCGTGCCGGTGCGCAAGGTCGGGTGCCCGGGCAACCCGGAGCTGGGAATCGGCGCGGTCGCCGAAGGTGGCGGCATCTGGCTCGACCAACGCGCGATCGAGTTGCTCGACCTCACAGCTGTGGAAGTCGGTGGTGCCGTGGATCATGCGCGACGCGAGCTCGCAGCGACGATCGCGCGACTGCGTCCGAATCATTCGCCACTGCCGCTGAACGACGCAACCGTCGTGCTCGTGGACGACGGCATCGCGACCGGCGGGACCATGGAGGCGGCAGTCGGCGCCGCGCGCGCCCGCGGAGCGTCGCGCATCGTGGTGGCCGTGCCGGTGGGGGCGCCGGAATCGCTCCGCCGGCTGCGCGGAGATGCGGACGACGTGATCGCGGTCCTCGAGCCGGTCGACCTCGGTGCGATCGGCTGGTTCTACGACGACTTCGCCCCGGTGCCCGACGAGCGGGTGCTCGAGCTGCTCACCGAGACAGGGTCGCGGGTGGCCGAGGTTCGAATCCCCACGCGCGACGGCGAACTGCTGCACGGCGATCTCCTCCTCCCCGCCGAGCCTCGGAGCCTGATCGCGTTCGCCCACGGCAGCGGCAGCAGCCGCCACAGCCCGCGCAATCGCGCCGTCGCACGACGCTTGGGCGACGCCGGCCTGGCCACATTGCTCTTCGACCTCCTGACACCCGCTGAGGGCGGGAGTCGCGCTCTGGTCTTCGACATACGGTTCCTGGCCGACCGACTGGAAGACGCCATTCGCTGGGCGGCTGCGACGCCGGAGACGCGCCGCCTCCCGCTGGGGCTCTTCGGTGCGAGCACCGGGGCCGCTGCTGCGCTGATGGCGGCCGCTGCGGAGCCGGAGCGGGTGGCGGCGGTCGTGTCACGGGGCGGCCGTCCCGATCTGGCGGGAAACGCGCTGACGTCGGTGCGCGCACCCGTGCTGCTCCTCGTCGGCGGCGCCGATACCGAGGTGCTGGCGCTCAACAGGGCGGCGCAGGCTCGTCTCACCTGCCCCAGCGACCTCGTCGTGATCCCCGGGGCCACGCACCTGTTCGAGGAGCCCGGCGCACTCGATGCCGTCGCCGACCATGCCGCGGCGTGGTTCCTCGACCATCTCCCGGCGCCGTCACCGCAGTAGAATCCCGCCATGGATTCGAGCCTCACCAGCGACCGCGCCCGCATCCGCGCGGCGATCGGACCGTGGGGCGCCTGGTCGTTCGGCTTCGCCTACGCACCCGCCGCCGCGATGCGCGAGGCGGCCCGCGCGATCGAGGCGACCGGCTACGGCTGCCTCTGGTATCCCGAGACCCTCGATAGCCACGAGGCGTACACCAACGCGGGCACGCTGCTCGCGGCGACCGAGCGCCTGCACGTGGCGACCGGCATCGCCAGCATCTGGTCACGCGATGCGCGCGCCTCGGTGCAGGCGGCGCGCACGCTCGCCGACGCGTCGGATGACCGCTTCATCCTCGGCCTGGGCGTCAGCCACCGCCCCCTCATCACCGCGCGCGGCCACGTGTACGAGAAGCCCGTCGCGACGATGCGCGCCTACCTCGACGCGATGGAGCAGGCGGATGGCGAGATGCCGCTCGGTGAGGACGCGCCGCCCATCCACGTCGTGCTCGCCGGCCTGCGCCCGCCGATGCTGCGGCTCGCGGCCGAGCGGACGCTGGGCGCACATCCCTATCTCGTCACCGTCGACCACACGCGCCGTGCCCGCGCGGAGATGGGACCCGACGCGCTGCTGCTCGTCGAGCACAAGGTCGTGCTCGAGACCGATCCGGAGGTCGCCCGCGCCAAGGGGCGCGCCGAGATCGAGTGGTACCTCGGCGCCGAGAACTACGTCAAGAACCTGCTCTGGCTCGGCTTCAGCGAGGAGGACGTCGCGAACGGCGGCTCCGACCACCTCGTCGACCAGCTCGTCTTCTGGGGCGACGAGGACGCGATCGCCGCGCGCCTGCGCGAGCACCTCGACGCCGGTGCCGACCACGTGACGATCCACCCGGTGCGCGATGAGGCCGATCCGCTCGGCGTCGAGACCCTCACGCGCCTCGCGGCGCACCTCGGCTAGCGCGTCACGATCGTCAGCCGCCATGGCGCGTCGGCGCGCTCCGGCGGCTCGAGCTCGCACGGGAAGCGGCGGCGAACCACCGCGGCGAGCTCATCGACCGTCCTCGGCGTCTCCCCCGTCTCGGCGACGAACCGCGCCACCTCGCCACGCGTCTTCTTCGCGTCGTGCGAGACGACCGTGCGCGCGCCGTTCGTCTCGCGCACCACGGAGACGTGCGCGGTGCGCTCCGCCACCGCGCCGCTCGGGCGCCAGGCGGCGACGTACGTGGCGGACCGGCAGTCCAGGATCACGCCGCGCCCCGCGGCCTTCGCGAGCTCGGCGTCGAGCAGCGGGCGCCAGCGCTTCGCGTCGATCTCGCGTTTGTACGAGGCGATGCGATCAGACGGACGCACCGCGCCGTAC
>CAWUMZ010000187.1:0-3300 GCA_963923625.1 uncultured bacterium | reverse complement strand
CAGGCCGGCTAGTCAACGAGGTCCAACCATGTTCCGCTGGTACGCCATCCACACCTACTCCGGTCACGAGGACAAGGTCCGCCGCAACCTCGAGCAGCGCCGTCGCACCCAGCAGGGCGGCGACGACATCCGCCGCATCGTCGTGCCGACCGAGCAGACCGTCGAGACGCGGGATGGCAAGAAGGTCGAGAAGGAGAGCCGCGTGCTCCCCGGCTACGTCCTCGTGCAGATGGACGCGACGCCCGAGTGCGTCAGCCTCGTGCGCAACACGCCCGGCGTGACCGGCTTCGTCGGCGCCACCGGCAAGCGCGAGGAGATGACGCTCGTGCCGCTCGGCCAGGCCGAGGTCGACAAGCTCCTCAAGGTCGAGGCCGCCGAGGCCAAGCCGAAGGCCGTCGCCGAGTTCACGCTCGGCCAGATGGTCAAGGTCATCTCGGGCCCGCTCGCCGACTTCGACGGCGAGATCATCGAGATCAACAACGAGTCGTCGAAGCTCAAGGTGCACGTCTCGATCTTCGAGCGCCAGGTGCCGGTCGAGCTCGGCTTCAGCGATGTGAAGCGCCTCGACTGAGGCTGATCTAGGATTCACCCCGCGTCGCACCCGCGACGCCAGACAGCGGGAGCCCGAAGGACTGGGCGCATGCACCGCAGGAGGTCAAGATGGCCGGTAAGGTCGTCAGCATCATCAAGCTCCAGATCCCCGGCGGACAGGCCAACCCCGCCCCGCCGGTCGGACCCGCGCTCGGTCAGCACGGCGTCAACATCATGGACTTCTGCAAGGCGTTCAACGCCCAGACGCAGAGCGAGAACGGCCGCATCATCCCGGTCGAGATCTCGGTGTTCGAGGACCGCTCCTTCACGTTCATCACGAAGACGCCGCCGGCGGCCGTGCTGATCAAGGAGGCCCTCAAGCTCAAGAGCGGCTCCGCCATCCCGCATCGCGACAAGGTCGGCACGCTGAGCAAGGCCCAGCTGCAGTCGATCGCGGAGACGAAGATGGAGGACCTCAACGCCAATGACGTCGAGGCCGCGATGAAGATCATCGCCGGCACCGCCCGCTCGATGGGCGTGGAGGTGGAGGCATGAGCGGCAAGAAGCTCGCAGCAGCCCGCGCGCAGGTCGATCGCGAGAAGCTGTACCAGCCGATCGAGGCCGTCCGCCTGCTCAAGACGCTCAACACGGCGAACTTCGACGAGACCGTCGAGGTGCACTTCCGCCTCGGCATCAACGTCCGCCACGCCGAGGAGCAGCTCCGCGGCACGGTCATGCTGCCGCACGGCACCGGCTCCGACATGCGCGTCGCCGTCTTCGCCCAGGGCGAGAAGGCCGCCGAGGCCGAGGCCGCCGGCGCCGACATCGTCGGTGGCGAGGATCTCGCCGCGAAGATCCTCGAGGGCTTCGACGACTTCGACGTCACCGTCGCGACGCCCGACATGATGGTCACCGTCGGCAAGCTCGGCCGCGTCCTCGGACCCTCCGGCAAGATGCCGAACCCGAAGACCGGCACCGTCACGATGGACATCAAGAAGGCCGTCGAGGACATCAAGAGCGGCAAGATCGAGTACCGCACCGACCGCGCCGGCCTCGTGCACGTCGCGCTCGGCAAGAAGTCCTTCGGCGAGCGCGAGCTCGGCGAGAACTACGCGACCGTGCTGGAGGAGATCCTCCGCGCGAAGCCGTCGTCGGCCAAGGGCCGCTACATCAAGACCGTCGTCCTGAGCTCCACCATGGGCCCGGGCATCAAGATCGATCCGTCGCGCACCCGCGACGTGCTCGAGGAGCAGAGCGCCTAACGGGCATCTGACTCCCATCCCGCGTGAACCTGTCGCCAGGGACCGCCGGCACCACCCTCACTCCGAGGGCGGAGAAGACCGGCGCAGGCGGTGAGGCTCGAGCGGAGGACGGTCTGCGTACCGCCCTTTCGCCGTGCTCGCCGTCCAATCGGCGGGCACGCAGACGAAAGGAGGTGGTACACCAATGCTGAAGGAACGAAAAGAAGAGCTGATCGGCGAGCTCGAGGCCGAGTTCAAGAACGCGTCCTCGATGATCGTCGCCGATTACCGCGGTCTGTCCGTGAAGCAGCTCGCCGAGCTGCGCAACGAGATCCGACCGCATGACGCGTCGTTCTACGTCGCCAAGAACACGCTCGCGCGCATCGCCGTGCAGCGTGCCGGCGTCGAGGGCCTCGAGGACTTCCTCGCGGGTCCGACCGCGATCGCGTTCTGCCAGTCCGATGCGGCTCCGGTCGCCAAGGCGCTCGCCAAGGCCGCGAAGGACACGCAGATCCTCCAGATCAAGGGTGGCCTGATCGATGGGGCCGTCCTCGATGCGGATGGCATCAAGACGCTGGCCACCCTGCCGAGCAGGGACCAGCTGCACGCACAGCTCGTCGTCGCGCTCAACGGCCCGATCCAGGGTCTGGCGAGCACGCTCGCGGCAATCCCGCGCGGCCTCGTGGTCGCGCTCGATCAGATCGAAAAGCAGAAGGCCGCCGCGTAGGCGTGCCACACACCAACCCAAGGAGACACGATCATGGCTATGACCACTGATCAGATGATCGAGGAGATCAAGGGCATGTCCGTCCTCGACCTCAACACGCTCGTGAAGGCCCTCGAGGAGGAGTTCGGCGTCTCGGCAGCTGCCGCTGTCGCCGTCGCCGCTCCGGCCGCCGGTGGCGGCGGTGGCGACGCCGGTGGCGCCGCCGAGGAGAAGTCGTCGTTCGACGTCTTCCTCGCCGACGCGGGCTCGCAGAAGATCCCGGTCATCAAGGTGATCCGCTCGGCGACCGGCCTGGGCCTCAAGGAGGCGAAGGACATCGCCGACGGCGCGCCCGGCATGGTCAAGGAGGGCGTCCCGGCCGAGGACGCCAACAAGCTCAAGGCCGAGCTCGAGGAGGCTGGCGCCACCGTCGAGCTCCGCTAAGCGGTCTCGTCGCCGGCTCTGCCGGTTCCAGCGTCGGGTTCGCCCGGCGTGGAGTGGTTCCACGAGAAGGGCCCCGGGGCAACCCGGGGCCCTTCGTCGTGTTCGGGCCAATCTGGATCCGGATCCAATCTGTCCCTGTACGGGACATTCTGGTGCCGGATCCAATCTGTCCCGCAGCGGGCCAAAACGGATCCGGATCCAGATTGGCCTATCGCTTGAGCGCGTCGATGACCCCGTTGAGGCTCTGCGCCGCGTCCGTCTCGCGTGACAGGAAGCCGCCGATCTCCTCGATCGTCGTCATCAGCGGGGAGGGGAAGATGACCGTCGAGTTCTTGTCGACGGAGATCTCCACGAGCGTCTGGAGGTTGCGCAGCTGCA
>CAWUMZ010000186.1:0-3321 GCA_963923625.1 uncultured bacterium | reverse complement strand
GGCGACGTACGCGTGATTCGCCGCGAGCGACTGATCGAAGGCGCGCAGCAGGAGCGTCACGATCGGCTGCAGCCGCGCCGGCGGCGTGGGCAGTGCCGCCACGCGTGCACGGGCCGCCTCGCGCGCCGGGATGATGTCGGTCTCGATGCGCTTCGCCGCGAGTGCGTGCGGCATGACGTTGCGTCGCGCCTGGTCGAGCAGGTTGTTGAGGTCCATGCGCGTCTGACCGCCGACGTGCAGCGTCGCCAGAGCGCGGCGCAGCCACTCCGCGGGCGACATGCGCGTCATCGTGAACATCGGCAGCGCGCCGCCCAGCTTGGTGTCTCCCTTGAAGACGAGCTCGGGCGCGACGCGGATGGAGCCGTGCTCGCGCATCATGCGCTCGCCCGCCGAGGTCAGTTTCGTGTGCGCGTGCATCGACGATCCGGCTGCACCCGCGATGGTCGTCGTGCCGACGATCACGCGCTCGGCGGCGCGACCGGCAGCGCGCTCGACCGGAGCGCTGTCGGCGAACAGCGTCAGCGTTCCCTCGCAACGAGTCACGGTCGCGCCCTGGCAGTCGCCACTGAGCGTGAGGGTGCCGTCCGACGCCGCCGTCAGCCGCGGCCGGACCAGCGACTCGGCGGGCGGCGCGACCAATTCGACCGTGGTCTCGACCGTGACGCTCGATCCGTCGATGTTGATGACGGTCTGCACGCGCACCTTGAGGACGCCCTCCGCGGCGAGGCGACGCTGCTGCTTGACGGGCAGGGCCAGTGCGACGCTGCGCGTCTCGCCAGCGGCGATCTGCTCCTGCGTGGACACTATCGCCCCCGCGCCGAGGAACATCGTCACCGTCGCAGAGCAGGCGCGGGCAGTTGCAGCGCACCCGACCGCGATCGTGGCCGAGCCGTTCGGCAGCACCGCCGCATCATCCGGCGCGACGGACTGCGTCGGCGCTGTCGGCGTGACCGCCGTCGACGGGCTCGAAGGCGCACCGGTTCCGGCATCGTTGGCCGCCCGCACGACGAAGGTGTAGGACGTGCCGTTCGCGAGGCCCGTGATCGTGCAGGTCAGCGGCCCCGACGTCCACGCGCAGGAGGCGCCGCCCGGCTCGGCGGTGACGACGTACCCGGTGATCGGCGCACCTCCCGTGAACACCGGGGCACTCCAGGAGACCGTCGCCGCACCGTTCGCAGCGGTCGCGTTCGCGCCCGTCGGCGCACCGGGCAGCGCGACGCGGATCGACGCGGTCGCCGTCGGCTGCACCAGGCGGTAGTTCGCGACATCGGCTCCGGTGAGCTGGAGCCCTGTGATGCTCACCGTGCGCCCGACACGCGGCTCCGGCGCATCGAACGCGGCCGAGGCCAGCGAGGTGTCGAGCGCGACGACGTCGCTGCCGACGATGCCCGCAAGCGTGGCGGCGCCGAAGCGGGCCGTCGCCGCGGTCGTGCCGTCGAAATCGCGATCCGCCACGGTGACGCCGCTCACCGTGAGCGACCGGGGCGTGACCTCGATCGGCACCTGCACCGTCTCGCCCGTCGAGTACGCCAGCGTGTCGGTCGGCGTGAACGTCGCGGTCAGCACGTGGCTGCCCGCGGGCAGCACCGTGCCCGCGGCGATCGGCGTCGCCCCGATCGCGTACGTGAACGATCCTGCCACCGGCGCGCTCTCGAACGCCGCTGCCGCGTTCAGCTGGCTCGACGACAGCGCGGTGCCGTAGCCGATGGTCGCGGGCGCACTCCAGGTGAGCACCGGAACATCGCGGTCGACGATCGTGAACGTCGCCGGCACGTACGCGAATGCGTAGTTCGCGGCCGCGGCGCCCGAGGCCGTGATCGGATAGGTGCCGAGCGCCTCACCGGCGGCGCGGACGACCGTCACCGGCGCGGTGAGCACGCTCGCCGTGTCGCCGTTCTGATAGCCGGTGATGATCGCCGATAGCGTCGGGTCGGCGAGGCCGATGCGCTTGCGGGCGTTCTGCGCGGTGACGGTGAGCGTGGCCTGGCCGATCGCGATCGACAGCGTGCTCGAGGTCGCCGCGCTGTGATTCGGGTCCTGGCTGATCGATGCGGTCACGTCGCACGTGCCGACGCCGGTGGTCGAGACGATGGCGCCGGAGATCGAGCACGGACCGGCGACGCGCTGATACTCGACCGCACCCGAACCGGTGTAGCCGCTCGCGCTGAGCGTGACCGTCTGACCGTATGTCGGCGATGTCGACGTCGCGCCGACGGTGATCGTCTGCGTCGCGCGATTGACGGTCAACGGGACGTTCGCCGACGCGGTCGTGTAATCGCCGGCTCCTGCCCCCGCCGGCGTGAAGAGAACGTGCAGCGTGTACGAACCCGCATCAAGCACCTGACCGCTCGTGACGGGCGACCCGCCGATCGAGTACGCGTACGTCCCGGTCACCGCAGCGGCCGTCGTGGCATCTGCTGCCGCGGCATTGAGCTGGCCCGTCGCGTCGAGGGGCGTCGGGTACCCGATGGCGGTCGGGCTCGCCCATGCGATCACGGGTGCCTCCGGCGAGCCGACGATCGTCGCGCTGTACGGCGCGCTCCCCATCGATGTCCCGTCGGAGACGGTGACGGTGAACGCGTCGGTCGCGTCAGCCGTGCGGGCGTTGATCGCCGCGCGATTGGGCGTGTACGCGTAGGCACCCGTCGCCTTGGTTACGGCCAGCGTGCCGTACGCGCCGACCCGGGTCACGGTCGTGCCGTCATCCGTACCGCCGGCCACGCCGTATGTGAGTGCCGCACCGGCATCACGATCCGCGCCGCTCAGCGTTCCGCTGTCGCCGGCGAAGACGTCGTTGCCCGTCGTATCGACATAGGTCGGGCCTGTCGGCGACGTGAGCGTCGGTGCGTCGTTGGCCCCCGTCACGGCGATCGCGAGCGATGCGCCCGCGCTGTCCGTGCCGTCGGTGACGGTCAATGCGAAGGACTCGCTCGCGTCGGCGGTGCGCGCGTTGATGACTGCCCGATTGGGCGCGAAGGAGTACGCGCCGGTTGCCTTGACGACCGTCAGCGTGCCGTACGTCCCCGCCAGAGACATCGTCGAGCCGTTATCGGCACCGCCCGTGATCGCGTAGGACAGCACGTCGCCGGTGTCGGCATCGGCTCCGGCGAGCGTGCCGGTCGCAGTGGCGAACGAGTCATTCGCCGCCGTGTCGACGAGCGAGATCGGCGCAGGCGTCGCGAGCGTCGGCACGAGATTGCGGACGATCGTGATCGTCGATGTTGCCTCGGATGCCGGTCCCGTGTTGCCGGCGGCATCGGCACCGCCATGCGACGCGAAGCGGGGCGTCACGGTGCCGTGCACGCAGCCGCTGACGGTCAC
>CAWUMZ010000185.1:0-3354 GCA_963923625.1 uncultured bacterium | reverse complement strand
CGTGAAGGGCGCCAGGCAGTTCGTCGTGCACGAGGCGTTCGAGATGATGTTGTGCTTCGCCGGGTCGTAGTCCCCGCCGTTGACGCCGAGGACGATCGTGATGTCCGGGTCCGTCGCGGGTGCGGAGATGATGACCTTGCTGGCACCGGCCTCGAGGTGCTTGGAGGCGCCCTCGCGGCTGGTGAAGAAGCCGGTCGACTCGAGCACGACGGGCACGTCGAGCTCCTTCCACGGCAGCGCCGAGGGATCGCGCTCGGCCAGCACGCGGATCTCGCGGCCATCGATGGCGATGCCCCCGTCCGTGACCTCGACCGTGTGATCGAAGCGACCGAGCACCGAGTCGTACTTGAGGAGGTGCGCGAGCGTCTTCGGATCGGTCAGATCGTTGATCGCGACGATCTCGATCGGGGCCTGGCGCAGATAGGCGGCGCGCAGGACGTTGCGGCCGATGCGGCCGAAGCCATTGATGGCAACGCGGGTCGACACGGAGGAGCTCCTTGCGTGGATGGTCGGTAGGTGAGCAGCGTGCGAATCGGGCGATTCGCGTCTACCCGGGATCCTAGGGGCGCGGGCGGCGGTCCGCGTCGGCTTCGCCGGCGATCTCCGCGAGTTCGACGAGACGGCGCAGACGTCCCGCGACGGTCGGCCGCGACGCGCCGGCCTGCTCGGCGAGCTCGCTCAGCGTCATGTCGGGGTGATCGAGCCGGAGCTGCGCGGTCGCGCGCAGGACGGGCGTCAGCCCCGACAGCCCGTCGGCGGCGAGCAGCGTCTGCGCCGCAGCCACCTGCTGGCGCGCGGCGTGCACCTGCCGTCCGAGGTTGGCGTTGTCGAAGTTGGCTCGTCGATTCGCATCGCCGCGGGCGCTGCGCATCACCTCATCCTCTGCCACGTCGAGCGCAGCACCCTCCGCGCCGAGCACCGTCAGGAGGTCCTGCACCGACTCGCGCCTGCGCGTCATCACCTCGGCCCAGCGCTCGCGCTGCCGCGTCTGAACCGCCACGCCCAGCTCGGTGCACGCGCTCGCGAGCAGCACGGCGAAGTCACCCCCGTGGGTGCGGATCTCGAGGTGGGCGGGCTTGCCGGGCGGCGAGACGCTGCCGCCGGCGGCGAAGGCGCCGCGCAGCAGCGCCACGCGGCAGCAGTCCCGTCCTGCCAGAGACGGCGCCACGGTGAGGCGCGGACGACCGTGCTCGTCGATCACACCCGTGCGCAGCAGCAGCCGGGTACTCGCTGCATCCTCGGCGAGCACCATCTGCACGCGCTGCTGCAGGCCGAGGCGCTCGGGGGTGTAGGCGCTGACACCGCACATCACCCCCTCCTCGCGCAGCGCCGTCAGGATCTGCCGCCCGACGGCATGCGAGCCGACGTCGATCTCGGCGTGCGCGTGTCCACCGCCGGTCAGATGCAGCGAGCCGGCGCCCCGCAGGACGGCGGCGAGATACGCGATGCGGCAGCAGTCGCTCTCGATCGGGTGGTGCGCGATCTCCTCGCGCACGTTGCCCGAATAGGTCATCGCGAATCGGGGCGCGGACGGCGCGCCTGGGCGATCAAGGCGCGGCCGAGGCGCAGCGGGTCGTGGTGATGACCGTCGGTGATGCGCGCGACGACGACCTCAAGATCGGTGCGCAGCAGCGCCTCACGGTCGAAGTCGACGGGAATCAGTCCGGGAGCGGCCACCCGGCGTGTCGTCGGCACGAGCACCGTCTGCACGATGCCCGCCCCGAGATGCTGTTCGAGGCGCTGGATGTGCGTCGCGGCGTCGTACCCGATCGTCTCGTGCGGTTCCTGGAGGAGGTTCGCGACGTAGACGCGACGGGCGGTTGAGGCGCGCACCGCCTCGGCGAGGCCCGGCACGAGGAGCGGCGGGATCGTCGACGTGAACAGCGAGCCCGGTCCGAGCACGATCAGGTCGGCCCTCTGCAGCGCCTCGATCGCCTCCGGATGCGCCTGCGGGCTCTCCGGCTGCAGACGAAGACGTCGCACCGCACGCCGCTCGGACGCCACGGCGGTCTCCCCCGCGACCACGCGCCCATCCTCCATCTCGGCGACGAGCACGGCCTTCTCGCGCGTGGCGGGCAGCACGCTGCCCGCGATCGCGAGCACGTGCGACGAGAGGGCGACGGCGGCCTCGAACGAGCCGGCCACCTCCGTCAGCGCCGCGAGCACGAGATTGCCGAGCGAGTGCCCCTCGAGATCGCCCCGGTCGAAGCGATGCTGGAACACCTCCGCCAGCATCGATTCGTCGTCGGCCAGGGCCACCAGGCAGTTGCGCACGTCGCCCGGTGGAGGCATCCCGAGGTCGCGTCGCAGGCGCCCGGACGAGCCGCCGTCATCCGTGAGCGTGACGATCGCGGTCGGGCTGGCACCAGCCAACTTGAGCCCGCGGAGGACCGTCGAGAGGCCGGTGCCCCCGCCGAGGCAGACGATGCGAGGATCACCGCGCATGCGAGCCCTCCAGCGCGAGCAGGCGCAGCTTGCGCTCGGTGCCGAGCTCGCCGTACATGCCGATGCCGCCGTCCGATCTGATGACGCGATGGTACGGGACGATCAGGCTGAGTGGGCCGCGGGCACAGGCCGCACCGGCCGAGCGCGGAGCACGTGGATGACCCGCCAGCTCGGCGACTTCGCGGTACGACGCGGTCTCGCCGTACGGGATCGTGCGCACGGCCTCCACCATGTGGCGCTCCAGGTCGGTCAGCCCGAATCGCTCGTACGCGCCATTGCAGTCGATGTCGCCGAAGTCGACGCGGTCTCCGGCCAGGAACGCCGCGATGCGCTCGGCGAGTTCCGGCGCGCCGCCCGGTACGACACCCGGCGTCCCGGTGCGTCTGCGCTGCGCAGGCTCCTCGAGGTCGATCAGGGTCTGATCCTCGTAGTGGAGCAGGCCGGCACCCCACGCATCCACCTCGAACCGGTAGGCGATCACGCGCCCGGCTCCGGCATCGGGCGCCGGCCTCCCGGACTGGCTGCCGGGGCTCGACCGCCTATGCGATGCAGGGAGGCGTGGATCTGCCGGGCGGTGGCCGCGGGCAGTCCCGGAACGCCCTCAAGCGCCTCCGGTGTGGCCGCGAGCACCGCCTCGATCGAGCCGAAGTGCGCCAGCAGCGCCTTGCGACGCGTCGGACCGACACCGGGGATCGTCTCGAGAACCGACTGGGTTGCGGCATTGCCGCGCCCACGGCGGTTCTGGCGTAGCGCGAAGCGATGCGCCTCATCGCGGATCTGCCGCAGCAGGAGCAGCGCCGGGGAGTCGTCGTCGAGCATCACCGGCGCCGACTGTCCCGGCAGGTACACCTCCTCCTCGCGCTTGGCGAGGCCGATCACGGCGACGCGCGGGGCGTCCACGCCGCGCAT
>CAWUMZ010000184.1:0-3357 GCA_963923625.1 uncultured bacterium | reverse complement strand
GCATCACGCGCCGCATCGAGGAGAAGCAGGGCATCACGATCACCGGCGGCAGCACGGCGCCGGCGCACCTCACGCCGATGCCCGCTCCGGACGGCGACGACGCGCCCGCAGCCACGCCGGTTGAGGACGCCGTCGCCGCCGAGTAACCCGTGGCGTCGCGGGAGATCACCGCGATCCGCACCCGAGACGATCAGCGCCTTGCCATCGAACTCGATGGCAAGGCGTGGATCGTGCTCGACGCGCTGACGGCCGCGCGTCTCGGGCTCGACCTCGGTCGCGAGGTGCATCCCGACGTGGCGCACGCCGCCGAGGCGGAGGCGAAGCGCGAGCGCGCGCTGCAGCGAGGCGCGCAGCTCGTCGGCCGCCGCTCGCACGCCAGCGAGGAACTCGAACGGCGCCTGGCGCGCCGCGATGGCGACGAGGCGGCGCGCGACGCCGTCGACAGGCTCACCGCGATGGGCGCGGTGGACGACGCGCGTCATGCCGCCGAACTCGCCGAGCACCGCCTCGGGAAGGGATGGGGGCCGGCACGGATCGACCACGACCTCACCGCAGCCGGCGTCGAGGATGCATTGATCCGCGAGACGCTCGCCGCGCTCGACGAGGAAGCGGTGCTCGCCGCCGGGCGGATCGCGATCGGCGATCGTACGGGCGCGGAGGCCTGGCAGCGACTCGGCGCACGGGGCTTCGACGAGGCCGTCGCGGAGCGACTCGTCGGCCTTCCCGACGAGAGCTGAAGCCCTGCGGTTCCGCCTGGGGTCAAGCCCCAAACCGAACCGCGCTACCCTGTCGGGCAGATATTTCCGCTGCGTCCCCGGATGCGGCTTTTTTTCGAACGTCAGGAGAACCAGGTGCTAGTGACCGTGATCGCGGCAGTCGCCGCGCTGGTCGTAGGCGGTGCCGTCGTCGGTCTGGTCGTGCGCTCGCGCATGCGCAAGACGATCGAGCAGCACGACGAAGCCGCCATCCGCGAGCTCGAGGCGCGCCGCCAGGAGGCGGAGGCCAAGCGAGGCGAGGCGGAGCGCGCGATCGCCGCCGCCGAGCGCGAGGCCGACACCATCCGCAAGGAGGCCGAGATCGACGCACGCGCTCAGCTGCTCGAGCTGCGACGCGACATGGAGCGCGAGCTCGATGCCCAGCGCGTCGAGCTGTCCAGGCTCGAGGAGCGCGTCGCCGCACGCGAGGAGACCGCACTGCGCAACGAGACGACGGTGACCGAGCGCGAGCTCGCCGCCACGCAGCGCGAGCAGGCCCTCGCCACGGCCGAAGCCGACGTCCTCGAGGCCCGCACCCGGGCGGAGCGCGAACTCGAGCGCGTCGGCGGCATGACGCGCGACGAGGCCCGTGCGCAGCTGCTGGCCCGCGTGGAGGAGAGCGCCCGCCACGACGCCGCGCAGCTGACTCGGCGCATCGAGGAGGAGGCGCGCCAGGACGGCGACCGCCGAGCCCGCTCGATCATCGGCACCGCCATCCAGCGCACCGCCTCGGGCTACGCCGCCGCCACCACCGTGTCCACGGTCGAACTGCCGTCCGACGACCTCAAGGGCCGGATCATCGGCCGCGAGGGGCGCAACATCCGCGCGCTCGAGACCACCACGGGCGTCGACATCATCATCGACGACACGCCAGGCGCCGTCGTCCTGTCCGCCTTCGACGGCGTGCGCCGCGAGATCGCGCGCATCACGCTCGAGAAGCTCGTCGCCGACGGCCGCATCCACCCGGCGCGCATCGAGGAGACGTACTACCAGGCCAAGGAGGAGATCGAGGAGAAGATCCGCGAGGCCGGCGAGCAGGCGTCCTTCGAGGCCAACGTGCCGGGGCTCGATCCCGAGCTGCTCGCGATCCTCGGACGCCTCAACTACCGCACCTCGTACGGGCAGAACGTCCTCAAGCACTCGCTCGAGTGCGCGCACCTCGCCGCGATCATGGCGATCGAGCTCGGCGCCGACGAGCGCGTGGCCCGCCGCGCGGCGCTGCTGCACGACATCGGCAAGGCCGTCACGCACGAGGTCGAGGGACCACACGCCGTCATCTCCGCGCAGTTCTGCCGCAAGTACGGAGAGAGCGAGGCCGTCGCGCACGCCGTCGAGGCGCACCACCACGACGTCGAGCCCGAGACGGTCGAGGCCGTGCTGGTGATCGCCGCCGACGCGATCTCCGCCGCGCGCCCGGGTGCCCGTGGCGAGAGCCTCGAGCAGTACGTCAAGCGGCTCGCCGCACTCGAGGAGATCGCCATGCGCAAGAAGGGCGTCGAGCGCTGCTTCGCGATGCAGGCCGGTCGCGACGTCCGCGTGATGGTGCGTCCGAGCGAGGTGAACGACGACATGGCCGCGCTGCTGGCTCGCGAGATCGCCGCCGAGATCGAGGACTCGCTCGAGTACCCCGGGCAGATCAAGGTCACCGTCATCCGCGAGTCGCGCACCAGCGAGCTCGCGCACTAGGGCCATGCGGCGCTTCCACGTCACCACGTTCGGCTGCCAGATGAACGTGCACGACTCCGAGCGCATCAAGGGCATGCTCGAGGCCGCCGGCATGGGGGAGGCGCCCTCCGGCGAGGAGGCGGACGTCCTCGTCTTCAACACCTGCACGATCCGCGAGAAGGCCGATGACCGCCTCGTCCAGCACCTGCACAACGCGAAGAACCGCAAGGACGCCGAGCCGGACCTGCAGATCATCGTCGCGGGCTGCTGGGCCGAGTCCACGCGCGAGGCGATCTTCCGCGACTTCCCGTGGGTCGACGCCGCCGTCGGCCCCGGCCGCATCGGCGCGCTCAAGCAGGTGCTCGAGACCACCGACGCCACCGAGCGGGGGGCCTTCGGCTCGTTCGACGACTTCGCGGCCGATCTGCCCAAGCGGCGCGAGCGCCACTTCCAGGCCTGGCTCCAGCTGTCGATGGGCTGCAACAGCGTATGCAGCTACTGCATCGTCCCTAGCGTGCGCGGCCGCGAGCGCTCGCGCCATCCGCGCGAGGTGCTGGCCGAGGCGCAGGCCCTCGCGGCCGACGGCGTCACCGAGGTGATGCTGCTCGGGCAGAACGTCAACTCGTACGGCCGCGACCTGCCACCCGACGAGCGCTGTACCTTCGCCGAGATGCTGCGCGCCGTCGACGCGATCGACGGCATCTCGCGCATCCGCTTCATGAGCCCGCATCCCAAGGACATGCGCGGCGACGTGATCGCCGCGATGGCCGAGTCGCCCGCCGTGTGCAACCAGCTGCACCTGCCGCTCCAGTCCGGCTCGTCGCGCGTCCTCAAGCGCATGCGCCGCACCTACGACAGCGAGCGCTTCCTCGACCTGGTCGGGCGCCTTCGCGAGGCGATGCCCGACATCGCGCTCACCACCGACGTCATCGTGGGC
>CAWUMZ010000183.1:0-3388 GCA_963923625.1 uncultured bacterium | reverse complement strand
TCGGCTGCAACGGCGGTTCGATCGTCTTCCAGAAGTCGCAGATGGCCGGCTACGCGGCCTGCCAGAACAGCGGAGGGGCATGCTCGTTCGACGTGCTCGTCTACAACGAGACCACGCAGGCGGTGTACAGCGACACCGTGCTCTCGATCGAGTTCGCCGCGATCGAATTCGCATCGGTGGCGACCTCGCTGCCCGACGGGACTTCCACGACGATGGACATGGCCACGGTCATCCCGAACCTGCTGCCGGCGACGCTGCCGCTCTGCCCGGCGAACTTCAACCCGTGCGTCTTGACCGGACAGTGCACCCTGTCGACGACGAAGATGGGAACGCTCTCGCTGTGTGACAGCGCCGACGGTGGTGCCTGCACGCCGCCGCCGACCAACAACACGTACTCCTTCAACCAGAACGTGTACTTCCAGACGAACCTCACCAACTCGAACCCGTAGGCGCGCTCAGCGCGCGCCAGGCGATCGGTGGTGGCGGGGAGGACACCACATCCGCGCGGTTGTCATGTCCTACCCGACGATTGACGCCTCGAGCCGCGCCCGCAGGTCGTCGGGGAGGCGCTTCGACTCGGTGTGCTCGGGGTTCGTGTGTACGAGCACCCCGCGGGCACTTGCGACGAGGCGGTTGTCCGACGACGCGTGGATCGTCTCGCGCAGCGTGATCGACGAATTGCCGATGCTCTCGACCTCGACGGTCACGACCGCGTCGCCGTCCTCCTGCATCAGCTGCGAGATGAAGTCGATCGAGATGTGCCGCACGACGAACTCCGTCAGCTGCGTGATGCCCTGGCCGAGCGCGTTGGCGAGCCAGGCGTCGCGCCCCTCCTCGAGGTAGTTGAGGAAGACGGCGTTGTTGACGTGATTGAAGCCGTCGAGGTCGCGCCAGCGGATGGGCACGATCTTTCGGCCGGGTTCGATCGGCGTGGTCACAGCTGGAATTCTCCCCGGGCGACCACGCGGCACGAGCCGCCGACGACGGGCGGCGCTCCGTGGGCGACGTCGACCTCGATGTACGACGGGCGGTGGGCCTCGACTCCCTGCAGCATCGTCACGCGCCCCTCGCCGATCACGCCGCTCTGCAGCAGGTGGATGCCGAGCGCGCCGGCAGCCGAGCCGGTCGCGGGGTCCTCGAAGATCCCGTCGATCGGCGAGAACATGCGGGTGCGCATGATGCCGTCGACCGGCGGCGCCCACAGGTAGATCGTGCGCACGTCGTAGCGGGTCAGCGCGGCCCAGTCGGGCGTCGCGTCGGCGACGTCAGCGACAGGGCAGAGGAGATGCGACAGGCCGTTCGCGCCGATCACCGGTTCGCCGACGAGCGGTGTGCCGATCGCGGCGGCGAGGGCGTCGCGATCGAACTCCGAGGGGCCGATCAGCGGCTCGGGCTGGCGCATTCGCGCGCCGACGAGCGTGCCGCCCTCGCGCTCGATCGCGACCGGGATCAGGCCCATACCGGTCTCGAAGCCGACGTCGGCGATCGGCGTGGCACGCGCGATCACCCAGGCCGAGCCGATGATCGGGTGTCCGGCGAACGGCAGCTCGCTGGTCGGGGTGAAGATACGCAGGCGCGCGGTGCCTCCCTCGGTCGCGCGCTGTAGAAACGTCGTCTCCGAGAGGTTCGTCTCGCGCGCCAGCGCCTGCATCGTGGCGTCGTCGAGGCCGTCGGCGCCGGTGAAGACGGCGAGCGGATTGCCCTCGAGCGCGGTGGCGGTGAAGACGTCGACGATCACGTAGCGAAGCGTGCGCATGGGGGCAGGGTACCGCCAGTGGGCGAGTCGAGCGGGTCGCCTCGGACGGGCGCCCAGGCGAGGTGCATGCATCTCAGCGTGAGCGGGCGCACCGGATGTTCGGTCTACGCCCCCTCTTGCACACATGTGAAGGCCACGCTTTCTACCCTTCCTGCAGCACATGTGTGCAAATCGAGAGCATCCCCAAACACCCCGTTTCGGGGGGACAGTCGCGGCGTGGCCGCGGCTCCGCTCCGCGCTGCTCGCATGCGGACTGCTCGTCACGATCCTCGCGATCGCGACGGCTGCGCCGACGGCCTCCGCGGCAACGGACTACGCCCTCACGTTCAACGGTTCGACGCAGCATGGATACTCGTCCAGCACCCAGTTCGCCGACCGCACCGTCGTGACGATCGAGGCGTGGACGAACCTGTCGGCCGCCACCTGCACGGGGAGCACCTCCTGCGTGATCGCGGGCCGCGACGGAGACATCGTCGCCGTGGTGCGCGGCGGCACCTACCAGTTCCTCGCGTACTGGGCGAACAGCACGAACACGAACTGGATCGACACGGGGATCGTCGCGCGCACAGGCGCGTGGACGCACGTCGCGCTCGTCCGCAACGGCACGGCGCTGACGTTCTACGTCAACGGCGTGTCGGTGAAGACTGGGACGCTCGGCGCCAATACGGTTGGCGGGTATTCCGCGAGCAGCTGGCCGTTCCGCGTGGGGTACTTCGGCTACGGCGTGCACTACTTCCCCGGCTCGATCGACGAGGTCCGCTACTGGAGCACCGCCCGGTCGGCATCCCAGATCCAGACCGACATGAACACGTGGGGACCGGCCAACGCGACGGGTCTCGTGGGCTACTGGGACTTCAATGACGGTTCGGGCGCCACGGCGGCCAACCGCGTGACGGGTGCATCCGGCACGGACCTGACGCTCGCCGGCTCGCCGTCGTGGACGGACATCAAGACGACGACCACGAGCGGTACGCGCACCGTGGTCAGCTTCCCGCGTTCGTATCTCACCTCGGACGGTGGCTGGACGGCGCCGACGGGCGTCACGAGCGTCGACTACCTGGTGGTCGGCGGTGGTGGCGGCGGTGGAGCCTGGGTCGGCGGCGGTGGTGGTGGCGGCGGCATGCTGCAGGGCACGAAGACCGTCAGCACGACCGCCAATACGGTGACGGTCGGCACCGGCGGCGTCGGCACGAGGTGGACGGCGTACTCGCCGTACACCGTGGCAGGGGGTACGAGCGGCCTCGCATCGGCCTTCGCCGACGTCGTCGCAAGCGGCGGCGGCAGCGGCGGTCAGTACAACGACGCGTTGTACCCGGCACAGAACGGCGGGTCGGGCGGTGGCGCGGGATACACGTCGGCGAACGGGACGGGCACCGGGACGGGTCTGACGCGCCAGGGCTTCGCCGGTGGCATCGGCACGGGCGCCGCGCCGTTTCCCGCAGGCGGCGGCGGCGGCGCTGGCGGTGTCGGTGGGAACGCAGCGGGCGGCGTCGCGGGCAACGGCGGAGCCGGCCGCGGCTCGAGCATCACCGGTACGGGGACGCGTTACGGCGGTGGTGGTGGCGGCGGCCTGCACAGTGCAGGTACCGGCTACGCCGCTGGCACCGGTTTCGACGGAGGCGGGTCGGGCGG
>CAWUMZ010000182.1:0-3389 GCA_963923625.1 uncultured bacterium | reverse complement strand
CGATCGCGACCTTCGAGCCCGGCTGGAACTCGAACGGCACGCCCTTGCCGTCCGGACGCTTCAGGTAGATGACGTACGTGCCGGCGACGTTCATCTGCACCTTCATCTTCGCCGAGAACGTGGCGGGCTTCTTCGGCTGCTTCGGCAGCGGCGTCGCCTTCTTCGAGACGAAGAGCAGGTTGAAGACCTTCTGGAGGAGGTTCGGCTGCGGCACGGTCACCGGCAGCTGGCGCTGGATCGTCTTCTCGATGAGGTCGACGCCGGTGTAGTCGCCGCCGCTCGCCTTGTTGCCGTACTCGGCGACATACCCGCGCACGCGACGCGCGGTGTACGCGTTGTTCCCGCACGGCACATCATTCCAGTAGCCGACGGTCTCCGTCGCGGAGTTGTCGGTCCAGTTCGTCACCGTGCAGTCCTCACCGGCCGCAGCGGATGGGTCGTAGGCCGTGCCTGCGCACTTATTGGTCGAGCTGATGTAGTTGTTCGGCTCGCCCGTGGACCAGTTCGCGAAGGCGCCGTTGTACGCGGCGCCGCCCGCGGCGACGCAGTTGCCCGACCAGAACTGCATGCCATTGTCGGGGCCGCCGATCCACTTCCACGTGCCCTCGACGTCGCTATCGCGGCCGCCGATGATGACTGCGGTCGCGCCCTCGATCTTCTCGGCGACGAACGCGTTCTCATCGGCGCTGGTGATCGACGCGAGGTAGCCGGTCTGGCCGAGCTCCGTCGATGCCTCGGCGGCGGCCTTCGCCGTGTCGGGGTTGCGAGCCGTCTGCTCATCCGTCGTGCACCCGTTGTCGGTATCGACGGCGCACTTGGCGATCGCCACGTACTTGTAGAAGTGCTGTGTCTTGGGGAAGTACGTCAGGTCGGCGCGGTACGTCGTCGCCATACCCTTGATCACCACCGGGGTCGTGGCGACGCCGGGCTTGGTCACCTTGATCGTCGGCTGCGGCGTCGTCAGCGAGATGCTGAGGGCCAGCGTCTTCTTGAGCTGGCCGGCCTGTCCCCAGAAGAGCAGCTCGGAACCTGAGGAGGAGTAGCCGTACGAGAAGTTGACGCCGGTCGTGTCCTCGATCTTCAGCGTGCCGACGCTGGTCGAGAGCGACACGAGCACGTTGGTGGTGTCGGCGTAGCCCGTCAGACCCATGCCGTAGACCTGCGAGGTGCCACCGGCGACGAAGTAGTAGTTCCTGGGGGCGGTCATGCCGGCGTCGGCGATGGCCGGCACGAGCGCGAGCGCACCGAGGATCGCCGCGGCGATCAGCAGGCGCAGGCGCTTGGAAATGGGAGGTCGGGACGACACGGAGTGGGCTCCTTGCTTAGCAAACGGGCAGGTCTGGACGGCTGAACTCTACCAGTCGCATAGGGGCGTGAGAAGATCGACGCCGAGCCGAAATCCAACGCCTACCGGCGTAATTCGGTGTCAGGCGGTGACGAGCGCGGCGATACCGTCGAGGTGCCGCGCCACGAGCGCGGGCAGCGGCGCGTGCTCCACCTCGTACGTGATCGCGGCGATGCCGTTGTCCGAGGCCCAGTCGCGCAGCGCACCCGGCGTGGGGCTGCCGATGTCCGGCTGGATGGACAGACCGGCGGCGTCCGCGAGGCGCTGGACCACGAGCGGGTCGGCCTCCGGCGTGGGCGCGATCAGCTCGAGCGGGCTGTGGAGGTCGAGGATCAACTCCGGGTCGAGGCGCTTGACGAGGTCGATCATCGCCTGCGTCTCCGGTTCCGAGCCGGCGCGGACGCCCGGCAGCGAGCGGTTCGTGCGGTGCTCGCTGCGGCGCACCTGCGTGCCCGGCGGATAGGTGAACGACTCCTCGGGGCGCCACGTGGCGGATGGGAAATTGCGATTCAGATCCACGCCCGCCGCGTTCTGCCGGACGCCGGCGAGCATGCCGTCGGGATTCGCGCACGGCAGGATCGCCCAGGTCGTATCGCCGCCGTCGACCCGCTCAAGCAGGCGGCGCGCCAGCCAGAGCGTCTCCGGCTCCTCGCCGTGGATGCCCGCGATCAGCAGGCCGTCGATCTGCCTCGTCCCCGCGGGGCGGTAGAGCGTCAGCGGCAGCCCGCCGCGTGAGCGCCCGATCTCCTGCTCATCCCAGCCTGCTGCGATCTCCATGCCGGGTGGGTGATAGCACGGAACTCGTCAGCAAAGCGCTGAGATCGACGTCAGCACCGACTGATCGAGCGGTGCTGACACCGGTGCGGGAACGTAGTCCAGGAGCGGCGCGTAGGAGATCGTCGCCGCTTCGGTCGACGCGTTCGGAGCCGCGTTCAGGATCGAGGTCGGCACCGAGCCCGAGATCGTCACGGCGGTGGTCGGTCCACCCTGGAGCCACGTGTAGGTGCCGGGGAGCGAGAACGATCCATCGGCTGCCACGGGGAACGTCTGGGGCCCGTCACCGGTGTTGCCGACGTAGGCCTCGTTCTCGATGCTCGGATCGGGAATGCTGTCGGCGAACTGGACGAAGCCCACGTACGGCTTCGCGTACCCGGGGCCGCCGAAGTAGACGCACATGGAGACCGAGTTGGCGTAGTCGAGGCCGTAGAACGTCGTGGCCGAGAAGGCGACGGGCGGCGCCGGCGGTGGCGGGGGCGGAGCCTGCGGCGTTGCCGGGGCGAATGCGCCTCCGCACATGCCGAGACGTGCCGTGCGGATCCCGACGCCGCCGGCCAAGATCTGGCACATCAGCGCGAACGGGCTGAGCTGCCGCGTCGACACGCGCGCGGAGCGGCTCGGCGTTCGGTTGAGCGTCGCGGTCCACGTGAGGCCGTTGGCGAGGTCGAGGCGCCGCGCGCGCTCTGCGGGGATCTCGAACCGGAACCGCGCTGGCGCCCCGAGATGGTGCTGGTGCCCGAGTGCGACGCGATCGCGCACGCGCATGCGGTGGGTGCCGTCGGACAGGAGCAGTGAGAGCCACGCGAACGCGTCGCCGTGCCGACGGACGTCGGGGATCTGGCCGCGCAGGTTGGCACGAGCCGTGATGACGAGCTCGCCCTTGTCCGGCCCCTTTGGCACTTGGTACAGCCGCACGTCGTGCAACGTGGCGCGGTGCGCAGCCGCACTGCCGGCGCCGACGAGCAGAGCGAGCGAAGCGACCACGAAGCAGATGACGGAGCGGCGCACCCGGCGATCGTACGCGGACGGCGATGCCTCGTCCAACGGATCGGGGTGCTTCGCCACACCCCGATCCGCGTCGGGCCCTCGCGTGTGCCGTGTCCGCCTTCCGCGCTTCACCCGATCCAGGCGCAGGTCTGTCTCAGCAGTTCTGGATCTGGGCGGACGTCACGGTGACGTCCGAGAACGTCGTCGGGATGCCGCCCACTTCGCCGCCGGAGTACGAGATCGTCGCCGCGCCGCTGCCGGACGAGAGCGTCGACGGCGG
>CAWUMZ010000181.1:0-3405 GCA_963923625.1 uncultured bacterium | reverse complement strand
GTGTAGTAGTGCGTCTTGATGTGGTCGAGGCGCACCGTTTCGGCGATGTCGGGCTGCTGGTAGAGATCGCGGAAGTACGGTCCGAGGTTCGGATAGTCGGCGATGCGCCGGATGTTCGTCTTGAAGTGGCCGACGTAGACCGGGTCGAAGCGCACGAGCGTCGTGAACAGGCGCCAGTCGACCTCGGTGATCGATGGGCCCATCAGGTAGCGCCGCGTGGCGAGGCGGTCGTCGAGCTCGTCCAGCGTGGCGAACAGCGCTGTGATGGCCTCGTCATACGCCGCCTGGGTCGCCGCGAAGCCGCAGCGGTACACCCCGTTGTTGACGGTCTCGTAGATGAGGTCCTCGAGCGCGTCGATCTCCGGGATCAGCGCCTCGGGTCGCATGTCGAGGCGCACGTCGGTGAACGCGTCGAACGCCTTGTCGAGCATGCGCATGACGAGCGCGGACTCGTTGCAGACGATCGTGCGCGTCTCGCGATCCCACATCGTCGGGACCGTCACGCGACCGTCGTAGGACGGGTCGGCGATCGCGTAGGCCTCGGACAGGAAGCGGAACCCCTCGTACGGCTCGGCCTCCGAGCCGACGGGGTCGCCGAAGCCCCAGCCGCGCTCGTCGCGGTACGGGTTGACGACGACCATCGGCACGACGTCCTCGAGGCGCTTCAGGCGGCGCGTCAGGATCGCGCGATGCGCCCACGGGCACGCGTACGAGACGTACAGCACGTAGCGCCCCGCCTCGGCCGGATAGTTCGTCGTGCCGTGCGGGCAGACGTGATCGAGGAACCGGCTCCGCTGCCGCACGAAGCGGCCATGGTCATCGGTCTCGTGGGGGAACTGGGCCGGAATGCTGCTCATACTCCCACCGTAGCGCGGCGGTTACGATGCCCACGGCATGCGCATCACCAACCTGCGGCTGGCGATCCTGATCTGCGCGCTCGGCGCCATGTCGGAGTCGCTGTTCTACACGGCGCTGGCGCCGCTCCTGACCACGCTCGACGACGAGCTCGGCTTCAAGCACGAACAGGCCGGTCTGCTCGTCGCCGGGTACGCGATCGGCTACTGGCTCGGCGCGTACCCGGCCTACCGGCTCGCCGCGCGCTTCGGCCCGCGTGCCACGGCCGTGACCGGCGTCGGAGCCGTGGCCGTCGCGACTCTGGGCTTCGCCCTCGGCGACACGTTCGGGATCCTGATGGTCGCCCGGATCCTGGTCGGCGTCGGTAGCGTGATCGCGTACACGGGCCTGCTCGCCGCCGCCGGCGCGATCGCGGGGCGCGACCAGCGCGGCATGGCGATCGGCACCGTCTACAGCGGGTCGGCCGCCGGCTCGGCCGTCGGCCCGCTCGTCGGGACGCTCGCAGTCGACCTCGGGCGCGGACCGGTCTTCGCAGCAGTCGCGGCGGGCCAGGCGATCGTGGCCGGCCTCCTGTCGCGCCTGCCCACCACGCCGAACACCGAGCACGCGCCGATGCGCGTGATGCGGCACTACCTCTCGTCGCCGAAGGTGCGCACGGGCCTGTGGATCACCTCGGTACCGGGCTTTGCCCTCGGCGTCCTCACGCTCTCGGGGACCTACCGCCTCGACGAGATGGGCGCGGGCGCGACGATCGTGGCGATCGCGTTCAGCGGCATCGCCATCATCAACGTGTTCGTCGCACCGCGCATCGGCAAGGCGAGCGACCGGCTCGGCCGTCGGCGACCGCTGATGCTGGCGCTGGCCGTCGCGGCCGTCGCGATCGCCCTGATCGCCGCCCTGGCCTTCGAGGTGTCCACCGTCGCGCTGATCGCGATTGCCGGCGCCTTCATGCTCGCGATCGCCGGGCCGGGCCTCGCACTCGTCGGCGACGGCGTCCACGATCTCGGCGGCGATCCGGCGCACGCGACGTTCCTGATGAACATGGCCTGGGGTCCCGCCGCCGCGCTCGGCGCGATCAGCGCGGGCATCGTGCACGGTGCCGTGGGCGCCGAGGTCTCATTGCTGATGCTGACGGCGATCGCCGTCATCTCGCTCGTGCTCGTGCGCCGTCTCGACTGAGTCAGGCGCCAAGCCGCGCGCGCCAGACCTCTTCGACCGGCCACTTCGCCGCCCACTCCGCGGTCATGAACGTGTAGCGCGTCGTCGCCGCCGGATCGACGTAGAGCTCGATGATGTCCTCGACCTCGAAGCCGCAGCTGCGGAGCAGGCGGAGCTGGTCGCCGTGCGAGAGGTGGAACTCGATCGAATCGTCATCGGGCCAGTCGAAGCGGTGCATCCCGCGCTGCGGGCGGGCCAGGCGCTCCGTCGCGACGTCCGTCGCCTCATCGCCGAGACACAGGACGGCGAGGACGGAGTTGACGAGGAAGATGAGCTCGCCACCGGGGCGCAGGATGCGCGCGGCCTCGGGAATCCACGCGTAGGGATCGCACCAGATGCTGGCGCCGTACTCGGAGATCGCGAGATCGAAGCTGTCGTCGGCGAAGGGCGTCTGCTCGGCGTTGCCGTGGTGCAGCGGGAAGGCGAGGCCGTGCTCGGCCTGCAGGCGCCGCGCAGTCGCGAGCTGCTGCTCGGAGTTGTCGATGCCGACCGGGCGCGCACCGCGCCGCGCGAGCCACGCCGAGACGTAGCCGGTGCCGCAGCCGAGCTCGACGGTGTCGAGGCCCTCGACCGACGCCGGCAGCACGCCGACCTCGGAGTCGGGAATCCCGAACAGCCCCCACTTCGGCTCGCCCGCCCACGAGCGCTCGCCGGCCTGGACGTAGTCGACCGCCCAAGCGTCCCACTGTCGCCGGTTCGCCGCGACGTGGTCGGGCAATTCCGTCATGCGCCGGGACGCCAGAGGCCGGCGATCGCCGCCTCCGCGATCGCCTCGGCGCTGAGGTCGAGCCACTCGTAGACCTCGGGCTGCGAGCCGCACTGGCCGAAGCGATCGACGCCGAGCGGGATCAGCGGCGCGCGGAATGCGGCGCCGAGGAACGACAGGGCATGCGGCGCGGCATCGTGCACGGTGACGAGCGGCACGCCGTGCTCCTCCGGCCGCACGAGGCGCTCGAGGATCGACGGATCGCTCAGGCGACCGCTGCGCAGCGTGTTCGTGCGCGTGCGCAGCGCGCGGAAGAGGCGGTCGGGACTCGTGACGTTGATGATCGACGCGCCGATGTCCTCGGCGGCGAGCAGCTCGCGCGCGGCGAGGGCCTGCGGGATCATCGCGCCGCACGCGGCGATCACGACCCGCGAGCCCGGCTCGCCGACCTCGGCCTCCGCCAGGCGGTAGCCCCCGGCAAGCACGTCGTCGCGCAGCGCCGCACGATCGCTGCGCTCGAGCAACGCGCCGAACGCATCCTGCGCGACGGGCGTCGTCGACAGCCGCAGGTAGTGCGCCTCGCCATCCGGCAGCACGATGTCGCGCAGGCCGTGGAGCATCACCCA
>CAWUMZ010000180.1:0-3407 GCA_963923625.1 uncultured bacterium | reverse complement strand
CGCCGGGACAGATCGCGTTGACGCGAATGCCCTCGTCGGCGAGGTCGATCGCCATACCCTTCGACAGGTGGATCACGCCGGCCTTGGCCGCGCCGTAGGCGCTCATGAAGCGCAGCGCCTTGACGCCGCCGACGCTGGCGATGTTGACGATGTTGGCGCCAGGCCGTCCGGCCATCAGCGGCAGTACCGCCTGCGACACGAGGAAGACGCTCTTGAGCACCGCGTCGTGGACGAAGTCCCACTGCGCTTCGGTCGTCTCGGCGAACGGAGCGCCGACGATCGCGCCGTGGTTGCAGACGAGGACGTCGACGCCGCCGTGCGCGACGCGGGCCGTCTCGGCGATGCGCGCGCACTCGTCGGCGCGCGTGACGTCGGCGACGCACCAGGCCGCGCCGTGCTCGGCGGCGACCTCCTCGACGGCCGCCTCGCGATCCGACAGCACGAGCAGCGCCCCCTCGGCCGCCAGCCGCGCGGCGGTCGCGCGGCCGATGCCGCCCGCCGCACCCGTCAGGACGATGACGCGTCCCTCCAGCTCTCCGCCCATCCGCGTTTCCCTTTCCCGGCGACCCCGGATACTCTCCGGTCAGGAGAGGATACCCCGCGCGCGCCGCTCCGCACAGCGCGCCGGAAGCCCAAGGAGGAGAGACATGCCCTTCGTCACGCTGGCGAACGACAATCGCATCTACTACGAGCTGACGGGACCCGAGGACGGTCCGATCGTCATGCAGTTCGGCGGCTCGCTGTTCGGCCGCCATAACTTCGGCTTCGTCAACGACGGCTTCCGCGAGCGCGGCTTCCGCCTCCTCTCGTTCGACGCCACCGGCTACGGCCGGTCGGACTGCCCCAACACCGAGCACTCCGTCGAGAACTGGGCCGACGAGGGCGCACTGCTGCTCGACGCGCTCGGATTCGACCGCGTCTTCGTGCACGGCACCTCGATGGGCGGCATGGTCACCATCGCGTTCGTCGGCAAGTACCCGGAGCGCACGATCGCGGCGTGCGCCGACTGCGGCATGGCGCGCTGCGACCTGTACCGCAAGGTCTACTTCGGCACGTGGCGCAAGATGGCGGAGGCCATGCCGCTGGACGACTTCTGCGATCTCGTCACGATCCAGGCCGTCGGCGACCAGTTCCTCGCCGACAACCCGGGCACGTTCGACCTCGTCCGCCACGTGATCCGGCTCAACCCGCCGTACACGATCCGCTGGGCCTGCCTCGCCATGGAGAACATGGACAACGAGCACCTCGCGCGGCAGATCAAGCGCCCGATCCTCTTCACGAACGGCTCGCGCGACACGATGACCCCGCCTCGCCTCGCGACCGGCGGCTTCAGCGCGCACGACATCGCCGACGCGATCGGCGACTGGGCGACGGTGCACGAGTTCACCGAGATCGGCCACGCCGGACTGCTCGAGTGCCCCGCTGAGGCCACCGAGCTCGTCACCTCGTTCTTCAAGCAGCACGCGGACGCCTGAGGAGGCTGACCATGCACTTCGGCATCACCGTCCTGCCCGACCCGCCGTACACCGACCTCGTGCGCCTGTTCAAGCAGGCCGAGGACAACGGCTTCGAGATCGGCTGGACCTACGACTCGCACGTCCTCTGGCAGGACCCGTACCCGCTGCTGACGGCGGCCGCTCTCGGCACGGAGCGCATCAAGCTCGGCATGTGCGTGACGAACCCCGGCACGCGCGAGCCCACGGTCACCGCGTCGGCGCACGCCACGCTCAACGACATCTCCGGCGGCCGAGTCGTCTTCGGCATCGGCCGCGGTGATTCGGCGCGTCGCTACATCGGCCTGCAGCCGGTGAAGGTCGCGGAGTACGAGGCTGCGACGGCGATGATGAAGGATCTGATGAACGGTCGGAAGGCCGAGTGGAACGGCAAGGAGCTCCAGCTCGAGTGGGCCAAGGATCTCCCCGAGATCCCGTTCTACCTCGCCGGCTACGGCCCGAAGGCGCTCGCGGTCGCAGGACGTCACGCCGAGGGCGTGATCATCCAGCTCGCGGATCCCGAGATCATCCAGTGGATCATGGGCCTGGCCCGCGCTGCCGCCGAGAAGGCCGGCCGCGATCCCGATGCCCTCGAGCCGATCGTCTGCGCCCCCGCGGTGCTGATGGACGACATGGCGGCCGCGCGCGACGCGTCCCGCTGGTTCCCGGCGATGGTCTCGAACCACGTGTTCGACCTGCTGCAGCGCTACGACAAGTCGGAGCTACCGGAGGCGCTGACGTCGTACATGGAGCGGCGCGAGTTCTACAACTACGACGACCACTCCCGCGAAGGCGCCGCCCACGGCGAGTTCGTCGACGACGAGACCGCGGATCGCTTCAGCATCCTCGGCACCGTCGAGCAGCACGTCGCCAAGCTCAAGGAGCTCGAGGCGATCGGCGTCAAGCACTACAACATCTATCTGATGGCCGGCGATCGCGAGCGCACGATCGACGTGTACGGCAAGGAGATCATCCCGCAGTTCGCGGGATAGGCGAAGCCGTCCCGCGAACTGCGGGATGGTCGCCGCTGTCGACGCGGGGACCTCGAGGTGGCTCGGTCGGAAACGACCGAGCCACCTCGAGGTCAGCGCGTCGCCTCTGTGGATCAACCTCGCAAGCAGCGGCGTCCCTGAACCACGGAGCTGGGTCCAGGCGACGCGATGACCTTGAGGTGAATCGGTCCTTTCGGACCGAGCCACCTCAAGGCCTTCGCGTCGTCTACGCCGCGCCCACCCGCTCGATCGCCCGCCCCGCCGCGATCCCGAAGGCCTCGGCGGCGAGCAGCAGGTGCTCCTCGGGCGTGTCCTCCTCCGGGCAGTGCGAGAGGCCGTTCGTCGATGACGCGAAGAGCATCACCGTCGGCACCATGCGCGCCATCTCGGCGGCATCGTGCAGCGGGCCGGACGGCAACGCGCGATCGGTGCCGGTGACCTCGCGCACGGCGGCGCGGGCGTCCTCGATCAGCGCGGGATCGAACGGGATCGGCGGGATGCGCCAGAGCTGCTCCCACTCGACGGTGCAGCCGAACTCCTCGGCAGCCTGCTGCGAGGCCGCGCGCGCGTCGGCGTTCATCGCGGCGAGCGTGTCGGCGTCGAGGTGGCGCTGGTCGACGAGGATCTCGGTGACGCCCGGCACGGCCGTGACGACGCCGGGCGTGCAGACGGCGTTGCCGATCGTCGATACGCCCTCGTGGCCGATCGCGACGTCGCGCAGCAGCAGCGCGAAGCGCGCGGCGGCGGAGAACGTGTCGCGGCGCTGCAGCATCGGCGTCGAGCCGGCGTGCGCAGCCTGGCCGCGGAAGGTGACGGTGTAGCGCTCGACGCCGACGGTGCCGAGGACGGCGCCGACGGCGAGACCCTCGCTCTCCAGCACGGGGCCCTGCTCGATGTGCAGCTCGAGGTATGCACGGACGTC
>CAWUMZ010000179.1:0-3410 GCA_963923625.1 uncultured bacterium | reverse complement strand
CCTCCATCTTCAGGTGGAAGAGCGGGTACGACGGCTGGTGCTCGATCGACATCTCCAGCTTGTTGCAGAGGTACGTGGCCTCCTGCGTGAGGATGCAGTACCGGAACAGGCCGAACACCGTCGCGTACTCGCGCTTCAGCGTGAGCTCGAGCTCGGCGTCGTACTCCTCGAGGTCCTCAAGATGCGACAAGGTGACTCCCTGGCTTGGCCGGTCGGATCAGGACGGATCGTAGACGAGTGACGGATCGCCGACGACGGTGACGCCGTCCGGCGGCAGTTCGGCGAGGATCGTGGCGTACTCGACTCCGGCCGCGTCGGCCGCGAAGGGCGCGACCTCGACGAGCGGCTCGAGCGCGAAGCGCCGCTCGTGCAGGCGCGGGTGCGGGACGATCAGCCCCGGCGCCGCGACCACGACGTGCTCGTACCAGAGCAGGTCGAGATCGAGCGTGCGCGGCCCCCAGTGCACCTCGCGCGTGCGGCCATGACCGTCCTCCGTGTCGAGCAGCAGGCGCAGCAGCTGGCTCGGTCCGAGCTCGGTCTCGAGCAGCGCGGCGGCGTTGAGGAAGTCGTCCTGCTCCACCCCGCCGACCGGCGCGGTCCGGTACAGCGACGAGACGGCGGCGACGCGCGTGCTCGGGTCGCGGTCGAGCTCGCCGAGCGCCTCGCGGAAGGCCCGCGCGACGTCCCCGACGTTGCCGCCGATGCCGATCACGGCGCGGTTCATGCCGTGCGGGTGACGGACACCACGACGTCGCCGAACGGCGCGGCGATCGGCGCGTGCGGCTTGTGGACGGCCACGGTGACGCGCTCGATCGGGAACGCGGCGAGCAGGTCGACGGCGATCAGGTCGGCGAGCCGCTCGATCAGGTCGACGGGATCGCCGGTGGCGATGGCGACGACGCGCTCGGTGACGGCGCCGTAGTCGACGGCGTCGTCGAGCGCGTCCGTGTCGCAGGCGCGGTCCGATGTGGGCACGAGGTCGACATCGATGCGGAAGTCCTGTCCCTGCGCGCGCTCCTCGGGCAGCACGCCGTGGAAGGCGAAGACCTCAATGCCCTGGACCTGGATGCCGAGCTGGCGCGTCATGGGCGCACCGTCGCAGATCCGAGCACCGGGCGGAGCACCGCGAGCGCATCGGTATGCGGCGCGACGTCGTGGACGCGCAGCATCCAGGCACCGCGCTCGACCGCCGCCATCCCCGCCGCGACCGTGGCGATGGTGCGATCGCGCTCGGGGTCCCCGAGCAGCGCACCGAGGAAGCGCTTGCGCGAGACGCCGACAAGCACCGGACAGCCCGTCCGCTCCCCCAGCTCGCGCGTGGCCGCGAGCAGCGCGACGTTGTGCTCGACCGTCTTGCCGAAGCCGATGCCCGGGTCGACGGCGATGCGCGTCGGATCGATGCCGGCGGCGACGAGCGTCTCGACCCGCTCGCGCAGATACGCGCCCACCTCCGCGACGACGTCGCCGTAGCGCGGATCGTCCTGCATCGTGCGCGGCTCTCCCTGCATGTGCATCACGCAGACGTCGACACCCGCGTCGCGGACCACGTCGACGATGCGGGGGTCGAAGGTGCACGCGGTGACGTCGTTGACCATCGTCGCGCCGGCGGCGATCGCGGCCTCGGCGACCGTGCTCTTCATCGTGTCGATCGAGATCGACGCGGCGCTCGCGGCGCGGATGCCGGCGACGACGTCGACGACGCGTCGCAGCTCCTCCTGCTCGTCGACCGCATCCGCGCCGGGCCGGGTCGACTCGCCGCCGACGTCCACGATCGCGGCGCCCTGGGCGAGCAGCTCGAGCCCGTGCGCGATCGCGGCGTCGCGCTCCACGTAGCGCCCGCCGTCGGAGAACGAGTCGGGCGTGACGTTGACGATCCCCATCAGCGCGGGGCCGGGGATGCGGATGGCGAGAGCCTCCATGTGCGGGAAGCCTACGCCGATGGCGTCAGCGGCGCGGTGCGAGGGCAGCTGCGACGGCGAGGAGCACGCCCTCGAGCAGCATCGGCAACGCGGCCGCCGCGGACGACCCGAGGTGGAACGAACCACGGAACTCGGGCAGCAGTCCCGCCGCCGCGATCACGACGAGCATCAGCACGGCGGGCCAGGCGCGATACCGCCAGACCAGCGCGAGCGGCACCATCGTGATGAAGGACCCGATCGCGGAGATCGGCCCATAGCGGTTCTCGATGTCCACGAGCGACAGCGGGTCGATCAGGTTCCAGACCCCGAAGCCGGCGGCCAGGACGGTGACGACGAGCAGGATCGGGAAGGCGATGCCGGGAAGCCGCCAGGCGAGCAGCGAGCCGAGCACCATCGGTCCGAAGATCAGGAGCACCAGACCGAAGCCGGCGAGCCCCCCGGGATCGTCCATCGCGTAGCCGGCGGCGAACAACCCGGCCAGCAGGGAGAAGAGGATCGCCCACGTGAGCGCCGCGACCCACGCCACGCGCGCGGCGCCATGGACGTCGACCTCCGGTTCGGCGGGTCGCGCGATCATGCGTCCAGCGTACGGCGCGCCGCTCGGTCGGGATCGCGGCCTTCCCGCAGGCGCGAGCGTGCCGACCCGCTCAGTTGGCGGCGGCCGCCAGCAGCGCGGCCAGCTCACGCGGCTTCGACCACATCGGCCAGTGGCTCGTCGGCAGGTCCACGTACGTCACGTCGTTCAGCTCGCCGAGCCCCGCCAGCCACGGATAGCCCTCGGCGATCGCGGCCTGCACCTGCGTCGACGGGAAGCCGGTGCAGATGATCGTCGTCGGCACGTCGCGGCGCTCGTCGTGCTCGAGCACGGGCGCATCGCGCAGCGTCGCCCCGGGCTGCGGCACGGCGCGGTGGCGGAAGACCTGCAGCTGCTCCTTGCTGAGGCCGTCCAGGTTCTCCTGCCGCAGCTCCGCGTGCGTGCGGAACGGCAGCTCCGCATCGTCGAACTCCGGATTGAGCGCCCCGGTGCCCGGCGCGGAATCGACGTAGACCATCCGCGCGATGCGCTCGGGCATGCGATCCGATGCCGCGTAGCCGGCGACGCCCGTGCCGCTGTGCACGGCGAGCACGACGCGCGCACCCGCCGCCTCGACCGCGGCGCAGATCGCATCGACGTGGTCGACGAGGCGGATGCCGGAGCGGTCGGCCTCGACCGACTCGAGCCCGGGCAGCGTCAGCGCCGTCACGTCGTGGCCGTCCGCGCGCAGGATGTCGGCGACCTCGTCCCACGCCCACGCGCCGAGCCAGAAGCCCGGGACGAGGATGATCGGTGCGGCGGCCATGGCGGGTGCGGCCGGCGCCGCCCGGCCGACTGGCCAGCGGCCCGGAAGTAGCGGCGGTAGGACTCGAACCTACGACACGCGGATTATGATTCCGCTGCTCTAACCAACTGAGCTACGCCGCCGAACGCCGGGATGCTACCCGAACTGCGCG
>CAWUMZ010000178.1:0-3417 GCA_963923625.1 uncultured bacterium | reverse complement strand
GCCGCCTGCGAACCCGGGTTGCAGATGACCGTGTCGTCCGCAGATCCGTCGACCGCGTTGATGCGCGTGTGGCCCTTGGCGGAGGTGAGCGTGTCGGCCCCGAGGCCGCCTTCGAGGATGCTCGAGCCGCTGTTGTCGACCAGCGTGTCATCGCCGACGCCGCCGACCGCCACGCTACGGGAGCCGTTGAGTGTGATTGCATCGTCGCCGTAGCCGCCGAACGCGGTAACCGAGGCGTTGGCGCCCGTGACGCTGTTGGCACCCACGCCGGCGAAGATCTGCTGGCCCTTGGTCGTGGAGGTGATGCTCTGGTCGCCATCCGCGCCCCAGATCAGCTTCGCGTTGCTGAAGCGGGCGGCACCCGCGCGGCGACAGACAATCTGGGCCGAGGCCGTCTCGCCGCTGGGCAGGCTCACGACGTGCGCGCGTGCCGTGCGCCTGCCGTGGTCGATGAATGCGCCTTCGAGCACGCCCGTTCCGTCGGCGCTCGTAGAGGCGTCGGAGCTGACGATCACCTGGTGGTTGGGGCACTGCAGCCGGTAGGTGCCGGGCTTCGCGTAGGTGCGGGTGATCGGCGTGAGCGCGGCGGGGTTCGCGATGCGCCGGGCACGAAGGGAGGTGTCTGCGAAGACGCCGTGTGACGGTCCGCGGTGACCATCGCAGGTGATGTCCTGGCTGTCGGGGCAGCCGTAGTCGCTGATGCAATTCGGTCCGATCGACATGAAGTCATTCGCGGGCGTGCTGGTCTCCAGGCCGCTCACGTTCTGGTTGAACTCGGCGCCGAGAGCCCAGTGGCGGGTATCGCTGGCGTTCCAGTTGGTCGCAGTGGCGGTGCCCGATCCCCAGACGCCGGCGAAGCTGACGGTGATCGACGTCGACGAGATGTACAGGCAGTACCCGAGTGGGATGTACGAGCTGCTCGCGAACGTGCGCGAGTGCGTCTTGTCGGAGCCGATGCTCTGCGACCCGGTGTCGGCGAGCGAGTAGCAGAGAGAGGAGTTGCCGCCGTACGGGATCTCCACGCCTTGATTGACGTTGACGGTGCCGCTTGGGCCCCAGGCGTAGCTCGCACCCCACGGCTGCCCGGACGTCGTGCAGGTGCCGTAGTTGGAGGCGGCAGCAGGTGCGCCGCCGATCGCGGCGAGGGCCGCGAGGGCGAGTGCGACGAAGAGCAGTGCGCGTGTCGGTCGAATGGTCTTCATCGTGGCGGCCTCCGTCGAGTCGGTGGATACTACCGCGCGGCTACGCCGTGATGAAGTCGTCGAAATCGGGGCGCAGCGTGCGCTTCCAGTAGCCGAGCATGAAGCCCGACCAGTTGTTGAGCACCTTGCCGTCGGCCGTCACGTACCAGGACGCGCAGCCGCTCGCCCAGACCGATTTCGCGAGGTCCTGCTGCAGCTCGGCGTTGAAGCGCGCCTGCGCGGCCGGGTCGACCGTCAGCACCTTCAGATGATCGCGCTGCATCTTCTGGATGCACTTGCGGATGTACCGGATCTGGCACTCGATCATGAAGATGATCGTGCCGTGGCCGAGGTTCGTGTTCGGGCCGTAGAGCATGAAGAGGTTGGGGAAGCCGGCGACCGTGATGCCGAGGTGCGCCTGCGGGCCGTCGGCCCAGGCAGTCGCGAGGTCGCGGCCGTCCGCGCCCGTGATCCTCACCGTCGACATGAACTTCGTCGAGTCGAAGCCGGTGCCGAGGATGATCGCGTCGAGCGGGCCGATCGTGCCGCCCTCCGTCTCGATCGAGTCGGCGGTGACGCGCGTGATGCGATCGGTCACGAGGTCGACGTTCTCGCGCTGCAGGGTCGGGTACCAGTCGTTCGACAGCAGCACGCGCTTGCAGCCGATGCCGTAGTCGGGCGTCAGCCGGGCCCGCAGTTCGGGATCGGGCACCTGCTTCTCGAGGTGGCGCAGCGCGATGTCCTGCCACTCCCGCGCCTTGTCCGAGCCCTGGATCAGGCCCCACCACTTCTGGCCGGGGCGGAAGGCGAGGAAGCCCTGCTCGTTGAACCAGAAGATGCCGAGCCGGTGCAGGCTCTCGACGCCGGGGATCCGACGGAAGCGGCGCTTCTGCGACTCGGTGTACGGGAAGTCGCGGCGTGGCACGATCCACGAGTTCGAGCGCTGGCACACCGTCAGGTGCGCCGTCTCCTTGGCGACCTCGGGCACGAACTGCGCGGCGCTCGCGCCGTTGCCGATCACGGCGACGCGCTTGCCGGTCAGGTCGTAGTCGTGGTCCCAGCGGGCCGAGTGGAACATGCGACCCCGGAAGTCGTCGAGACCCGGGATGTCGGGTCGCACCGGCTCGTTCAGCTGGCCGCAGCCGAAGATCACGACATCGGCCTCGATGCGTTCGCCGTCGCCCGTCGTCAGCGTCCAGGTCGATGTCGCGTCGTCGAAGACCGCGCTCTCGATCGGCGTGCTCAGGCGCGTCTTGGCGTAGAGGTCCTCCTCGCGCATGCAGGCCTTGAGGTACTCGAGGATCTCCTCGTGTCCGGCGTAGGTCTTCGTCCACTCGTGGTTGCGCTTGAACGAGAAGGAGTAGAGGTGCGAGCCGATGTCGCACGCCGCGCCGGGGTACGAGTTGTGGAACCACGTGCCGCCGACCTCGGGCGCCGCCTCGTAGATCGTGAAGCTCGTGATGCCGGCCTGCTTGAGGCGGATGGCCATGCCGATGCCGCTGAAGCCGGCGCCGATGATCGCGATGCGGGGGGAACCGCTGCCGTTCCGGGGGGTCACGCCCCGGAGCATAAGGGCACTGCGGCGTCAGCCGGAGGACGATCGGCCGGCGATATGCTTGCCGGCACGGCGCGACCGACGCGCCCGCATGAGGAGCGCACGATGGATCTCGATCTGCCCGTTGAGTACGAGGATTTCCGCGCCATGGTGCGCGACTTCGCGGAGTCGCGCATCGGCCCGATCGCGGAGGAGCTCGACCGCGAGCACCGCTTCCCGTACGAGATCGTCGAGGAGATGGCGCAGCTCGGGCTGATGGGCATCCCCTTTCCCGAGGAGATCGGCGGGGCCGGCGGCGACGCGCTGCTGTACGCCATCGCGGTCGAGGAGCTGACGCGCGTCGACGCCTCGGTCGGCGTCACCGTCGCGGCGCACACGTCGCTCGGCACGATGCCGATCTACCTCTTCGGCACCGACGCGCAGAAGGAGCAGTGGCTGCCCGAGCTCGTCTCCGGGCAGCGACTCGCGGCGTTCGGACTGACCGAGCCCGAGGCCGGATCGGACGCGGGCAATCCGCGCACGCACGCCGAGCTCGAGGACGGGCAGTGGCGCATCAACGGCTCCAAGATGTTCATCACGAACTCGGGCACCGACATCACGAAGTGCGTCACGGTGACGGCGCGCACGGGCGAGGACGAGATCTCGACGATCATCGTCCCGAACGGCACGCCGGGCTACACG
>CAWUMZ010000177.1:0-3444 GCA_963923625.1 uncultured bacterium | reverse complement strand
CGGCGTTGTCGTGGATCTCGGTCCACGGGAAGATCGGCCAGTAGTTGTTGACGGGATTCGGCGTGATGGCGCCGATCGGCGTCTTCGGATACGTCGCGCGCAGCCAGGCCAGTTCAGCCGCTGCGCGCTGCGAGCGCAGCTTCGCGTTCTTGACGTACGTCGCCTCGATGTCGACCGCGATGCCGTCGACGGGGTCCGTGCCGCCGATCGCGAGCGCGGCCGTGAGACGACGCTGATCGACCTTCATCTTCTGGAAGCCGGGCAGGTACCACGGCACGACGCGGATGCCGGCGGCGTGCGCCAGGGTGACGAGCTGCTTGAGCGGCACGGGATTGACGACGTCGACCTTGCTCTTGGCGTTGCTCGTCTCCACGTAGATGACGGAGACCCCCTGCTGCTGCGCCGTGGTGACGACGCTGACCGGGTTCTTCTCGAGCGCATCCCAGATGTCGATCCAGACGCCGGTGCCCGAGAACACCGCTCCGCGAGCGGGTTCGGCGCCGGCCGACGGCGCGATCAGGCCGAGCGCGAGCGCGGTGAGGGCGAGCAGGGTGACGAGGCGACGCATCGCCCCATCCTACGTGCGGCTCGCGGCGATTCCTGCGCGAGTGACGCAAAGGGGCCAGACCCCTTTGCGTCACTCCCCGGTTTCAGGTGCCGAGGTGCTCGGCCAGATTGCGGGCGGCCGCCGTGGCCTGCTCGCGGTGGTCGAGCGTCTCGCGCTGGGCGAGCGCATGCTCGAGGAGCGCGGTGCGCGCGCGCTCGGAGTGGTGGCGCAGCAGACGGCCGAGCTCGTCGGCATCGCGGGCCTCGAGCGCCGCGATCATCGCATGGTGCTCCGACTGCGCCTCGTCCTGCGCGTTGAGGACGCTCACCACAACGCGGGAGTAGGAATCCATCAGGTTGAGCACGCGCCCGGCGGCGTCGGCGAAGTGCGGCATGCCGGACAGCCGATGCAGCTCGAGGTGGAAGACGTAGTTGCGATCCGACCACGTGGCCGCGTCGGCCTCGTCCATCTGGCCGACGAGGCCGCGCAGCAGCTCGACATCGGAGTCGGTCGCGCCGCGGACGATGCCGGGCGCCATCTCCGATTCGAGTAGGGCACGCAGCTTCCAGACCTCGTCGACCTCCTCGGGCTCGAGCGCGGTGACGCGCGCGCCCCCGTCGTCGGTGAACGTGACGAGCCCCTCGGCGGCCAGCGCGTGCAGTGCCTCACGCACGGGAATGCGGCTGACGCCCATCGCCTCGGCGATCGACGCCTGGATCAGCGGCTGGCCCGGCGCGAGCAGCCCCTGCCGGATGCCCTCGCGCAGGACGTCGGCGATCGCCGGCTTGGAGCCCGTGCGGGTGGTCTCGGCCTTGGCGCTCATCACGAGCGATCGTACACGGCTGCGTTCGGAAGCGGTCACTTGCATTCCAGTGTATACACTGTATGCTCTCGCAGCAAGAGCTCCCCCTCCGGGGAGCGGGACGCAGGAGAGCACCAAACGTGAAGCGCATCGGAGTAGACGTCGGCGGAACCTTCACCGACCTGATCCTCGTGGACGAGGAGGCCGGCCGGATCACGGTCGACAAGGTCCCGTCCACCCCCGACGATCCCGCCCGCGGCGTGGTCGAGGGCATCAACCGCCTCTGCGAGAAGGCCGGCGTGCAGCTGTCGGAGATCGACAACCTGCTCCACGGCACGACGGTCGCGACCAACATCGCCCTCACGCACCAGGGCGCCGAGGTCGGCATGATCACGACCGAGGGCTTCCGCGACATCCTCCACATCGCGCGGCACAAGAAGCCGCTCAACTTCTCGATCCAGCAGGACCTGCCGTGGCAGGCCCGCCCGCTCGTCAAGCGCCGCCACCGCCGCGTCGTCGCCGAGCGCATCACCGCCCCCGCCGGCGAGATCATCACGCCGCTCGACGAGGAGGCCGTGCGCCGCGAGGTCCGCGAGCTGAAGGCCGCCGGCGTCGAGGCGATCGCCGTGTGCTTCCTGCACTCGTACCTCAACCCCGCGCACGAGCAGCGCGTCGCCGAGATCATCTCGGAGGAGTTCCCCGAGGCGTACCAGTCGATCTCGAGCGATGTGATCCCGCTGTACCGCGAGTACGAGCGCTTCTCGACCGTCGCCCTCAACGGCTTCGTCGGCCCGAAGGTGTCGGCGTATCTCGACCGCTTCGCGACCGCCATGAAGGACGCGGGCTTCAAGCACGGCGTGCAGCTGATGCAGTCGTCCGGCGGCATGGCGACCGTCGAAGCCGCGTCGCGCCGCCCCGTCAACCTGCTGATGTCCGGCCCCGTCGCCGGCCTGATCGGCGGCATCTGGGCCGGCAAGATGGCCGGCTACGACAGCGTCATCACGCTCGACATCGGCGGCACCTCGGCCGACGTCGGCGTCGCGGCCGGCGGCCAGATGCGCATGCGCCACCTGCTCGACACGAAGGTCGGCGACTACCAGGCGATGGTGCCGATGGTCGACATCGACACGATCGGTGCCGGCGGCGGCTCGATCGCATACGTCGACGAGGGCGGCGTCTTCCGCGTCGGCCCGCAGTCGGCAGGTGCCGATCCCGGTCCCGCCTGCTACGACCGCGGCGGTACCGAGCCCACGTCGACCGACGCCCAGGTCTTCCTCGGTCGCCTGCGCCCCGAGCGCGGCCTCGTCGGCGGCGGCCTCGCGCTCAAGCCCGAGCTCGCGAAGACCGTCATCACGGACCTCGCCGACCAGCTCGGCATGACGCCGGAGGCCGCGGCCCTCGGCGCACTGCAGATCCAGAAGTTCGGCATGACGCAGAACATCGAGATCAACTCGGTGCGCCGCGGCTACGACCCGCGCGACTTCACGCTCGTCGCCGCCGGCGGCGCCGGTCCGCTGTTCTCCTGCGACGTCGCGCTCGAGCTCGAGATCCCGCGCGTGCTCGTCCCGCCGCACCCCGGCATCGTCGCCGCGACCGGCCTGCTCGCCACCGACCTCCAGCATGAGTTCGTGGGCACCGACCGCCAGGCCGTCGCCACGCTCGACGCGGCCCGCCTGCAGGCCAAGTACGACGAGCTCGTCGCGCAGGCCGTCGGGCAGCTCGACGCCGACGCGGTGCCGGAGGAGCGGCGCCTGATCCGGCGCCTCGCCGACTGCCGCTACGCCGGCCAGGGCTACGAGGTGCGCTTCGACGTCCCCGCCGGCGATCCGTCCCGCGCCGGCTGGAGCGACGAGCTGGTCGAGGCCTTCCACATCGCCCACGAGGGCGAGTACGGCCACCGCTTCGACGCGCCCGTCGAGATCATCAACATCCGCGTCGTCGGCATCGGCAGGATCGACGAGCTGCAGTGGCCCGAGGCCGCGCAGGGCGATGGCGACACGTCGGGCGCCCTGATCGAGACCCGCCCCGTCGTCTTCGACGTCGACGGCGACGCGCAGTCCTGCGACACCCCGTTCTACGAGCGCGAGAAGCTGCG
>CAWUMZ010000176.1:0-3476 GCA_963923625.1 uncultured bacterium | reverse complement strand
GCCCCTTTCGCGTTTCCGGGGTGATGACGCAAAGGGGCCAGACCCCTTTGCGTCATACGTCGGCAAGACGGGAACGTTCACCCGCTGGACCGGCAGGAGCCGACCGCCTGCGGACGTCAGTACGCTCCTAGAGCAGGATGCGCTCGAGGAGCTCGGGCGCGCAGCCCTGCTCGAGCAGGCGGACGGCCTCGTGCAGATCGGCGTCCGACGCGGCGATGCGCTCAGCGCGATCGCTGTCGAGACCGGCACGCTCGAGCGTCTCGCGTCGCCACTCGACGACGGCGTCGGAGATGCCGGTGGAGGGTGCCTGCTGCTCGGAGGTCTGTGCCATGGCTCAATCCTACCCCAACCCGTCCCCGGGACTGCCGCCTGCCCGTGACTTGGGTGTTTCCGGTTACGCTCGCGGCATGGAACCCATCGCAATCGAGGCCGCCGCGGCCCACGTGGAGCGCCTGCTCGGCATCGCTCCGCGAGGCGTGATCCCTGCGCGCGACCTGCGCCGCGGGGACGTCTTCATCTGCGCCGTGCCCGACGGCGACGACCTCGGATGGCTGGTGATCGACGAGGCGGGCGAGCCGCTCGACGATCGTCGAGGCATCCGCCAGGCCGTCGAGCTCGCCGCGATCTGCGAGGCCGCCGAGGAGACCGCCGCGGCGCTGTCGATCGACGAGACGCTCGTGCTGCTCGCCGACGCCTGGCGCCTCGCGGGCGAGCTGGGGGAGGCCGATGCCGAGCTCGCGACGCACGCGATGTACCAGGCGCTCGAGGAGCTCCAGCCGCTCGTGCAGGGCCTCCGTGTCGCCGATCCCGCGTATCTCGACCGGCTGGCCGGGGCAGCCGCCCTCGTCGGGGACCGCTTCGATCTGCTCAAGGAGACCGCCGGCCAGGTCTCCGCGCGCCTCACGGGCGCCGGCGTCGATCCGCTCGAGCCGCTCGCCGAGAAGCTGTGGAACGCGATCCGCCTCCTGTCGCGCGAGGGTGCGCCCGATCGCTTCCGCGAGAACGTCGAGGGCGCGATGGGCGCGGCCCGCGCCTTCGCCGACGACGTGCTGGAGCGGTACCTTGTGCCCCTGAGCGGCGATGCCGCCGAGACGATGGAGGACGACGCATGAGCACCGGAATCGACGGACGCGTGGTGGCGATCACCGGCGGCGGCAGCGGCATGGGCCGCGCCATGGCCATCGACCTCGGATCGCGCGGCGCGAAGATCGCGATCTGCGGGCGCCGCCCCGAGCCACTGGAGGAGACCGTCGAGCTCGTCAAGGCCGCCGGTGGCGAGTGCGCGCACTTCCAGTGCGACGTGCGCGACCCCGAGCAGATCGACGCGTTCTTCGACGGCGCCACGGCCGCGTTCGGCGCGCCCGACACGCTCGTCAACAACGCCGCCGGCAACTTCGTCGCCAACGCGATCGACATGTCGCCCAACGGCTGGCGCGCCGTCATCGACATCGTCCTCAACGGCACCTTCTACTGCTCGCGCCGCTTCGGGCTCGGCTTTCCGAGCGCCGCGAAGGACACCGGCTCGATCCTCAACATCATCGCGACGTACGCGTGGACCGGCAATCCCGGGACCGCGCATTCCGCCGCCGCCAAGGCCGGCGTCTGGAACCTCACCAAGACGCTCGCCGTCGAGTGGGCGCCCATGGGCATCCGCGTCAACTGCCTCGCGCCGGGACCGACGGAGACCGAGGCCGCGACGGCCCACCTCTTCCCGACCGAGGAGATCCGTGAGGCGATGACGGGCAATATCCCCCTGCGTCGTTTCGCGACGCTCGAGGACATCACGAACTCGGCCCGCTTCCTCCTGTCCGACGAAGGCAGCTACATCACGGGCGAGACACTCGTGCTCGATGGCGGCGAGAGCCTGTACAAGGGCATGTTCGCGAACGCTCCCGCCACGCCGAAGGACTGAGTCTCTGGGTCAGGCGTTTGCGTCGGTGAGCGCGGCGATCGCGCCGCTGTGCACGAGCGCCTCGACCGGGTCGAGCTCCGGGATCACGCCGTTCGGCTCGAGGCCGGGGGCGGCCGCGCGGATCGCGTCGTGGAGGCGCTGCGTGCCCGCGCCGAGGCGGTGGCCGCGCAGGTCGCAGGCCTGGGCGGCGACGATCAGGCTGCAGGTCACGACGCGCTCCGCGATCGCGCACATCTCGGAGAGGCGACGCGCCGCCGTGGGGAGGAAGGTCATCGTGTCCTCGATGCCCTCCTCGATCGAGGACGTCGGCAGCTCCGTGGCGACGGGCGCGGCGAGGAGGCGCAGCTCGCCGACCATCGACGTCATGCCGTGCGTGAGCATCTCGAGGCCCGGCTCGCCGCCGATGTCGTGCGTGCGCAGGCCGCGCGTGAGGCCGTTGAACGGCAGCTGCAGCTGCTTGATCGTGCGCTCCAGCTGCGTCGTCATCGCCGCGGCCAGCGCCTGGCGCAGCGCGTCGATCGCGAGCGTCAGCGGCAGCACGGAGAACTGGCCGACGGACTGCACGCGCTCCTCGTCGACGATCACGATCGGATTGCCCTGGAAGGCGTTCAGCTCGACGTCGAGGATGCCGCGGGCGCGGTCGAGCACGTCGCGGAAGGCGGCCTGGATCTGCACGGACGAGCGGAAGCAGATCGGATCCTGCAGATTGCGCGCCAGCGTGTGATCCTCGAGCGCGCTGCCCTCGAGCAGCCGCGCCACGCGGTCGCGCGTCGTCGCGATCGTCGGATGCGGACGCGAGCTGGCGATGATCGGGTCGATCGCGCCGAGGTTCGCGCCGAAGCCCTCGAGGTCGAGCGCGATCGTCGCGTCGAGCGTGTCGGCCAGACGCAGGCAGTCGAGCACCGCGAGGGCGGAGGAGGCGGTGCCGAAGGCGTTGTGATCGAACAGCGCGAGCGCCTCGGACGGCCCCAGCTCGAAGTCGCCGAGCAGGTCGAGAGCCAGATCGACGAGCGGGCCGATATCGCCGATGCCGAGCGAGCCCAGCATCCGCATCTTCGGCAGCTCGGGGCGATCGAGCGCGGCCAGCAGTTCCTCGACGAGCTCGGGGCGCACGCCGTTGCGGCCCGAGGCCAGGTGGTTCGCGACGCGGAGGATGGTCGCGCGCACCAGATCGTCCGACGCGTACGCGCCGCCGACGACGCGATGGTTGAGCAGCATCACGCGGTTGAAGCGCGCCTCGTCGTCGAGGGCGACGCCGTCGAGCTTGCCCGCCCCGACACCCGTGTTGCCGCCGTAGATCATCACGTCGCGCCCCAGTTCGGCCATCAGCACGTCGTTGCCGCGGCTGATGCGCTCGCGCGTGGCCTCGTCGATGCGGGCGCTCGCGCCGTCGCGCGCGACTGCGGAGACCTCCTCGAGGCTCAGCGTCTGGCCGGTGACGACGACCGTCATGCGGGGAGCGAGTACCCGCCGTCGATGATCAGCGTCTGCCCGACGATCATGGAGGATTCGGGGCCGGCCAGCCAGGCCACGGCGTTCGCCATGTCCTGCGGCTCGACGATGC
>CAWUMZ010000175.1:0-3495 GCA_963923625.1 uncultured bacterium | reverse complement strand
GGCGACCTCCATCCCTACGCGGAGGCGATCGTGGCGCTCCACGGCGCGTGGCTGCACGGCGCGCGCGTGGTCCAGGATCCGGAGCTGGCCGAGCAGCGCGACGCGGTGATCGGCTCGTGGCGCGCGCTCGCGGAGCAGCGGGCAGACGAGCTCGGCGTGGCGTCGGCCGACCTGCACCATGACCAGCGGCTGTGCGCGATGGTCGACTTCATGTCGCTCTGGCTGTGCGGCTGGCCCGAGGGCGACGAGCTGGCGCTGGAGCGCCCCGACGGCGAGGAGGCCGATGTCGAGCGCGACGGCGATCGCATTCGCCTGCCCGCGGCGATGCTGGCGAACGGCTGCGAGCTCGTCCTGCCGGTGCTGACGGTCGGCGGCGCGACGCCGTTCCCGATCGTCGGCGAGTCCGTGCGCACCCTCTCGCTGGTTCCCGTCGGATGACCGACGCGCTCGGCGACGATCTGCGGCGCCTGCTCGGCGACGGCGCCGTCGAGGCACCGGTCGTCGATCAGGAGTGGCTGCACGACGGCACCGAGAGCGCGGCCGTCCTGGGCGCGGCCGCCGCGGTCGCGTGGCCGTCCGATGCCGCGCAGGTCGCCGCCGTCATCGCCTACGCCAATCAGCAGGGCATCCCCGTCATCCCGCGTGGCGGCGGAACCGGCTATGCCGCCGGCGCGGTGCCGTTCGATGGGTCGATCGTGCTGTCGCTCGACCGGCTGCGCGCCGTGCGCAGCCGCCAGCCCGAGATCTGGTCGCTCGCCGTCGAGGCGGGCGTCACGACCGCCGAGGTGAGGCGCTTCGCGCGCGAGGACGGCCTCTACTACCCGCCCGATCCCGGCGCCGGGGAGCAGTCGCAGATCGGCGGCAACGTCGCGACGAACGCCGGCGGGCCGCACTGCTTCAAGTACGGCGTGACGGGCCGCTGGGTGACGGCGATCGAGGCGGTGCTCGGCTCGGGCGAGGTCGTGCGCGTCGGGTCCGGTCTGCCGAAGGACGTCGCCACGCTCGACCTGCGGTCGCTGCTCGTCGGCAGCGAGGGCACGCTCGGCGTCATCACCGCCGTCTGGCTGCGCCTCATCCCGGAGCCGGCCGTGCGGCTGCCCGTGCTGGCGGTCTTCGGCTCGGCGCAGGATGGCGCTGACGCGGTCGGGCTGGCGATGGCCAGCGGCGTCGTGCCGTCGGCGCTCGAGTTCCTGGATCGGGGCGCGATCGAGGCGGCGCGCGCGTCGTATCCCGGCGACCTGCCGGTCGGCGCGGAGTTCGCGGTGCTGGCCGAGGCGGACGGCACGCCCGCGGGTGCGGCGGCCGAGCAGGCGCTGATCGCCGACATGCTGCGACCGACCGCGACCGACCTGATCGTCCCCGACGCCGCGGATGCCGCGCGCATCTGGGCGTGGCGCGACGGCGTGTCGCTCGGCGTGCTCGCCCGTCACGGCGGCAAGCTGAGCGAGGACATCGTCGTCCCCGTCGATCGGCTCGCCGAGGCGGTGCTCGGGGTACGTGCGCTCGGCGATGAGGTCGGCCTCGAGACGACGACCTGGGGTCATGCCGGCGACGGCAACCTGCACGCGTCGTTCATGTTCGACCGGTCCGACGCCGAGCAGCTGGCGCGGGCGACGGCCGCCGCGCCGCGCCTGTTCGCGCTCGCGCGCTCGCTCGGCGGCTCGATCTCGGGCGAGCACGGCATCGGTCGCTTCAAGCTGGAGGCCGCCGCCGAGCTGCCTGCCGACATCCTGCGCGTTCAGTCGTCGATCAAGGACGTCCTCGATCCGCGCGGGATCATGAATCCGGGCGCGAAGCTGCCGCGGTGACGCAAAGGGGCCAGACCCCTATGCGTCACCAAGCGCTCTCTGGGACACCCCAGGCAGCCGAGTGACGCATAGGGGTCTGGCCCCTTTGCGTCACTCGAGGCCGCCCCACAGGTGCATCGTCGCGACGCCGCGATAGGGACGCCAGGCCTCGCCGCGGCGACGCGCCTCGGCCTCGGTCGGACGCTTGCCGTTGGCGTCGGCGAGGGCGATCAGGACGCCGAGGTCGGCGGCGGGGAACGCGTCGAGGTCGCGGATCGCGCGCATGCGCACGTACATCGCGGTCCACGGGCCGATGCCCTTGAGCGCGACGAGCGCGGCCTGAGCCGCCTCCGGGTCGGCGCCGGGGGAGAGGTCGACGCCGTCGCTCGCGACGAGCTCGGCGATCGCGCGCAGCGCGTCGCGGCGGGCGTTCGGCAGGCCGAGGCCATCGAGGTCGCCGGCCGCGACGGTCGCGGCGTCGGGGAAGACGATGCCGCCGTCGGGCAGCCGGCGCCCGTGGCGCTCGGCGAGGCGCATCGTCAGCGTGCGCGCAGCCGCGACGGAGACGAGCTGGCCGAGCACGGCGCGGGCGCACATCTCCCACGCGTCCCACGAGCCCGGCATGCGCAGGCCCGGATGCTCGGCGACGCGCGGGCCGAGCACGGGGTCGTCGGCGAAGGCCGCGAGCCACGGGCGCGGATCGTCGTCGAGGCCGAGGAGATGGCGGACGCGCGGGCGGGCGGCGGCGAGGGCGGTCTCGCTCCACGCCGTCACCTCGACCGACGTGCGGCCGACGGCGCGCAGCGATATGCGCCCCGTGCCGCGGCCGAGCGCGGCCGTGCGGGTGTACATCGAGCCGTCCCATTCGTCGATGCCGATGACCGTGCGCTGGCCGAGCCAGGCGAGCGCGGCCGGGATGTCGATCGGCGCACGCCCGCGCTCGGTCGCCGCTACGCGAGCCACGAGCCCTCGCGGCGCTCGATCGCGTCGACGAGACGCCGCCGCGTGCGCAGCGCGAGCTCGGAGTCGTCGCCCGAGCGCGAGGCGAGCCACGCCACGGAGAGGAGCTCGCGCACGTGGATGGCAGACGCCAGCGAGCGGCGATCGACGGCGCCGTCGGCCGACTCGTAGCCGGCGAGGAACGACGGGAAGCGCGACGGCGGCGTGCCGAGGCGCCGCTCGACGACCTCGAGCGGCGCGAGGTCGTAGACCGCCGGGCCGACCGACAGGAACTCGGGGTCGATCAGCACCCACCAGTCGTCGCGCGCAGGCCACCAGTTGCCGAGGTGCGCATCGCCGTGGATCACCGTCAGCGGCCCCGCCACCTCGGGCCACGCCGTGTCGATCGCGTGGAGCAGACGATCGCGCTCGTCGGCGGTGAAGACCGCGCCGGCGCGGTCGAGCCAGCGCTCGGCGATCGCGCGCGGCTCGAAGTCGGGCAGGTCGATGCCGCGCGCGACGGCCGCGCGGCCGCGGGCGTGGAGGCCGGCGAGGCACGCGCCGGCGATGCCGAGATCGCGGTGCGCATCGCCGTCGGGCGTGATGCGCGGGTACGGAACTATGAGCGCGCCGTCGATCGCGACCGCGTCGCCGAGCGGCGCGAGGACATGACCGTCGAGCTCGCCGATCGCCGCCAGCACCCGCCGCGTCTCGGCGTCGGCGCTGGGAATCACGCGCGCCACGCGCGCGTCGTCGAGCTGCACGGTCA
>CAWUMZ010000174.1:0-3522 GCA_963923625.1 uncultured bacterium | reverse complement strand
CGGTCTACCCGCCGAGCGGCACCCGGTTCGAGTGCAGCGTGACGTTCTCGGGGTCTGACAAGGGCCATCTCACCGCCAACGTGCGCGTGCACCTCCCGTAACCGAACGGCTTGCACGCACCTGAGATGGCGTAAGACGGTCCGCAGGGCATTCGCGGCGCTCGCTGGGCGCCGCGTGCGACGGCTGCCTCGACCGGGCGTTGCGGGGCTTCGGTGAGCCGGATCACGGGAATTCGTATGACGGAGGCACTGCCCGTCCGCTAGATTCCCCGGTGTATCGAATGTCGGGGCAGGAGCTTGTCGCCGGCGGAGGAGCGACGTGATCTACGACCGTCCCACGGGAGCGCATCGGCCAGCTGTCCGCGGGCTCGCGGGCGCGGTGCTGGTCGCGATGCTCGTTCTGGGTTTCCTGGGCTATCCGCCGAAGATCACGGCGCAGACGGTCACGTGGCGCGACGCGACGGGTCTGCCGGCGCTTGACGGCTCGAATGCCAGCGGCCGGGCCGCGCCGGTGCCGCTGGATGTGCGGCTGGACGGGTCGTATCCGGTGTCGGTGTCAACGACGCCGACGTTGGTGTGGAAGGACGTGCCGGTGGCCGCGGGCGGTCAGGTCGCCTTCACGATCACGACGCTCGCCGAGAAGGACCCGAAGGTGGTGTGGAGCCGCACCGTCGCGGTCGGAGTGGATCGCACCGCCACCGTCAAGGTCGTGGCGGGCGCGCTCGCGCAGGGCCGTACGTACGCGTGGTCGGCGAAGTCCACGGCGACCGACGCGCACACGCCGGTGCACGGCGTGACGGTGGATGTGCAGCGGTCGGGCTCGCAGCCGGTCTTCAACGCCGGCAACCTCTCGGTGACGGAGGGTACGGGCGAGCTGGTCTACACGTACCAGGGGCCCAAGATGCCGGCGCTCGCGGGTCCGATCGGCTGGACGCTGGTGCACCGCCCGTCGAACACGCCGCAGAAGGGGCTGCCCGGCGGCTGGCGGCTCGTGGTGACCGGCTCGACGGGGTGGGAGGCGATCCGCGCCAACGACGATGGGTCGGTGACGCTCTCGACGGGAACCGGCGTCAGCGTCACCTACGTGAAGCGCGGCGACAGCCAGTGGGAGCCGCAGGTGGGGCGATTCAACGTGGCCGGCGAGACGACGCTGCTCGCGCAGAACGCGGACGGCACGTTCTCGGCGACAGATGGCAATCGCATGGTGACGGTGTTCTCCAAGCCGACGCTGAATGCGAATGGCTATCCGGTCAAGGTGTGGGCGCTCGACACGCCGGCACCGCAGCTGAAGTGGGAGGACGGGCGCGTTGCGTCGGTGACGGATCCGGTGACGCAGAACCCGATCGTGTTCCTGTACAGCGGCGACCAGGGCTGTGCCGACACGGTCGATCCGGGCTTCGTGAAGGCGCCGGCTGGGATGCTGTGCGGCACGGTCGACGCGACGGGTGCGGTGTTGATGCTCGAGTACGTCGAGACGCCGGCCGGGGTGCAGATCGGCCGCATCGTCAACGGCCTGGGGATGGGGGTGTACGCGCAGTCGTCGGACATCGGCTGGGATGACTCCGGCCGGATCGTCGAGGTGCGCGACCCGCTCGCCGCCACGGCCGTTGCCTCGGGCAAGGTCGCCGGCCTGACGACCCAGGATCCGCGCGCGCTGACGCAGGCGGCGTACGACGCGCAGGGCCGCGTCGCGTCGCTCACCGCGCCGGCAGGGCTGATCAGCGGCGGCTCGGAGCCGGCGCAGCGGCAGGAGCGCCCGACGACGCTCTTCGCGTACGCGCCGTTCACAGTGCGGACGCAGGGCGTGACGACGCCGTCGGGCTTCGACCGGCGTGACGTCCTCGATCCCGTCACGCTGCAGATCCAGAAGCAGATCGATCAGAGCGGCAACGTCATCGCCACCACCCATGACGCGAATGGCAATCCCGTCCGGGTCGAGGACGTGTCGAGCGGGACGGTCACCGAGACGCGGTACAACAGCCGGGGCAAGCCGGTCGAGCAGCTCGGTCCGACGAAGGGGCGGCTCGATTCGCCGACGGCGCCGCGGACGGCGACGGCGTATGACCAGGACGAGCAGGGTCACGCGTGGACGGGGCTCGGCGTGCGGTACTGGGACAACGCGGACTTCAGCGGCGCACCCGCGGGCGGATCGACCGGGCCGCAGATCGGCGGTTCGACGCCCGCGAGTCTGGCGTTCAACTGGGCATCGAGCCCTTCTGGCGGGTCCGGCGCGTGGGCGGTGCGGATGAACGGGGCGTACGTCGCTCCGGACGAGGGCGCGTATCGGTTCGAGAACCAGACGAGCGCGAGGCTGTGGATCAATGGCCGCGCGTGTGCGCCGTCGTGCTCGGCGGAGCTCGGCAAGGGCGATTCGGCGAGCGTCCAGCTGGATGTCGTCTCGACGTCCGGGGGGTCGGCGGGCGTGAGGGTCCTGGTGACGGCTCCGGATGGCAGCCGCGTGCCGCTGCCGACGGCGGATCTGCGGCCGAACTACGGCCTCGCGACGTCGTCGACGGTGCGGGAGAACGACGGTGGGGGCGTGCGCGAACTGGTGACGAAGATGGTGTACGACCCGGTCACGACGCAGCTGCTGAAGACCATCAGCCCGTCGGGCGCGACGATCTCGCGGACGTACGAGGCGTACGACCCGGCCAACGGGTTGTATGGCCGCTCTCTGAGCGTGACCGACGCGTCGGGTCGGACCACGACGTCGGCGTACTACGGCGCGAGCGAGACCGCCGCGGACTGCGCCGGCCAGCAGATCGATCAGAGCGCGGGGCTCAAGTCGATCACCCTGCCCGACGGGCAGGTCGTCGCTCAGACGAACGCGCCCAATGCGAAGGCCATCGCGTCCAACGACGGTGCGTCGACCGTCTGCGGCAGCGCGAGCGACGCGCTCACGAGGCTCACGACCACGACGAGCGGCCTCGGCACCCCGGTCGCGCAGACCACGATCCCGATGGTCAAGGGGGACCCGCTGACGAACGCCGTCGTGACGACCGCGAACGCGGAGACGACGACCGAGACCACCAAGGTCGACATCAACGGCGAGGCGTGGGAGACCATCGACGCGCACGGCACCAGGACCGTCAAGCAGTGGGACCCGCTGACCGGCAATCTCACGCACGTCGTCGAGACGACGAAAGACGGCCAGTCGCGCACGACGGACTACACGTACACGCCCGGTGGGCAGAACGCGACGGTGACGGTCAACGGGCACCTGCTGATCAGCAACGAGTACGCGCCCAACGGAACGCTGATCCGCTCGAAGCTGGGCAACGGCGCGGTGGAGACGTTCGAGCTCGATCAGAACAACAACGGCAGGCGCATCACGACGACGTTCCCGGATGGGACGACGCTGGCCGAGACGATGGTCCACTCGCCGTCGGGGCGCCTGCTCGAGCGGACGCTGTCGGGCCCGTCGGGCACGTCGACGTACAAGTACGCCTACAACGCGGACGGGCGATTGGTTGATACGACGCTCACCGGGTCGATCCCGACGAGCGAGACGCGCTGGCAGAGC
>CAWUMZ010000173.1:0-3566 GCA_963923625.1 uncultured bacterium | reverse complement strand
CTGAGATTTCCCCAGCCGCGTCAGATTCTTCTCCGTCACGCGTCTACACTTGCGTCATGGCCGTCGCTGTCCCCCTGAGGAGTGGGGCACGCTCTCGATCCGAGGGCGCGCTGACGGCTGCCCTCTACAAGCAGCACGCGGGCGAGCTCCTGCGCTTCGCGTGGCACCGCCTCGGCCGCCTCGAGGACGCCGAGGACGCGGTCCAGGCCACGTTCCTCTCGGCGCATCGTGTGCTCGCCGAGGGCGAGCGCGTGCGCGAGCCCCGCGCCTGGCTGTTCCGCATCCTCCGCAACGAGTGCCTCACGCGCATCGCGATGACGAAGCGCCGCGGCGTGCACGAGGAGCTCGGCGAGTGGCATGCCGACTCGCGCGCCTCGGTCGCGGAGCAGATGGAGTCGAACGACGAGTTCGACGTCGCCGTCGCCCTGCTCGCCACGCTGCCGGAGCAGCAGCGCGAGGCGCTCGTGCTGCGCGAGTGGCTCGGCATGTCGGCGATCGAGACTGCCGGGATCCTCGACGTCACGCCGCAGGGTGTGGATGCGCTGGTCTATCGCGCACGCAAGGCGCTGATCGGTCTGGCCGAGGTGGAGGAGGAGAGCGCGTGCGGGGTGGTGCGCGAGGCGCTCGCCGATGGCAAGGCCAATGCGCGTATCCGGTCGCACCTCCTGGCATGCCGCTCCTGCCGTGCCGCCGCCCGCCGCCTCAACGCGCCTGAGGAGCTCGCCGCCGTCAATGGCTTCCTGCCGCTCGACGCCGTCGCATCGCGTCTCGGCGAATCGATCCCGGGCTTCGCGCTGGCCGGAGGCGCGGTTGCAGCCGCAGGTGGCGGTGCCGCCGCCGCGGGCATCGCCTCGTCGCTCGCCGCCGGCACGGCCGCCAAGGTGGTCGCCACCGTCGCGATCGGGGCGATCGTCGCCACCGGCGCCGTCAGGGAGGCTCCGGCGATTCGTCAGGCGCTCGCGCCGGCCGCCAACGTGCAGGCGCTGCCGACGGCACCGGCGAAGCACAAGCACGCCGCCTCGTCCGATGGCAGCAAGCGGATTGCCGATGCTCCCAAGGGCACCAGCGCATCCGCCGCTCCGGCCCGCGCCGACGGCGCTGCATCCGCCTCCGCAGTCGCGGCGGCGGTCGCACCGCAGACGGCATCCGCGCCGGCCGCCGGCGATGTCCCGACGCCCGCCGCGCCTCCGGCCGCTCCCGTGGCCGGCTCGACGGATCCCGCCGCCGCCCCGGCCGCGCCCGCTGCGCCGGCTGCTCCGGCGACGCCCGCCGCGCCGGCGACACCCGCTGCGCCGGACGCGGGTGGCAAGGCGCCGACGACGCCCGCGCCCTCCACGCCGCCTGTTGGCGGCAAGACACCGACCACGCCCGTGACTCCCGCGCCGACGACACCGCCGGTGGGTGGCAAGACGCCCGTGACCCCCGCGCCGACGACACCGCCGGTGGGTGGCAAGGCACCCGTGGTGCCCGCACCGCCTGTCGCGTCCAACCCGGACAACGGCAAGAAGGCGGCCGAGGCAGCCGCCGAGCAGGCGAAGAAGGCAGCCGAGCTCGCAGCGGAGCAGGCGAAGAAGGCCGCGGAGGCTGCGGCCCTGCAGGCGAAGAAGGTCGCGGAGGCTGCGGCTCTGCAGGCGAAGAAGGCCGCCGAGGCGGCTGCGCAGCAGGCACGGCGGCCCAGCGACGTCGGCAAGGCGCCAGGTGGCGATCCTGCAGCGACTGCGCCGGTGCGCACGACGCCCGCTCCGTCGAAGGCGCCCGTCAGCAGCACCCCGCCGGCAACGGCGCCTGGTGCCGCGCCGGCTCCCGCGGCGCCGGTCGTGACGCCGACGCCGGCAGCACCGCCGGTGACGACCGCGCCCGCACCGTCCGTGCCGTCGCAGACGACCGCGCCCTCGCGCCAGACGCAGGGCTCCGGCAAGCCGAGCGCCGGAACGAAGAAGGACGACTAGCGTCCCGCTCCACGCCGACGGCGTGGGAGAATGCGTCGGGATGAGGCGGGGTCAGCGATGAGCGTCGCGCGCAATCTCGCGCGCATCGGCAGGCAGTCGGCGATCTACGGCGCGGGCTCGATCGCGGCGACGCTGCTCGGCATCGTGCTGCTGCCGCTCTACACGCGGCATCTCACGCCCGCGCAGTTCGGCGATGCGGAGCTCGCGTTGCGCATCGTGCTCGCCGTCGCCATCGTCGCGCGTCTCGGCCTCGTCAACTCGTTCTTCCGCTTCTTCTTCGACAGCGACGACGACGATGCGCGCCGTCGCGTGTTCCGCACCGCGTTCTGGGCGCTGCAGGGCACGACGCTGCTGTGGGCGATCATCACCGGACTCGCCTCGCCGTGGGTTGGCGACCACGTGTTCACGACGCCCGGCGCCGGACCGGACCTGGTCCTGGCCGTCGCCTTCGGCGTGTACGTGACCGTCAACTACGAGCTGACGATCGCGCTCTTCCGCGTGCAGGAGCGCCCCGTCGCCTTCAGCATCCGCACGATCATCGACCTGGTCCTGACCGCGGGCTTCACCTACGTCTTCATCGTCGTGCTCGATATGGGACCGTTCGGCCTGCTGCTCGGGACGTACCTCGGCTCGCTCGTCGTGTGGTTCGGCGTCCTGATCGAGCAGCGGCACTGGGTCGGCTGGGGCGTCGACCGGCCGCTCCTGCGGGAGATGCTCAAGTTCGGCGTGCCGCTCATGCCCGCGGGCGCGGCGATGTGGGCCGTCACGCTGATCAACCGTCCCGTCGTGCTCGCGGTCGGCAATCCCGCGATGCTCGGCGTGCTCGCGGCGAGCTTCCGCATCGGCACCGGCGTGCTCCTGCTCGTCAACGCCTTCCAGCTTGCGTGGCCCGCCTTCGCGTACTCGATCAAGAGCGACGAGGAGGCGAAGAAGACCTACGCGGCCGTGCTCGGCGCCTACCTCGCGTTCATGGGCTGGGCGGCGCTCGCGCTCGCGCTCGTCGCTCCGTGGTTCCTGCGCCTGCTCACGACCGAGCCGTTCTGGGGGGCAACCGCGGCGATCACGCCGATCGCGATCGCGGGCCCGCTCTACGGCGGCTACTTCATCGCCGCCATCGGTGTGGGGCGCAAGAAGAAGAACCAGTTCAATTGGGTCGTTGTCGCCGTGGCGGCGCTCGTCGAGGTCGTCGCGCTCTATGTGCTCGTGCCGCCCTTCGGCGTTGCGGGTGCCGGCTGGGCGCTCGTGCTCGCGTACGGCTCGATGTTCGGCCTGATGCTCTGGCGCGAGCACCGCGTGTTCCCCGTCCCGTACCCGTGGGGACGCATCGTCCGCATCCCCGTCGTCCTCGCCGTCGCCTTCGCCGCCACGCTGCTGATCCCCGATGCGGGCATCGGCGCGCTCGGTCTGCGCATCGTCGTGGCGCTGCTGATCCCGCTCGGGTACGTGGCGGTCGGCTTCCTCACGCGCAACGAGCTGGCCGAGGCCAAGCGCCTCGTCGGGGCGATTCGCCGACGTCCGGAGATCAAGCCCGGACCCGGCGTGGACACGCCGCTCGAGGCTGCGGCGGGCGACATCAACGACCTCGAGGTCGAGGGCTGATGCGCGGCGGTATCCTGC
>CAWUMZ010000172.1:0-3573 GCA_963923625.1 uncultured bacterium | reverse complement strand
GGCATCGAGCGCCTCGACCCGTGGCCCTTCGTCGCCGACGAGGTGACCGTCGGGATCCCGTGGCGCGTCGTGCCGCTCGAGGGCTACGCCGACGCCGAGGAGCTGCAGGCCGCAATCCGCGACGCCGCGGTCGAGACCCGTCCCACTACGCTCCGCCCCGCCTGACCCGAGAGGACCCCGTGAACTGGAACCCCTTCATCACCTGCGCGATCACCGGCTCCGGCGCGTCCCAGGGCGTGCATCCCGATCTGCCGATCACGCCGGAGCAGATCGCGAACTCCGCCATCGACGCCGCCAAGGCCGGCGCCGCGATCGTGCACTGCCACGTCCGCGAGCCCGAGACGGGTGTGCCGTCGCGCCGCGTCGACCTCTACCGGGAGGTCGTCGATCGCATCCGCGCGAGCGGCGAGAACGTGATCGTCAACCTCACCACGGGCATGGGCGGCGACCTCGTGGTCGGCATGGACGGCGCGGCGAACACGCCCGGCGAGGGCTCCGACCTGGTCGGCCCCGACGAGCGCATCGCGCACCTGCACGACACGCTGCCCGACATCTGCACGCTCGACTGCGGCTCGCTCAACTTCGGCGACGGCAGCCTCGTCTACCTCGGCACCCCCGACTACCTGCGCATCGGCGCGGAGAAGATCCGCGCGCTCGGCATCAAGCCCGAGCTGGAGTGCTTCGAGCTGGGGCACCTCTGGTTCGTCAACAAGCTGGTCGAGGAGGGGCTGATCGACGATCCGCCGTTCGTCCAGGTCTGCCTCGGCATCCCGTGGGGCGCACCGGCCACGCCGCGCACGATGCAGACGTTCGCCGATCAGATGCCGCCGAATGCGGTCTGGAGCGGCTTCGCGATCTCTCGCATGGAGATGCCCGCGGTCGCGCAGGCGATGCTGCTCGGCGGCAACGTCCGCGTCGGCCTCGAGGACAACCTCTACATCAGCAAGGGCGAGTTCGCCACGAACGCGCAGCTCGTCGAGCGCGCCGTGACGATCATCGAGAGCCTCGGCGGCACGGTCGCCGGCGCCGACGTGGCGCGCGAGCGGCTCGGCATCGCGAAGCGGTAGGCCGCGGGAGATGGCGGCGCTGGAGGCGGTCGATGCGTGGCTTGCGCAGCTCGGCGCCGGCTGGACCTTCGTCGCGGTCCTCGCCGCGCTCCTCGGCCTCCGGCACGCAACCGATCCCGATCACCTGACCGCGCTGGTCTCGCTGCGCCTCCGCGATGACGCCGACCGCCCGCACCGGCTCGGACTGGCGTGGGGTCTCGGCCACGCCGTCACGATGGTCGGGATCGGGATCCCGCTGATCCTGCTCGCGGCGCGGCTGCCGGAGAGGCTTCAATCCGGCCTCGAAGTGGCGGTCGGCACGGTGATCGCGGCGATGGCGCTGCGCGCGGTGCACGCCGCCGTGCACCGACGGGCCGAGGCACAGCCGAGGCGCTCGCAGCGCGGCGCCTTCGGCATCGGCGTGCTCCACGGTGCTGCCGGAAGCGCGGCGATCGTCGCGCTGATCCTCACGCGCGTCGAGGAGCCGCGGCTCGCCTGCGCCTCGCTGCTCGTTATCGCCGCGTGCACGGCCTTCTCGATGGCCCTCTGCTCGTGGCTCGTGTGTCGCGGACTCGACCACGGCATGCAGCGGCTCGACCCGCGCTGGGTCAGCGGAATCGGTGGCGCGATCGCGTTCTGCTTCGGCGTCGCCTACGCGGCGTCGGCCGCCGGCGTCACCGCCTGATCAGCCCCGGTAGACGACCTCGCCGTCGACCATCGTGAGGCGCACGGGGTTCGCCGGCAGGTCCTCGGGCGGGCAGATCGCGGGATCGACCTCGAAGGCCGTGAGGTCGGCGCAGAAGCCGACCCGGATGCGGCCGAGCCGGCGCTCCTCGGAGATCGTGTACGCCGGGCGGACGGTGTAGCCCTCGAGCGCCTGCAGGCCGGTCAGCCCCTGGTCGTCGAAGGCCTCCCTGCCGTTGCCGGGCGCGTGGCGCAGCTGCGCCGACGCCATGCCGATGCGGGGATCGAAGCGCGCGACGGGCCAGTCGGAGCCGAGCGTCACGACGGCGCCGGACTCCCACAGGCTGCGCGTCGGGAAGGCGCGATCGCAGCGGGCGTCGCCCATGCGCATCGTCCAGTTGCAGGTGCGGCCCGGGTCGAGCCACATCATGTGCTGCGTCTGCATCGACGCCACGACGCCCTCGGCGGCGAAGCGCGGCAGGTCGAAGTCCTGCAGCGTCTCGATGTGCTCGATGCGATGGCGGATGCCGTCCCAGGCGCCGGCCTCGGCGTACGCGTCCAGCGCCTCGCGCACGCCGCGGTCGCCGCAGGCGTGCGTCGAGCACTGGAAGCCCGCCTGCGCGAACGTCTTGACCGCGCGGCGGTACTTGGCCGGGTCGGGCCAGAACGGCGCCAGGCCGTCGCCCTCCGAGTCGGGCTCGTAGAGCCAGCCGGTGCCCGTGTCGATGACGCCGTCGATGAAGAACTTGGCGACGCCGCCGCGCCAGCGACGCCCGCGCGCGTCGCGATGCGGGATGAACTCCTGCCACTGCTCTTCGGGCATGTCGGGCATGAACCAGAACGGCATCGTCAGACGGGTGATCAGCCGGTTCGACGCCTCGAGCTCACGCAGGATGTCGAGGGTCTCGAGTCCGCCGTCCATGCCGTGGATGCCGGTGATGCCGACGGCGGCGAACTTCCTCATCTGCTGGTGGTAGCGGTCGAGCCGCTGCGCGGCGGTCAGCTGCGGCATGGCCGCATCGACCAGGGCGATCGCGGCCCACTCGCGCAGCTCGCCCGTCGGCACGCCGTTCGCGTCGCACATCACCTCGGCGTTCTCGCTGAACGCGATCGGGCCGGTGATGCCGGCCAGATCGAGCGCCTTCTGCGAGGCGAGCACCGTGTGGAAGTCCATGAACTTGAGGTAGGCGGGGCGGCCGCCGACGGCCTCCTCGATCAGGTCGCGATGGATCTCGCGCCCCTCGAAGGCGTCGTAGAGCAGGCCCCAGCCGACGACCCACTCGTCCGGCCCCTTGCCCTCGGCCTCGGCGCGCAGGCCGGCGAGGACCTCATCCCACGTGCCGGCGTCGAGGAGATCGGCGCCGACTGCGTCGAGCGCGCCCATCAGCGGGTGCACGTGCGAGTCGGTGATGCCCGGCACGAGCGCCGCGCCGTCGAGATCGATCACGTGCGCGCCGCCGCCGAGCTCGCGGATCTCGGCGTTGCTGCCGACGGCGAGGATGGCGCCGTGGCCGACGGCGACGGCCTCGGCGAACGGCTGGCCCGGATCCATCGTGCGGACCTTGGCGTTGACGATGATGGTCTCGATCGGCGAGTGCATGCCGGGGTTGTACCACGTTGCGGCCAGCCGCCGACCGCTCGCGCGCGAAGAGCCGGACGTACCCCTCTGGAGGTTCCGCATGGCCAGCCCCGCCGTCGGCGACATCGCACCCGACTTCACCCTCGAAGGCACGAACGGCAGGTTCCACCTCGCCGACCATCGCGGCGAGACGGTCGTGCTCGTCTTCTACCCGGGGGACGACACGAAGGTCTGCACGAAGCAGCTGTGCGAGTACACCGATCG
>CAWUMZ010000171.1:0-3631 GCA_963923625.1 uncultured bacterium | reverse complement strand
CCCGCCGTCGAGCTCACGGTGATCCGCGCCGGTGCGATCCTCTCGCGCGATGTGGTGCGCAGCCATGCCACGACCTGCTGACCGCTGCGCGCAGGCGACGGCCGAGTGGGCCGCCGTCCTGCTCGCCGTCGCCGCCGTCCTCGTGGGCGCTGCCGCGTGGCGCACCGGCGATCATCCGCAGCGCATCGCGGCGGCACTCGCACCCGCCTCCCCCAACACGCCGCCGAGCATCTCGATGCTCACGGGGGCCGTCGCGGGAACGCCGGGCGCGATCAGCGCGCTGGGCGCGCAGACCTGGCTCGAGGAGGCCATCGGCAGCGATCGAGCCCGCACGGCGCTGACGCACGCGGCCGGGGCCGTGCTGGCACGCGAGCACCCGGACTGGGGCGCCGAGCTCCACGTCGTAGGCGCGCCCATCCGCGGGCGACGCACACGCTCCACCGTCCGCGCGACGGGCCCGCTCGAGAGCCGCGTCGTGTCGTTCGCCGACGAACGGGCGCTGTCGGCGCCGCCCACGATCACCGATCGCGCGGGCGCCGTGGCGACGGCACTCGGCTGGCAGGGGGCGGGCATGATCGCCCGGCGCGTCGCGCGCCCGCTCGGCCTCGCCGTCAGTGCGATCCAGCTGGCCGTCGGGCTGGCTGAGGGCGATACCGGACTTCCACCGGGAGCGCGCGCCGGCGACATCATCGTGTGCCGCCGGGCACTCGCCACCGCGGAGGGCGGCGCGTTGCCGGGCCGCACGACACACACGGCCTGGCGCACCGGCGTCCTGCGCGGTGGCCGTCTGATCCTCGACGCCGTGGCATCGGCGGATCCGTGCCGAGCCCCGGCCGGCCATTGAGGCCGGCCGGGGCCAGTGCCTACGGCTGGGCGACCGAGGAGATCGCCCGCTCCATCGACTTCGAGATCTGACCGCCGATGCCAGCGCCGCCGCCCTTCACCTGCACGGACACGGCGAGCAGCAGCGCGCCGACGGCGAGGACGAGGCCGAGGTACTCGACCGTCCCCTGCCCCCGACGATCTGCCATGCGGTGCGACACGGCGCGGAGCGCCTCCCAGAACGAGCTCATCTTCCACCTCTCGGGGTTCCCGCGACCACCGGTCGCGTCGTCGCACCGTGCCCGTGCTCCGTCCACGCTGTGCGCGCCGAGCGTGCTGCCCGGCAGGCGGACCGAAGCGCTGACAGCGTGCGGCCGCACCGCATGCGCACGCAGTCGCGCGCGAACCCGGACGTTCGGCGCAGGAGCGCTGCGGCGTTCGGTGCGCCGCTACGCGGTGACGACGGCGGTCTGCGTCGTGACGCACGGCAGCTCGACCACGAAGCGCGCACCGCCCTGTGGCGCGTCGGCCACGGTGACGCTGCCGCCCATCGCAATCGCGAGCTCGCGGGCGATCGCCAGGCCGAGGCCCGTCCCGCCGCCGTCCTCGGTGTAGAACGCGCGGAAGACGTCGGCGCGCTTCTCCGGCGCGATGCCGGGCCCCGAGTCGTCGACGGTGATCCACACGCGTCCGGCCTCCGCGAGCGCGCTGACGATGACGGTGCCCTCGTCAGGCGTCCAGCGCACGGCGTTGCGCACGAGGTTGCCGACGATCTGCAGGATGCGATCGCCGTCGCCGATGATGACCGGCAGCAGCCCGGACTGGAGCGTGATCTCGATGTCGCGCTCGCGCGCCTCCGCCCCCTGCCCCGTCACCACCTGGTCGAGCAGGATGTTGAGATCGACCTCGTCGGCCTCGAGGCCGAAGCGCTTCGCCTGCAGGCGCGCGAGGTCGAGCAGGTCGCTGACGAGGCGATTGAGGCGCAGCGACTCGGCCGTGATTGCGGCGTAGGCGAGCTGCTGCTCCTCCTCGTCCTCGAAGATCCCGTCGACGAGCGCGTCGACCTGCCCGCGGATCGCGGTCAGCGGCGTGCGCAGCTCGTGCGAGACGCGCATCAGGAACTGGCGCTCCGTGTCGCGCGCCTCCGCGAGGCGCACGGTCATATCCACGAAGGCGCGGTTGACCATGCCGATCTCGTCGGCACGGCTCGTGTCCAGCGGCACCGCCTCGTCATCGCGCGCGACGGCGCGTGCCGCAAGCGCCAGCCGGCGCAGCGGCCGCACCAGCCGCAGACCGAGCACGAGCGCGAGGATGATCGCCACGGCGAGGCCGATCGCGAAGGCGGGCACCAGCGCTCGACGCAGCGCGCCGGCGGGTGATGGCACCTGGACGGCCGGCCGGGCGATCACGAGCAGGCCGTACGGCGCGCCGTTGCTCGGATCGCCGCTCGATGTGGCGAAGACGCCGCGCGCGACGACCACGTCGCGCGCCATCGCCTGCGGCAGGACGTCGTGCGGCACGACGACCGCGTCACCGCGCTCGAGGGCCTTCACAACGGACGTGGATAGCGGCCCCGACGGCGTCATCGCCTTCAGCCCGAGCGCATCCGCCTTGACCAGCCCCTGCGGTGACAGCGCGACGTAGAACAGCCGCCCGCCCGCGGCGGCCTCGAGATCGGCCTGGCGGACGATCGCGTTGCGCGAGCCGAGGACCGCCGGCCCGATCAGACGCCCGTACACGCGCGACAGACCGGTGGCGATGCGCTCCAGCTCGGCGGTCTGCTGTGCGCGCTTCTCCTGGCGCTGCGTGTCGGAGAACGAGCCGACGGAGCGCACGGTCAGCGCGGCGGTGATGAACAGCGCCACGAGCACGGGCACGACGCCGATGATCAGCAGCCGCGCGCGCAGGCTACGCAGCAGGAGCATCGTCCCCGACCTTGTAGCCGACCCCCCAGACCGTCACGACCGGGCACGCATCGCCGAGCTTGCGGCGCAGCTGGCGCACGTGGACGTCGACCGTTCGGGTGTCGCCGGCGAAGGTGTAGCCCCAGACGCGCTCGAGCAGCTGGTCGCGCGTCAGCACGTGACCGCGTTCCTCGAGCAGCGTCCACAGCAGGTCGAACTCCTTCGGGGCGAGCTGGATCTCCTCGCCGTCGACCTTGACCTCGTGGCGGCCGCGGTCGATGGTGACGCTCCCGTGCGTGAGCGTGCCGCCGATCGGCTGCACGGTCGCGGGGGCGCGCCGAAGGATCGCCTTGACGCGGGCCACGAGCTCGCGGGCGTTGAACGGCTTGGTGACGTAGTCGTCGGCGCCGACCTCGAGACCGACGATCTTGTCGATGTCGTCGTCGCGCGCCGTCAGCATGATGATCGGCACCTGCGACGTCGCGCGGATGCGTCGGCACACCTCGAGGCCGTCGATGCCGGGCAGGTTGAGGTCGAGCAGCACCAGGTTCGGCGGCTCCTCCTCCATCACGCGAAGACCGTCCTCGCCGGTGAGGGCGTGCGTCACCTCGAAGCCGTCCCGCTCGAGGTACGTCTTCGTCGGGGTCGCGATGTTGACCTCGTCCTCGACGATCAGAATGCGCTCTGCCACGTGCCCGCCTTACGGCTTGAGGTCGATGACGACCGTGGGATCAGTGGCAGTGTACGAGACCGGCTGGGCGCCGTCGGCGCTGTACGTACCCGAGCCGGCGACCCGCACCTGGCCGCAGCCGCTGATGAAGACATCGCGCAGCTCGCCGGCCTTCCGCAGCGTGATCGTGTAGTCGCCCGCCTGCTGGTGCATCAGCTTGACGGGCTTGAGCACC
>CAWUMZ010000170.1:0-3644 GCA_963923625.1 uncultured bacterium | reverse complement strand
GACCATCGCCTCGGTCTTCATGTCCTCGAACTGCTCGACGGTCGACAAGGGTCCCTCCTCCCTCAGCCGGGAAGGGTACACCGGATCATCGCCACACGTGTGGCGGATTCCGCATGTGAGTGGAGGATTCTCGCGCCGAACGCGCGGAGCGACGCGCTAGGAGATGGCGTCGGCGCCGGCGACGACCTCGAGCAGCTGCTGCGTGATCTCGGCCTGGCGGGCGCGGTTCATGTCGAGCGTGAGCCGGTCGATCAGCTCCTTGGCGTTGTCCGAGGCGCTGCGCATGGCGGTCATGCGGGCACCGTGCTCGGACGCCGTCGACTCGAGCAGTGCGCGGAAGATCGCGGTCTCGAGCGCAGTGACCAGCAGCGGCCCGAGCATCACCTCGGCCTCGGGCTCGAACAGCAGCTCTCCGGCGACACCCGCCTTGCCGTCGGACTCGGCCGGGACGGCCGGCAGCGGAATCGGCAGGACCTCGTCGGCGTGCACGGTCTGCACGAGCGGCGAGTCGAAGTGGTTGAAGATCATCACGAGGCGGTCGAACTCGCCCTCGCCGTACTCCTCCATCAGCGTGTGCGCGATCTGCTCTGCATCCTGGTACACGGGGCGATCCGTGAAGCCCGACCACACGTGACGCAGCTCGGCACCGCGGAAGCGCAGCGAGCCGGCGCCCTTGCGGCCGGCCGCATACCAGACGACCTCGCGCCCGGCGGCGCGCTCGGCGGCTGCCTCGTCGATCGCGCGGCGCAGTACGCTCGCGTTGAACGCGCCGGCGAGGCCGCGATCGCCCGACATCAGCAGGATGGCGGTCTTCAACACCTCGCGGCGCTCGAGCAGCGGCTGGCCGCTGAGCGAGCCCGTGCGGCTGGCCGTCTCGGAGATCAGCTCGTTCATGCCGTCGGCGAACGGGCGGAGTGACTCGATGCGGACCTGCGCGCGGCGCAGCTTCGCACCGGCGACGAGCTCCATCGCCTTGGTGATCTTGCTGGTGTTCTTGACGGAGTGGATCCGCCGGCGGATGTCCTGAAGGGACGCCACGGTCTACGCGGTCGCCCCTGCGGTGACCGCCGAGCCCTGGAAGCCGGCGGCGAACTGCTCGACGGCGGCCTTCAGCTTGGCGACCGTGTCGTCGGACAGGTCGAGCGACTCGCGGATGGCTGCGAGCACCGTCTTCTCGGCGCGCAGCGACTGGCGAAGGCCGTCGTTGAAACGCGAGACGTCGTCGACGGCGACGTCGTCGACGTGACCGTTCGTCGTCGCCCAGATGATCGCGACCTGCTCCTCGATCGGCCACGGGTCGTACTGGTTCTGGTTGAGCGTCTTGACCAGGCGCTGACCGCGATTGATCTGCGCCAGCGTGGCGGCGTCGAGCTCGGAGGCGAACTGCGCGAAGGCCTCGAGGGCGCGGAACTGCGCGAGCTCCAGCTTGAGGCGACCCGCGACCTTCTTCATCGCCTTCGTCTGGGCGTTCGAGCCGACGCGCGACACGGACAGGCCGACGTTGATGGCCGGGCGGACGCCCTGGAAGAACAGGCTCGTCTCGAGGAAGATCTGGCCGTCGGTGATCGAGATGACGTTGGTCGGGATGTACGCCGACACGTCACCGGCCTGCGTCTCGATGACGGGCAGCGCCGTCAGGGAGCCGCCGCCGAGCTCGTCGCTCAGCTTGACCGCGCGCTCGAGCAGGCGCGAGTGCAGGTAGAAGACGTCGCCCGGGAAGGCCTCGCGACCGGGAGGACGGCGCACGAGCAGCGACATCTGGCGGTACGCGTCGGCCTGCTTGGTGAGGTCGTCGTAGACCACCAGGGCGTGGCCGCCCTTGTAGAGGAAGTACTCGCCCATCGCGCAGCCGGCGTACGGGGCGATGTACTTGATCGGCGCGGCCTCGGAGGCGTTGGCGGCGACGACGATGGTGTACTCCATCGCGCCGTGCTCGCGGAGCTTCTCGACGACCTGCGCGACCGTCGAGGCCTTCTGGCCGACGGCGACGTAGACGCAGATGACGCCCGAGTCCTTCTGGTTGATGATCGTGTCGATCGCCACGGCGGTCTTGCCGGTCTGGCGGTCGCCGATGATCAGCTCGCGCTGGCCGCGGCCGATCGGCACGAGGGCGTCGAGGGCCTTGAGGCCCGTCTGCAGCGGCTGGGTGACCGGCTGGCGGTCGACGACGCCGGGCGCCTTGAACTCGAGCGGGCGCTCCTCGGCGGTCGCGATCGCGGGGCCGCCGTCGATCGGCTGGCCGAGCGGGTTGACGACGCGACCGATCAGCGACTCGCCGACGGGAACGCTCATGACCTTGCCGGTGCGGCGGACGGTGTCGCCCTCGCGGATCTTCTGCCACTCGCCGAAGAGCACGACGGCGACGTTGGACTCCTCGAGGTTGAGGGCGAGGCCGGTCACGCCGTGCGGCAGCTCGAGCATCTCGAGCGCGATGCAGCGCTCGAGGCCGTAGACGCGGGCGATGCCGTCGCCGACCTGGATGACGGTGCCGATCTCCTCGACGTCGGCGGTGTCCTCGAACCCGCTGATCTGGTTCTTGAGGATGGATGCGATCTCGTCGGGATTCAGCTTCACGGTTCTCTCCGTCTATCTAGGCGGTCGGGATGCGGGCGGCACGCAGGTCGCGGCCGAGGAGGTCGAGGCGGCGACGCAGGGATGCGTCGACGAGGCGGTCGCGGACGCGGAGCACCACGCCGCCGAGGATGGTCGGATCGACGTTGCGATCCATGGTCACGGTCAGGCCGGTCGCCGCGGCCAGCTGCTGCTGGACCTTGTCGGCGGTGGCGTCGTCGATCGCGACGGCGGTCGTCAGCTCGACGGCCAGCTCGTTGCGGTCGAGGCGGACGCGGTCGGCGAACGCCTCCTGGATATCGACCAGGTCGCCGAGCCGGCGATGGTCGAGCAGCACCTGGAGGAAGCGCGCGACGAGCGGGTCGCCGCCCTTGGCGAGCGCGGCGAGCAGGTTGCTCTTGCCCTCGCCGGAGACGGCCGGGTTGGTGAGGGCGCGGGCGAGCGCCGGATTGTCGCGGACGCCGTCCGCGATCTCGGCCAGCTCGCCGTCGACCTCGTTCAGTCGGCCGGCGTCGGCGGCGGCGCTGTACAGCGCCGTGGCGTACGGGGTGGCGGCGCTCACGCCTGGTCCGCACCCCCGTGCAGCGCGGAGAAGTCGACGCCCGCGAGCGCCTCCTCCACCAGCCGCTTCTGCTCCGCCTCGTTGAGCGCGTGCCCGAGCACCTTCTCGGTGGCGAGCAGCGTGAGGTCGGCGATCTCGGTCTTGATGCGATCCAGCGACTGCTGGGTCTCGGCGGCGATCGCCTGCTGGGCGGCCGCGATGCCCTTCTCCCGCTCGGCGGCGAGCTCCTCGCTGAGCTGGCGCTGCTGCTCGGCGGCCGTCGTGCGCGCGCGCTCGAGGATCTCCGAGGCCTCCTGGCGGCTCTTGGCGAGCTGCTCCTTGTACTCCGCGAGCAGGCGCTCGGCCTCCTCACGGGCATGCTCCGCGCCCTCGAGGTTCTTGCGCACGGCGTCCCGCCGCTCGTCGAGCAGCGCGGCGATCTTCCCGAACGCGAACTTCTTCAGCACGAAGAGCACGATCAGGAAGGTGACGAGCGTCCAGATGCTCAGCCCGAGCTCGGGCGTGATCAGAC
>CAWUMZ010000169.1:0-3648 GCA_963923625.1 uncultured bacterium | reverse complement strand
CCGGTCCAGACGAACGTGCCCGTCGGCGACAAGGTGAGCCCGGACGGGGGCGTACCGCCGCTGATCGCCCAGGTGCAGCCGGTGCTCGGGCAGTTGCTCGCCGCGAGCGTCGCGTTGGCGGCGACGGTGCCGGACGTCGTGACGACGGGTGCCGGGGGCAGCGAGGCGCCCTGGGTCCATGCGCGGCCCTTCAGGAACGCGATCGGCACGGTCACCGAGCACGGATCGGTGCCGTCGTCGGTGTTGGTGCCACCGCCGATCGTGCCGCCCGAGTTGGCCGTCCAGGGCTTCGGGCTGTAGATCGTGTTGTGCGACGTGTAGTGCGCGTATACCTGCTGACCGTTCTTCGGATTGCCGTTGAGGCCGCAGGTCGAGTTGTCGTCGAAGACGACGGTGCCATCCTGGGCGAGCACCTGCCACGCCGGGCCCTTGGTTGCCGGCGCGAGGTTGCCGGAGCTGTTGACGGAGGCCGTCGTGGTGTTGAGCCAGCTGCTGAAGAACGGTCCGAACTGGCTGTACCCCGGGTACGCCGAGCCGCAATCGCCACTGCAGTTCGGCGTCGAGGTGGCGTTGGCGCGGCGGTAGTAGATCGACTGGTTGAGCCCGCCGAGGGTCGTCAACGGGCGCGCGTTGAACGAGGCGACGGCGTTGTCCGCATTCCACCGCTTGTCGTACTTGTCGATCTCCTTGTCGTGCAGGTAGGCGGGCGTGATCATCGTCGGGGCGTTGCTCGAAGCGTTCGTGCTCGTGCCCCACGCGACGGGCACGGCGCTGATCGCGACGCCGCCGATGCCGTAGCCCGTGCTCGACTTCTGGTGCCAGTTGGCGATCTCATCGGTATAGACGTCGCCGGGCCAGACGTCGAGGATGTTCTGCTGCCACTGGCACCAGGTCGTCGCGCTCTGGTTGCTCTGCACGTCGGCGAGCGAGGGGGCCGACGTGCACGGCACACCGGTGCTGACCCACATCGTCTGCTGCGTCGCGCTGAGGTTCTTCTTGAGGAACGAGCGGCTGTAGTTGTAGTACTCGTTCATCATGGCCGCCTGCTCGTACTCGAGGGTGCCCCAGTACTGGAGGAACTCCTGGAGCTCGGCGACCGAGATCTGCGACAGCGCGTACTTGTCGGAGCTGCGGTACACGCCGTTCTTGTAGTTCGTCAGGAGCTGCACCCACGTCGCCGTCTGCTGGCCCTGCGTGTTGAACAGCGTGTTGTTGATCGTGTTCGTGCAGTTCGTGTTCATGGCGTTGATGTTGGTCATCAGGTCGCCGAAGTTGGCGTTGGTGCTGGTGTAGCCCGTGTCGGCGTCGCTCGGATCGGTCTGAGCCTGCTTGATCAGCCCCGTGTACGTGTTCCAGTTGGTCTGGATCTGCCCCTCGCAGGACTTGACGCTCTGGAGCGAGTCCTCGACGGACAGCGTCGCGATCTGATCGGAGATCGCGGTGAGCTGCTGCGAGATGCACGTCAGCTGCGACTCGATCGACAGGAGCATCGAGGGGGTCGACATGCCGGGCGTCTCGATGAACGCCATGCCTGAGACGCCGGTGAAGAACAGTGACGGGTCGCCGGTCATGGTGCCCGATGCGAGGCCCGCGATCATCTCGACGCTGTAGACCGTGACGGCGGTGTTGACCGTCTGCTGCGATGCGGGGACGATCCGGGCGCCGCACGCCATCGACGCGATGCCGCTCGAGGCGGCCTGGCGCGTCTTCGCCGGCAGGTGGCGCTCGAGGTGCCGGGTCGACCACCTCGGGACGGCGCGCTTGCCCTCGAGCGCGGCGACGAGCACGTCGACGGTGCCGTTGAAGCCCCCGTTGGCGGCGTGATGCGCCTCGACCTTGCGCCGATCCACGGCGTACGAGCTGTGGACCATGTGCAGGTGGCCGAGGGCGGTGTCGAGCTTGAGCGCCTTGAGGAGCCGCCGGTCGGCCTGGGCGACGGAGCCGCCGTGCTTCTCGACGTAGGTGGCGGCGGCCGTCGTGACGACGTCGACGAGGAGGAACTCGCCGGGTGTCGTGCGTCGGTTGGTCACGAGCTTGAGGTTGCCGGTGAACGGCTTGCCGTGGAACGTGCCGCCGGACGTGCGCACGCGGTACGGCGCCGCGCCCTTGGCGGAGTTCAGGAATGCGAAGCCGCTCTGCGTCGTGCGGCCGCTCGCGATGCGCTTACCGGTGGCGTCGGTGACGACGACGTTCGCGCCTGCGACGGGCGAGTGCGGGGATGCCAGCACCTCGAGCAGCAGCGGGCTGCGGGTCTTCGCGCCGGCTGCGCCGACTGCGACGAGCGCGAGCAGCGCGACGGCTGCGGTGGCGACGAGGCGGAGGCCCCGAGTGGTCATGGCGCTGCTGCGCATCTGGCTCTCCCTGCCTCGACGACCGCTGAATCCTACCCCAAGCGGTACGTTCGCCATGGGGTGCGGCTCACACCCCGCTAATCAGCCCATAGAGCCCCGCCAGCAGCGCGTCGCCATTTGGATGCTCCCAGTCGACGTGCAGGGCGGTGATCGCCACGTGCCCCTCGGCAATCGCCTCGAAGTCGGTGCCGGGCGCACGGTGGTAGTCGGCATCGCCGGAGTAGAGCCGGAAGCGCCGCTTGCCCTCGTGCTCCTCGGCGAGCTCGATCTGGTCTGCCCAGATGCGGCGGCCGAGCTTGCAGATGCGCACGCCGCGCGGCGAGCCGGTCGGGCAGTTGACATTGAGCAGCACGTCGCGGCCGAGGTCGCCGGACGCGAGCAGCTCGGCGAGACGCGGCACGATGCGCTCGGCCGTCGCGAACTCGTACTTGCCGTCGCGTGTGTGGTGCAGCTCACCGCCGGTGGACTGCTGCGAGACGGCGAGACCCGGCGTGCCGAGCAGCACGCCCTCCATCGCCGCGGCAACGGTGCCCGAGTACGTCACGTCGTCGCCGAGGTTGAGGCCGAGGTTGGCACCGGCCACCACGAGGTCGAAGGACGCGCCCGGCTCGGTCGCCTCGGCGAAGCGGACGCAGTCGACGGGCGTACCGCCGACGGCGTACGCCGCGAAGGCACCGTCGACGTCGCGCTCCTCGATCTCGAGCGTCCCGCGGATCGTGATGCCGCGCGCCACGGCGCTCTGGTTCTCGGCCGGTGCGACGACCATCACCTCGGCGACGGCCGCGAGCGCACGGGCCAATGCGCGCAGCCCCGGCGAGTCGATGCCGTCGTCGTTCGTCAGGAGCACGCGCATGCAGGCCCCACGATACCGCTCCGCGTATGCTGCCCCGGTGACGGACGCCGCGAAGAAGCCCGGGATCACCCGCTCCGAGGGGATCCAGTTCGCGATCATCGGCGCCATTGCGGCGCTGGCCTTCGTCCTCGAGTTCGCGCACGCCAACGACGTGCTGATCTTCATCGTCTGCGGCGTCGCCGTCGCGGGCATGGCGCACGTGCTCGGGCTCGCCACCGAGCAGGCCGGCGAGGCAGCAGGACCGCGCGTCTCCGCGCTGCTCAACGCGACGTTCGGCAACGCCGCCGAGCTCATCATCGTCGTGCTCGCGATCCGGCAGGGCGGCGAGCTGATCGACGTCGCGCGCTACTCGATCATCGGCTCGGTGATCGGCAACGTGCTGCTGATCCTCGGCGCGTCGCTGCTCGTCTCCGGCATCAGGAACGGCCGCCAGGGCTTCAACGC
>CAWUMZ010000168.1:0-3701 GCA_963923625.1 uncultured bacterium | reverse complement strand
ACCGGCACGCCGAGCTCGAGCATCGCCTGGACGTTGGCGACATGCGCATCCATCGCGCCCGGATCGCCGGGCCCGTTGGCGAGCAGGATGCCGTCCGGATCGATCGCGGCGATGTCGGCCGCCGTCGCGTCGTGCGGCACGATGACGACGTGCGCGCCGGCCTCGGCGACGAGGTCGCCGATCGAGTCCTTCGCGCCGTAGTCGAGCAGGGCGACCGTGCAGCGCGTCGCGCCCTCGGCCGGGTTCTGCTCGCGCCGCGGACGCGAGACGCCCGCGGCCAGGTCCTGGCCCGCCATCTCCGGCGTGGCCGCGATCAGCTTCTGCGCCTCCTCCGGCGAGGTGCCGTCGGTGACGAGCGCCGAGCGCTGCGCGCCATGATCGCGCAGGTGCTGGACGAGCGCGCGCGTGTCGATGCCGAACAGCACCGGCACGCCGTTGTCGGCCAGCCAGTCCAGCAGGCCCGTGCGGCCGGGCGGCTGGGCGTTGCGCGCCTCGCGGCACACCATCCCGATCGCCTGCACGCGATCCGACTCGCCGACATCGCCCTCGATGCCGTAGTTGCCGATCATCGGCGCCGAGAAGGTGATGATCTGGCCGTTGAACGACGGGTCGGTCAGCGTCTCCTGATACCCCGTCATGCCGGTCGTGAAGACCGCCTCGCCGAGCGCGGTCGTGATCGCACCCGCGCCCTCCCCGTCGAAGCGGGTCCCATCCTCGAGCAGCAGGTACGCGGCGCTCACGCGACCACCCCCAATCCCTTCGCATCCATCTCATCGTGGGCGAGCTGGCCTCCGCTGATCGTCAGCAGGCAGCGACCCTTGGCCTTGCGGCCGAGGAAGCACGAGTTGGCGCTCTTGCTCTTGAACGGCCGGTCGCCGACCTTCCACGTCTGCTCGAGATCCCACACGGCGAGGTTCGCGGGCGCACCGACACGCAGCGCCGGGCGCTCGAGATCGAACGCGTTGCACGGCCCCTCCGTCATCGCGCGGAGGATCGTCGCGAGCGGCACGTGGCCGGGCTCGACGAGCTCCTGGATGAGGATCGGCAGTGCCGTCTCGAGACCGGTCACGCCGAAGGCGGCGGCCTCGAACGGCACCTCCTTCTCGTGCACCGCATGCGGCGCGTGATCCGTCGCGATGCAGTCGATGACGCCGTCGCGCAGGCCGTCGATCAGCGCCTGGCGATCATCATCGCTCGCGAGCGGCGGATTCATCTTGAAGTTGCCGCTGAGCGTGCGCACCGAGGCGTCGGTCAGCACCAGGTGATGCGGGCTGGCCTCGCTCGACACGCGCACGCCGCGCTCGCGGCCCCGCGCGATCTCCTCGATGCTGCCCCGGATCGAGATGTGCTGCAGGTGGATGCGCGCCTCCTCCTGCTCGGCCAGGCGGATGTCGCGCGCCACCATCAGCGTCTCCGCGATGCCCGGCCACGCGCCCAGCCCGAGCTTCGCCGAGATGGCGCCCTCGTGCATGTGGCCGCCCTTGGTGAGCGTCGGCTCCTCCTCGTGCAGCGCGATCGGCAGGTCGAGCGGCCGCGCGTACTGCAGGGCGCGGCGCATCAGCCGCGCGCTCGCGATCGGCGAGCCGTCATCGGTGAAGCCCGCCGCGCCGCGGTCGGCCAGATCGCGCATCTCGGTCAGCGACTCGCCGGCGCGGTCCACACTGACCGCGGCGAGGAAGCCCGTCTGGATGACGGCCATCTCGCGCGCGCGATCGAGCGCGGCCTCGAGCACGGTGCCCGTGTCGATCGTCGGCGCCGTGTTCGGCATCGACAGGATCGTGGTGTAGCCGCCCGCCGCGCCGGCCGCCGAGCCGGTCGCGCAGTCCTCCTTGTACTCCTGGCCGGGCACGCGCAGATGCACGTGCGGATCGACCAGGCCGGGCAGGACCGTGCAGCGCGAGCCGTCGACGATGCGCGCGCCCTCGGGGCGCTCCACGCTGTCGCCGATCTGCGCGACGACGCCGTCGACGATCAGCAGCTCGGCCGTCACGTCGAGTCCCTCGACGGGATCGAGCAGACGGGCGCCGGTGATCACGACGGTGGCCTTGTCGGCCGGGATCATCTCGAGCCGGGTCATGCCGCACCCCATTCGCCGGTGCGCTCCCGGAAGTCGATCACGGTGCCGATGCTCGGCCGGTTCATCAGGTCGTAGAGGACCGCCATGCGGACGATCAGGCCCGCCTCGACCTGGTCCTCGACGAGCGACGCGCCCGAGTCGGCGACGTCGGGCGCGATCTCCACGCCGCGGTTCATCGGACCCGGATGCATGACCACCTGGCCCGGCTTGACGCGCCGGCTGTTGACGCCCCACGTGCGTGCGTACTCGCGCAGCGTCGGGACGAAGTTCTGGCCCGGCTCCATGCGCTCGTGCTGCATGCGCAGGACGTAGATGACGTCCGCCTCGCTCATCGCCTCGGGGTCGTCGGAGACCTTCACGCCCGTCGCCTCCTCGATGCCCGGCGGGATCAGCGCGGGCGGACCGACGAGCGTCACGTCGAGACCCATCAGCTGGAAGCCCTCGATGTTGCTGCGCGCCACGCGGCTGTGCAGGACGTCGCCGACGATCGCGACCTTCACGTCCTTCAGCCGGCCGACGTGCTTCTTGATCGTGTAGAGGTCGAGCAGCGCCTGCGTGGGGTGCTGGTGCTTGCCGTCGCCCGCGTTGACGACATGCGCGTCGGACCACTTCGCGGTGAGGTGCGCGGCGCCGATCTGCGGGTGGCGGATGACGATGATGTTCGGCTTGTACGCGTTGAGCGTGCGCACCGTGTCCTTCAGCGACTCGCCCTTGTCGACGCTCGAGCCGGCGGCCTTCACGCTGACGACGTCGGCACTGAGGCGCTTCGCCGCGAGCTCGAAGCTCGAGCTCGTGCGCGTCGACGACTCGTAGAAGAGATTCACGACCGTGCGGCCGCGCAGCGTCGGGACCTTCTTCACGTCGCGCTCGACGACGTCCTCGAAGCCCGCCGCCGTCTCGAGGATGCGCTCGATGTCCGTGTCATCCACATCGCTCATCCCGAGCAGATGCCGTCTGCCGTCGTTCATGCCTGGTCCCCTTCGCCGCCGATCAACACGACCTCGTCCACTCCATCCGTCTCCGTCAGCCGCACGCGCACGTGCTCGCCGGCCTGCGTCGGCAGGTTCTTGCCGACGAAATCCGCGCGAAACGGCAGCTCGCGATGCCCGCGATCGGCCAGCACCGCCAGCTGCACGCACGCCGGGCGGCCGTAGTCGAAGACCGCGTCGATCGCGGCCCGCACCGTGCGGCCCGTGTAGAGCACGTCGTCGACGAGCACGATCGTGGCGCCCTCGACCGGCGCGTCGAACACCGTCTCGCCGACGACCGGGTGGTCCCCGATGCGATCCTCGCCGTCGGCCCGCAAGCCGACGTCATCGCGGTAGAAGCTGATGTCCACCGCGCCGACCGGCACCTCGACGCCCGTCGTGTCCCTGATGCGATCGCGAATGCGCTCCGCGATCGGCACGCCGCGCGAGCGGATGCCGACGAGATGCACATCGGTCAGATCCGGATGGCGCTCCACGATCTCCGAGCCGATCCGCGCAAGCGTCCGCGCGATCTGGTCGGCATCGAGAAGGGTGCGCGTCCTCTGGCTGCTCACCGGCGCGCGCGCCGGTCGCGGGAGACGTACTGCATTCGATCAGGGCTCCTTCCCGGCCTCACAGGACCGGGTTAAAGGGGC
>CAWUMZ010000167.1:0-3723 GCA_963923625.1 uncultured bacterium | reverse complement strand
GGAGGGCGGCTACGAGATCGACGCCTCCAAGGGCATCGAGTGGGAGGTCTACGACTACCGCACCCGCGAGGGGCGCATGGAGCTCGACAACGTGGCGTACAAGCCCGAGGCCCAGGAGTTCGTCCGCGCGATGAAGAAGGTGCTCGCCCACGCGATGCAGCACGAGATCCAGCAGCCGCTGCCGTCGAACCTGCAGGGTGCGCAGAACGCCGCCTTCACCGCCTGGTTCGGCGACGCGACCGCGACCCCGCCGGTCTCGCCGATCACGATCGACAACTTCAAGACCACGACCACGTAGCGCGACCGCCGTTTCGGTTCCGATTGGGATCCACCCCAAATCGGAACCGGGACGTGCATCAGCGGGTCAGGAGCGCCGAGCGCCAGCCGTCGAGGACGATCTCGCGCTGCAATTCCCAGCCGGCGTGGTCGAGGTCATCCTCGATGCGCAGGCCGCTGACGATGATCCGATCAGGCAGGCCGTCGCGCTGCAAGAGCAGCTCGATCAGCTTGCGCTCGATGTTCGCCACCACGAGATCGGACTCCGGCAGCGGCGCCGCGATCGCGTCGGCCAGCACCACCTCGATGCGGTCCGCGCACCCGTTGACGACCGCGTTCTCGCGCGTCGAGTCGATCGCGTTGGGATCGATGTCCATCGCGAGGATCGGCGCATGCCCCCGGTAGGCGCCGATGATCGACAGGAGACCCGAGCCGCAGCCGAGATCGAGCAGGCGTCCGGGCGGCTCGTCGAGCAGCAGCTCGCCGGCGCCGCGCGTGGTCCCGTGCGCGCCCGTGCCGAAGGCGTGGCCCGGCTCGAGGATGATCGCGTCGGCGGGCTCATCGAGCCACGGCGGCCGCACCCAGAGCTCGCCGATCTGCGTCGGCTTGTGGAACCGCCGCCACGCGTCGCGCCAGCCATCCGGCACGGCCTCGGGGACCGCGATCAGCCACGCGGGCAGGACAGGCGCGGGCTCGTCGACGCCGAGGAAGCCCGCGAAGGCGATGGTCGACCCGCGGGCGATCTCCTGCAGACCGCCGGGAAACGCGTCGAGCAGGATCGCGATCGCCTCCTCCGCGCGCTCGGCCGGGACGTCGATCTGCCAGCGGGTGAGCGGCGGATCAACCACGATGGCGACCGCGCAGGCGGTCGAATAGCCCGCCGCCCTCGCTCTTGTAGGCGTCCTGCGGGATCGCCTTGTCGAGCTCCTCGGCGAGGCGTCGCGCCTGCGGATCGATCGTGTGCGGCACGTGCACGGCGAAGATCACGTGCAGATCGCCGCGCCGCTTCTCGTTGCTGATCATCGGCATGCCCTTGCCGCGCAGCGTGCGCCGCTCGCCGGGCTGCGTGCCGGTCTGCAGCACCAGCGTCTCCGTCCCCTCGAGCGTCGGGACGTGCACGGTCGCGCCGAGCAGCGCCTGGGTGACGGTGAGGTCGACGCGGACGTAGAGATCGAGGCCGTCGCGCTCCAGCGCGGGATCGTCCTCGACGTGCACCTGCACGTAGAGATCGCCGGGCGGCGCCCCCGGATCGCCGGCGTGTCCCTGCCCCACCACCCGCACCTGCTGGCCCGAGTCGATGCCGGCGGGAATGCCGACGCTGATCGTGCGCTTCTCCGGCTGCGAGCCGCGGCCCTTGCACGCCGTGCACGGCGTCTCGACGATCGCGCCGCGTCCGCGGCATGTCGGGCACGGCATCTGCCGCATGATCTGCCCGAGCGGCGTGTTGGAGACCTGCCGCACCTCGCCGATGCCGCCGCAGGTCTCGCACCCGACGGGGCGCGTCGGCGGCTCCGCGCCGGAGCCGCCGCAGTGCTCGCAGTCGCCGACGATCTCGACGTCGATGTCGCGCTGGATGCCGACCGCGGCCTCGCGCAGGGTCATCGTGATGCCGACGGCCGCGTCCTGCCCGCCACGCGGACCGCGCTGGCGCCCGCCGCCGAACATGCCGTCGCCGAAGAACATGCCGAGGATGTCGCTGAGGTCGCCGAAGTCGGCACCGCCCATCGTCTGACCGGAGAATGCGGCGTGGCCGTAGCGGTCGTAGCGGACGCGGGTCTCCGAGACCGAGAGCACCTCGTACGCCTCGGCGATCACGCGGAATCGCTCACCGGCCTCCGGGTCGTCGGGGTTGACATCCGGGTGGTGCTGACGGGCGAGATTGCGGAACGCCTTCTTGATGTCGTCGTCCGACGCGTCGCGCGGAACGCCGAGCACCTCGTAGAGATCCTGCTGGGCAGCCATTCGGCCGCATGGTATCCGGGGTCTAGTGCAGCGACCGCCACACGGCGCCGCCGATCAGCAGCACGCCGAGGGCGAAGCCGAGCCCACGTGTCATGACGAGCGTGGCGATCATCACCTTGCGCTCCGCCGGATCGAGCTGGCGCGACCCGAGCACGCGCACCGAGATCGCCCACGCCTGATAGGCCGCCAGGCCGACGCCGGCGGCGAGCAGGGCCCAGCTCACTCCTCGTAGACGTCCTCGACGTAGGCGCTGAGCGCGGCCGCCGCCCCGCGTACGGCGACGATCGCCTGCGCGTAGTCCATGCGGACCGGCCCGATCACCGAGACCGCGCCGAGCGTGCGGTGCGAGAGGCCGTACCCCGCCGTGATCATCGCCACCGGTCGCAGCGCGGCCTCCTCGTGCTCCTCGCCGATGCGCACCGTCACGCTGTCGCCGCGGAGCGCGGCGCGCAGCTGGCCGAGCATCACCGCGCGCTCCTCGAGCACGGAGGCGAGCTGGGTGAGCTCCTGCTGATTCTGGGCGCGCAGCTCGCTCATCAGGCGCGAGGCGCCGCCGACGACGAGGCGATCGGCGCCCGCCTCGAACAGCTCGTGGAAGACGGGAGCGATCGCGTCGAGGAACGCGCGCTCGCGCACCGGCAGATCCGGATCCTCCATGCGGCGACGCACGGCGCGCTCGGAGATGAGCCCACCCGTCAGCGTCTCGTTGAGGTACTCGCGCGACCACTCCGCGAGGCCCGGGTCGACTGGCCCGTCGAAGGCGAACACGCGCTTGGCGACCGCGCCGGTGCCGCTGATCACGAGCACCATCACCACCTGCGGCTGCAGCGCGAGGATCTCGATGTGCCGGATGTCGACCTCCGCGACGCTGGGCGCGCTCGCGATCGCGAGCAGGCTCGTCACCTGCGACAGCGCCTCGGTGGTGACGCGCAGCGCGTCGTCGACCTCGCGCGAGGCCTCCTTCAGCTGCACCTGAAACGGCTGGCCGGCGATGCGCTCGGCGAGCAGCGTGCCCGCGTAGAACCGGTAGCCGAGCTCGGTCGGCACGCGCCCGGCGGACGTGTGCGGGTGCCCGAGCAGCCCGACCGACTCGAGCCAGGCGAGCTCGTAGCGCAGCGTCGACGCCGACGTCTCGAAGCCGCGGTTCTGCACGAGCGTCTTGGAGCCCACCGGCTGGCCCGAGGCGATGTGCTCCTCGATGACGGCGCGCAGCACCTGCTGGCGGCGTTCGGTGATGTCGAGGTCAGGCAGGCTCATCGTCGATCAGCTCCGCGACGCAGGCGTGCAGCAGCATGCGCCCGCGACGCTCGAGGCGGATTCTACCGTCGTCGACGACGGCGAGCCCGAGCCCCACGAGCCGCTCCAACCCCGCCTCGTCGAGCACGGGAGCGATGTCGTCCAGCGCGACGCCCTCCGCCAGCCGCAGGCCGAGCATGAGGCGCTCCTCGAGCCGCGTGCGCTCGTCGATCCGCTCCACCGCGCACG
>CAWUMZ010000166.1:0-3726 GCA_963923625.1 uncultured bacterium | reverse complement strand
AACGTCTCGCGGAGATGCGTACCTGCGACATGGGTGTAGATCGCCGTTGTGGCGATCCGCTGGTGTCCGAGCAGCTCCTGCACGGTGCGGAGATCGCAGCCGCCCTCGACGAGGTGCGTCGCGAACGCGTGACGCAGCGCGTGCGGCCCCACCCACTCCGGCAGGCCGAGCGGCTCGGCGTGGCGGCGCACGATCAGGAACACCCCGCGCCGCGTCAGCCGGCCCCCGCGATTGTTGACGAGCAGCGCATCGGGGTCCTGGCGCGCGCCGAGATGCGTGCGGCTGCGCGCGAGGTACCGCTCGACGGCGCGCACGGCCTGGCCGCCGCACGGCACGACGCGCTCGCGGCCGCCCTTGCCGAGGACGCGCACCAGCCCGAGCTCGGCGTCGAGGTCACCCGGACGCAGGCCGCACAGCTCCGAGACCCGCAGGCCGGCGCCGTAGAGGAGCTCGAGGACCGCGCGGTCGCGCAGGCCGAGCGGCGTGGCGTCCGGATGCTCGACCAGCGCGATCGTCTGCTCGGACGTGAGGGCATGCGGCGGCGCCTGCGGGGCCTTCGGCAACGGGACGTCGCGCACGCCGCCGCTGCGTGCGCCCTCGCGCGTCCGGTGCCGGAGCAGCGAGCGCGCGGCGGCCAGCCGGCGACGCACGGTCGCCGGCGATAGCCCGCGCTCGCGCAGCGCGAGGGCGAACGGCTCGAGGTCGGGGCCCGTGACGGCGTCGATGTCCAGACCGCGCTCATCGAGATACGCCTGCAGGTCGGCGAGGTCGGTGCGGTACGCCGTGATCGTGTGCGGCGACGCGTCGCGCTCGAGCTGCAGCGACGTGAGGAAGTCCGTGATGCGCGGATCCTGCATAACGGGGAAGTTCGCGCCCCCGCCCCGCGTCCCTCCGCGCGCCCGGGTTCCGAATGGGGCCTGACCCCATTCGGAACCGGCACGTCCTAGATGCTCGGGTCGACCCGGTCGATCAGGTCGCTGAGGTGCGTGTACGGAAGGCCGTGGCTCTCCGCGACGGGCTTGTTGGTGACCTTGCCGGCCATCACGTTGACGCCGCGCGCCAGCGGCTTGGAGGCGCGGCACGCCACCTCGAGGCCTTGGTTGGCGAGCATCTCGGCGTACGGCAGCGTCACGTTGGTGAGACCGCGCGTCGAGGTGATCGGCACGGCGCCCGGCATGTTCGCCACGCAGTAGTGCACGACGCCGTCGACGACGTAGGTCGGATCGGAGTGCGTGGTCGGCTTCGAGGTCTCGAAGCAGCCGCCCTGATCGATCGCGACGTCGACGAGGACGGAGCCCTCCTTCATGCCGCTGAGCATGTCCTTCGTGACGAGCCGCGGAGCGCGCGCGCCCGCAACGAGGACGGCGCCGATCACCATGTCGGCGTTCGAGATCGCCTCCTCCACCATCTGCTGGTTCGAGATCTCCAGCGTGATGCGGCCGTCCATCATGTTCTCGAGCTCGCGCATGCGGTCGACCGAGCGCTCGAGCACCCAGACGTCGGCCTGCATGCCCACGGCGATCATGGCGGCGTTGTAGCCCACGATGCCGCCGCCGAGGACGACGACCTTGGCGGGCGCCACACCCGGCAGGCCGGCGAGCAGGATGCCGCGACCGCCCTTGGGCTTCTCGAGGCAATGCGCGCCCATCTGCGGCGCCAGGCGGCCGGCGACCTCGCTCATCGGGGCGAGCAGCGGCAGACGGCGATCATCCGTCTCGACGGTCTCGTACGCGATGCACGTGGCGCCCGTTTCGATCAGCGCCTTCGTCAGCGTCTCGTCGGGCGCGAGATGCAGGTACGTGAAGAGGATCTGCCCCTCGCGGATGCGCGAGTACTCCGGCTCGAGCGGCTCCTTGACCTTCATGATCATGTCGCACGTGGCCCAGGTGTCCTCGCACGACGCGATCTTCGCGCCCGCGGCGACGTACGCCTCATCGGGGAACGAGCTCCCGACGCCCGCGGTCGTCTCGACGACGACCTCGTGGCCGTGCCCGACGAGCTCGCGCGCACCGGCCGGCGTCAGCGCGACGCGGTACTCGTCCTTCTTGATCTCCTTGACGACACCGACGCGCATGCGGGACCTCCCGGGGGATTCGACGTTCCGTGAACACGCTGATGCTAGCGGTCTGACACGCGGGGAACCGCAGGCCGTCCCACAGCGTGGTCAGGCCACGGCGGCGCGGATCAGCTCGACGGTGATCCGCGAGAGGTCCTCGACGTGCTGCACCTTGATCCGCTCGTCCGGCGTGTGGATCGCCTCCATGCCGCTCGACAGGTTGAGGCACTGCAGGCCGCGCTCGTTGAACGAGTGCGCGTCGGCGCCGCCACCGGTCTCGATCTCGCGCGGCTCGAGACCCGCGGCCGTCAGGCCCGCGCGCGCGATGCGCACGACCTCGTCGGCGTCGGTGAAGGCGTACGCCGTGTACTCGCGCGTCTGCGCGATCTCAACGGAGCACCCGGTCTCGGCCGCCGCGGCGTTCGCGGCGTCGACGATCTCCTGGGCGAGCACGACGACCTGCGCATCGTCGAGGCTGCGCACCTCCATCTGCACGCTGCAGCGATCGGGTACGACGTTGCGCTGCGTGCCGCCGCTGATCACGCCGACGCTGCGCGAGGCACCGGGTGCGACGCGACCCATCGAGAGACGCGACAGCGCGAGCGACGCCGCGTGGATGGCATTGCGCCCCTTCTCCGGATCCATGCCGGCATGCGCTGACCGGCCGCGGAACTCGAGGTCGAGCGTGATCTGGCTGGGGGCGCGCATCGTCATCGCACCGGGATCGCCATCGACGTCGTAGACGTAGCCCACGCGCGCCTCGAGGGCGCCCGTGTCGAACGCCTTGGCGCCGATCAGCCCGATCTCCTCCTGCACCGTGATCACGAGCTCGATGCCAGCGTGCGGGATCCCCTCGCGCACGACCCGGCGGATGCCGTCGATCATCCCCGCGACCGTCGCCTTGTTGTCGGCACCGAGGATCGTCGGGTGGACGTTGACCACGTACTCGCCCTCGATCGCCGGCTCGATCGGCGCCGTCATCGGCACGGTGTCGACGTGCGCGTTGAAGAACAGCGGCGTGCCCGCGGTCGTCGCGGGAATGCGGGCGTACAGGTTGCCGGCGTCGCCGCCGATGCGCGGACCGGCGTCGTCTTCGACCGACTCGACGCCGAACGACAGCAGGACCTCGCGCACGAGGTCGATCGCTGCGCGCTCTTCACCGGGCGGCGTGGGCAGGCGCGCCAGCGCGAGAAAGAGGTCGAGCGCCGTCTCCACGGCTAGGCCGCGGCGGTCGTGCTGCTCGACGTGCGCGTCTCGGCGGGCACGGCGTTGCGGAACGCGATCGCGGCACCGACGAAGTCGCGGAAGAGCGGCGCCGGGCGCGTGGGCCGCGACTTGAACTCGGGGTGGAACTGGCTGGCGACGAACCACGGGTGGTTCGGCAGCTCGATGATCTCCACCAGATCCTTGTGCGCGAACGTGCCGGAGACGATCAGGCCCTGCGCCTCGAGCTGCGGGCGCAGCAGGTTCGAGACCTCGTAGCGGTGGCGATGGCGCTCGTGGATCGTGTCCTCGCCGTACGCGGCGTGCGCCTTGGTGCCGGGCTTGAGGACGACGGCCTCGGCGCCGAGGCGCATCGTGCCGCCCATATCCATCACGTCCTTCTGCTCGGGCAGGAGGTCGACGATCGGATACGGCGTCTCGGGATCGAACTCGGTCGAGTTGGCACC
>CAWUMZ010000165.1:0-3761 GCA_963923625.1 uncultured bacterium | reverse complement strand
CGACGAGCTCCAGCAGCGCGTGCGCTTCCACGGTGCGGTCTCGGCCACGTACACCCCGCACTGCGCGCGCATCGACCCGGCCCGCCTGACGCGCGGCCTGGCCCGCGCCTGCGAACGGCTCGGCGTGGTGATCCACGAGCAGACGCCGGTGCTGCGCGTCGAGCAGGGACAGCTCGTCTGCCAGCAGGGCACCGTGCGCGCGGACATCGTCGTGCGCGCGACGGAGGCCTTCACCCGCGACCTGCCCGGTGGCAGCCGTCGCTACCTGCGCATCTACTCGCACATGCTCCAGACCGAGGTGCTGCCCGACCACGTCTGGGACGAGCTCGGCTGGGACAACTGCGAGCCGATCGCCGACCAGCGCTACCACTTCTTCTACGCGCAGCGCACGATGGACAACCGCATCGCGCTCGGCGGTCGCGGCACGTCGTACTACTGGGGTGATCGCATCGAGGATGCGAACGACCACAACGAGGCGATCTTCGCCCGCATCGACGAGGCGCTGCGCTTCCACTTCCCCGCCGCGAAGGACGCCGCGATCGAGCACCGCTGGGGCGGCTCGTTCGCCGCGCCGCGCGACTGGAGCATGCAGGTCGACCTCGACCGCTCGACCGGGATCGCGATGGCCGGCGGCTTCGCCGGGCACGGTCTCACCGGCACGAGCATCGCCGGGCGCACGCTCGCCGACCTGATCCTGCAGCGCGACTCGGACCTCGTCTCCCTGCCGTGGGTGGGACACACCTGCCGCAAGTGGGAGCCCGAACCGCTGCGCATGATCGCCGCGCGCTCGATCTCGGGGATCCTGCTGTCGGCCGACGAGGCCGAGGAGCGCACTGGCCGGCCAGCCAACCGCGTGAAGCTCGTCAAGCGGTTCATGCCGGGACGGTGACTAGGCTGGGCGCATGGCCCTGACCTACCGCACCGTCTCCACGCCGCTCGGCGACATCACCGCCGTTGCGGATGAGGACGGGCTGACGCACGTGATCCTCGCCGGCGACGACGGCAGCGTGCTCGCCGACGCGAGCGAGGGCGGCCCGGTCGTGGACGCCGCGGCGCAGCAGCTGGCGGAGTGGTTCGCCGGCGAGCGCATGTCGTTCGACGTGCCGCTGGCGCCGCAGGGCACGGAGTTCCAGCAGACGGTCTGGAAGGCGCTGTGCGACGTGCCGTTCGGCGCGACCGCCACCTACGGGGATATCGCCAAGTCGATCGGGCAGCCCACTGCCACGCGAGCGGTCGGCGCCGCGAACGGCCGCAACCCGATCCCGATCATCATCCCGTGCCATCGCGTGATCGGCGCGAGCGGCGAGCTGACGGGCTACTCCGGTGGCGGCGGCGTCGACACGAAGCGCCGGCTGCTCGATCACGAGAGCGGCACGCTCTCCTTCGCCATCTAGCGACGCAGGAGCGCGGCGACGGCGGCCAGGTGTGTGTCGTCAGTGCCGCAGCAGCCGCCGAGGATCGACAGGCCATGCGCGTGGCCCGTGGCGATCAGCTGCGCGGCGAACGGCTCGGGCGCGGAGGCATCGACCTCATCGCGACCGTCGAGCTCCTCGGGGCTGAGCGCGGAGGCGTTCGCGAACAGCCCGATCGCGCGCTCGCCGATCGGCTCGGCATCGAGCGCATCGCCGGCGATCGTCGGGTGCACGCAGTTGAGGGCGTAGCCGAGCGGCGGGCGGCGCGTGCAACTGTCGACGCGGTCGACGAACGCACGCAGCGGCGTGCCGTCGAGCAGCGTGCCGTCCGCCCGCACGACGACGCCGACGATGTACGGCAGCGTCGAGGCGGCGAGCGCGCGGCTGATGCCGAGCGCCTCCTCGGCGTTCGGCAGCGTGCCCGCGATCAGCACGTCGACGCCTGCGGTCTCGAGCTCCTCGACCTGCGCGCGCATCTCCATCTCCGCGACCTCGGCGCTCGGCGCCACATCTCCGCCGTAGCCGTCGCCGAGCGGACCGACGAGCCCGCCGATGATCACCGTGCCCCCGCGCTCGGCCTCCGTGTGCCGCAGATCGCGGAGCATCCGCGCGTTCTCGGCGTTGAGGTCGCGATCGCTGAAGCGCGACCGCGCCACGCGCAGCGGATGCGCCCGCCACGTGTCGGTCTGCAGCAGCACGGGCAGCCCGGCGTCGAGCCCGATCTCGAGGTACCCGCGATGGATGTCCCAGAGCGCCGGCTGCCAGCGGCTGTCGGTGACGAGCGCGCCGATGCCCACCTCGGAATCGAACTCGATCCCGGGCGTGCGACGCAGCCGCTCGAAGATCGATGCCTCGCTCAGCACCGGCCCGGTGCGCAGCACTTCCTCGACGGTCGGCATGGCGGCAGTCTAGGCGGCACGTAGACTGCCGCCATGGCACTCAACGTCCTCGGCACCGCGCTCGAACCGTGCTCGCTCGATCCGATGACCGGGTACTACCGCAACGGCTGCTGCGACACGGGCAGCGAGGACAAGGGCGTCCACATCGTCTGCGCCGTGATGACGGAGGAGTTCCTCGCGTTCTCGCGCGAGCGCGGCAACGACCTGACGATGCCGATCGAGCTGTTCGACTTCCCCGGCCTCAAGCCGGGTGACCGCTGGTGCCTCTGCGCCGACCGCTGGCGCGAGGCCAAGGACGCCGGCTGCGCCCCCGCGATCGTGCTCGAGGCGACGCACGCGCGCATGCTCGAATGGGCGACGCTCGAGGAGCTGCGCGGCGACCGCTAGCCGGTGAAGCGCTTGCCGTACGCCTTGATGGGCGCGGGGACCGCAACGCCCTTCGGCAGATCCGGCGCGGGGATCGGCGCGCCGGCGTCCTGGCGGATCGGGATGACGCCCGTCCACGTGCCGGCCCACTCCTCCGCGTCCTCCGGGTAGTTGCCGGGCGGACCCGAGCGCACCTTCGCGCTCGACTCGTCGAGCGGCAGCGCGAGGATGCTCGTGGCCTTCAGCTGCTGGCGCGTCGGCGGCTTCGTCTCGGCCCAGCGGCCCGGCACGAGCTGGTCGGTGAGCGCCTCGAGCGCGACGAGCTTCTCGGCGGGATCCTCGATCGCGACGGCCGTGCCGAGCACGACGACGGAGCGGTAGTTGATCGACTGGTCGAACACGGCGCGCGCCAGCACGACGCCGTCGACGAGCGTGACGGTGACGCAGCAGGGCGCGCCTCCCGCGAGATTCCTCATCATCCTGCTCGCCGCCGAGCCATGCAGGTAGAGCACGTCGCCGACGCGGGCGTGCAGCGACGGGATCACGTACGGCTGGCCGTCGACCTCGAAGCCGATGTGGCAGAGGATCGCCTCGTCGAGGATGGCGTCGATAGTCGGGCGGTCGTAGTGGCCGCGCTTCGGCAGCCGCTTGACCTTGGTGCGCTTGGTGGCCATGGTCGGAGCCTACCGGTCGCGCAGCAGGAACGCCGGCACCGTGGTGCCCGCCGCGATGCCGGGACCCGGCGGCACGACGATGTAGCCGTCGGCCTGCGCCAGCGAGTGCAGCGCCGCGGCCCGACGCGACAGCGGCGTGGCGTGCAGCCGGTGCTCCGCGCCGGCGGAGAAGCGCACCGCGACCATGCACTCGGAGTCCTCGCGCCCGCCGGCGTCGGCATCGAGGATGACCGCCACGGACGCTCGCTCCGCCGTGCGGCCGACGAGCGCGCCGAGCAGCGGATGGGCGAACAGCTCATAGGTGAAGGCGGCCGAGACGGGATAGCCGGGCACGCCGATGACGGGCGTCGTGCCAACGACGGCGAGCAGCACCGGATGCCCGGGCCGCACCGCGACGCCGTCGACGGCGA
>CAWUMZ010000164.1:0-3773 GCA_963923625.1 uncultured bacterium | reverse complement strand
CGCTGCTGATCGCCTTCCCGATCTCGCTGCTGACCGCGATCTTCATGGCCGAGCTGGCCCCGAAGCGCGTGGCGGCCCTCCTCGCACCGATCGTGACGATGCTCGCCGCCACGCCGTCCGTCGTGTTCGGGCTCTTCGCGATCCTCGTGCTCGGGCCGTGGATGACCGAGCACCTCGTCTCGCCGTCCGTCGCGAACGACCTCGCGATCATCGTGCCGATCGGCGGCCCCAGCGTCCTGCTCGCGACACTGGTGCTCGCGGTCATGATCGCGCCGCTGATGACGGCGATCTTCACCGACGCGCTGCGCGCGGTGCCGACGAAGTGGAAGGAGGGAGCGATCGCACTCGGGTGCGATCCGTGGCGCATGAGCCGCCGCGTCTCGATCACCGCCATCCGCCCCGCGCTCGTGGCCGGCTCCTCCTTGGCGATCGGCCGCGCCGTCGGCGAGGCGATTGCCGTCTCGATGGCCGGCGGCGGGATCGCCTTCGTGCCCAATCCGCTGGACGGCATCTGGTTCTTCTTCCAGCCCGTCCGCCCGCTCGCGGCGACCGTCGTCGACTACTCGGAGGGCTTCGACGGCGACGTGCTGCGCGCCAACCTCTTCGCGATCGGCGTCGTCCTGTTCATCACCACGGCGGCGCTGACGATCGGCGCCAAGATCGCCTCGGCGAGCGCCGCCAAGCGCCTCGGAGGCAGCTGACATGCCCGTCCGCATCAGCGACCGCATCGGCTACTACGGCGCCTGGGCGTCGGGCCTGTTCCTGACGGCCGTCGTCTTCGGGATCGTCGCCTGGCTGCTCGTCAACGGCCTCAAGAACGTCGACTGGACGTTCCTCACCACCAACCCCGCGCCGGGATCCGTCGAGATCGGCGTGGCCGGCGGCATCCTCGCGCCGCTGATCGGCACGCTGATCATCACCGCGATGGGCACGATCATCGCCCTCCCGCTTGGCCTCGCCACCGCGCTCTTCCTCGGTGAGTACGGCAAGCCGCGCTGGCTGAAGCAGCTGACGGACACGTCGATCGACCTGATCTTCGGCGTCCCCAGCATCGTGTTCGCGCTGTTCGGACTCGCGATCTTCTCGAACCCCGCCTTCATCTTCCTCTCCAGTGAGGTGCAGACGTCGGGCAAGGCCACCGCCAAGTCGTTCTTCTGCGCGTCGATCATGATGGCGCTGATCGCGCTGCCGCCGATCGTCCGCTCGACCCAGGCCGCGATCGCCAGCGTCCCCCAGGTGCAGCGCGAGGCCGCGTACGCCCTCGGCAAGACGCGCTTCTCGATGATCCGCATGGTCGTGCTCCCTTCGATCCGTCCTGGTATCGCAACGGGCACCATCCTGGGGATGGGCCGCATCGCCGGCGATACGGCGATCGTCTGGATCCTCCTCGGCGGCGCGGTCCTCGAGCCGCCGGTCCCCGGTTGGTGGGAGCCGCAGAACATCCTGGGCTTCCTGCATGGCACCGGCGCGACGCTCACCACGTACGTCTACTTCGCCTCGCCCGCCGGCGAGGGCAACGCGGAGGGCAAGGCCTACGGTGCCGCGCTGATCCTCTTCGCGCTCGTGTTCATCGTCAACATCGTGCTCGGCCGCGCCGGCCAGCGCCGCATCGGAAAGCTGTGATGGAACCCTCTGACGACACCCCGCCCGTGGACACCGCCTACGAGAAGGCCCGCCGCCAGGAGTGGCGCCACGCACTCGACACGACGAGCGATCGCCGCGCTGCCGGCGATCCCACCGACCCGACGGCGATCGCCGCCGTCCCGCTCCGCACGGCGACGGCCCCCGTTGTCCCGCTCCCCGGCACCACCGCCGCCCCGACTCCCGCATCGGCACCGGCGTCACGGCGCGCCCACATCGCCGACCCGAACGACCTCGCACTCGCGACCGCAGGTCTGCGCGTTGGCTTCGCCGGCAAGGAGATCCTCCACGGGGTCGACATCCACGCGCCGCGCGGCGGCGTCGTATCGCTCGTCGGGCCGTCCGGGTGCGGCAAGACCACGTTGCTGCGCAGCCTCAACCGCCTCACCGAGCTCGCACCGACCGCGGAGATCTCCGGCCAGGTGCTCGTCGACGGCAGCGACATCTACGGTCCGAAGGTCGATCTCAACCTGCTCCGCCGGCGCGTCGGCATGGTGTTCCAGCAGCCGAACCCGTTCCCGATGTCGATCTTCGACAACGTCGCCTTCGCGATCCGGGAGCAGGCCCGCAAGCGCCCGAGTCGCGGCGCGCTGATGCCCCACGTCGAGCACGCGCTCGAGCGCGCCGGCCTCTGGCACGAGGTCAAGGACAACCTCGACCGCAGCGCGCTGTCGCTGTCCGGCGGCCAGCAGCAGCGCCTCTGCATCGCACGTACGCTCGCGGCGGATCCGGAGATCCTCCTGATGGACGAGCCCTGCTCGGCCCTCGACCCGCGCTCGACGGCCCGCATCGAGGAGCTGATCGTGCAGCTCGCCGGCTCGCTGACGATCATCATCGTCACGCACAACCTGGCGCAGGCCCGCCGCATCGCGGACTACGCGGCCTTCCTGCTCAACGGCGACGTGATTGAGGAGGGCTTCGCCGAGCAGGTCTTCGAGGCGCCGACGCAGCAGCAGACCGCCGACTTCGTCGCCGGCATGTTCGGGTAGCACAAGCGTCATGCGCGCGCTCGCCCTTCTCCTCGCCCTCGCCTTCGGCGCCGCCGTCCTGACGGGCTGCGAGAGCACCTTCGACAAGGCCGCTCGAGCACGCGCCGAGGCCGGCGACGTCGCCCAGGTGACCGCCGTCGACATGCAGCAGATGAACGGCGTGACGGCCGAGCCGCTGGCCGTGATCCCGTCCGCCGACGGCACGACCGCGGCCGTCGTCGTGAAGGTCACCGCCGCTGCCGGCACCTCCGTGCTGTGGGCGCCGATCGAGGTGAAGGTCCTCGATGCCGCGGGCAAGGAGATCGGCACCAACAACATCCCGGGCGCGCTGCCGATCCTGATCCACCTCCCGTCCGCGGCCGGCGGATCGGTCGCGTACTACGTGAACGATCAGATCCTGATCAGCGGCAAGCCGGCCAGCGCAACCGCGCTCGTCGCCGGCAAGCCCTTCACCGGCAAGCTGCTCGGTGACCTCCAGACGACGCCGGTCAAGGTCACCCCCGATCCCTCATTCGGCGACACGTGGACGACCACGGTGACGAACTCGACCGATGTCCGTCAGGAGCAGATCGTCGTGCAGGTGATCGTCCGCGACGGCGACACGATCGTCGGTGCGGGCACCGCTAACGTCGACGGGCTCGACCCCGGAGCCACCGCCGACGTGACCGGGTACTTCATCGGATCCAGCAAGGGCGAGATCGAGCTCTTCGCGCCCGCGTCCAATGCCGCTGGCGGCGCCGGCGCGCCGGGTCCCGCGGCGGCCGGCGGCGGATCCACAGCCGGCAGCTCGGGGAGCTCCACCCCGGCGGATACGTCATCCGAGGTTCCGACGATGACGCTGCAGGTCGGCTGACGCGGCCAGGCCGACGACCGCCCGGGCCGCTGATAGCCTGAGAGCCGTGCGGCTCCGCCTCCCCGTCGTCCTCTGCGCCGCGCTTGGCGCGCTCGCGCTTGCCTCCGCCGCGTCCGCGGCGACGCTCGCGCAGAACCTGACGCGCGTCGGCGTGCCCGCCGCCACGCGACAGGCCGATCTCGCGTCGGTCAGTCGCGCGAAGGCCGCGGCGAAGAAGCTCGGCGGCACGCGGGCGCAGGCGATCAACGCGGTCGTCAAGAGCGCCAACCAGATCAGCGGCCGCAGCGACT
>CAWUMZ010000163.1:0-3850 GCA_963923625.1 uncultured bacterium | reverse complement strand
CTCCTGCACCTCGAGGCACCAGGCGTCGTAGATCTCGGCGATGCCGGCGTACTGGTCGGCCGCGTCGGTCATTCGGCACTCCGCAGCCAGCGCGGCGGCAGCCCTTCGCGCTGGGCGAGGACGTCCAGCACGCGCAACGGGTCGACGCCGTCGCGGGCCAGCAGGGCGAAGAGGTGGAAGAGCACGTCCGCGGCCTCCTCGACCTGATGGTCGGAGCCCGGCTCGGCGTCGAGCACCTCGGCGGACTCCTCGGCGACTTTGCCAGCGGCGAGCGAGCGTTCGGAGCCGAGCAGACGCGCCACGTACGACGTCTCCGGATCTGCGCCGCGCCGCGCCTCGATCGTGCCCGCGAGGCGCGTGAGCAGCGGACCGGCATCATCGCCCCAGCAAGTGCGCGCGCCCGTGTGACAGGCGGGGCCGGCAGGGGAGACGAGCAGCAGCAGGGCATCCGAGTCGCAGTCGAGCCGCGCCTCCTGGACGGTCAACGCGTTGCCGCTGGTCGCGCCCTTCTCCCACAGCTCCTGCCGCGAGCGGGACCAGAAGGTGGCCCGGCGCGTGGCGAGCGTCCGCTCGAGCGCCTCGGCGTTCATCCACGCCAGCATCAGCACGGAGCCGTCGACGGCGTCCTGGCAGACCGCCGGGATCAGTCCCGCGGCGTCGAACACCGGCGTACCGTCGAGCGTCAGCGCATCGGCAGATTCCGTTCCCGACATGCGCGCTTCACCTCCTCGACCGTGTGGACGCCATCGTGGAAGATGCTCGCAGCCAGGGCGGCGGAGACGCCGAGCTCGAGGACGTCGGCGATATCGGCCGGACTGCTGGCGCCACCCGACGCGATGATCGGGACGTCGACGGCCTCCAGCAGCCGCGCGTAGAGATCGAGTGCGTAGCCGCGTTGCGTGCCGTCGGCGTCCATGCTGGTCACCAGCAGCTCGCCGGCACCGCGCGCCACGGCCTCGCGGGCCCAGTCAACCGCGTCGCGACCGGTTGCGCGACGGCCGCCCGACGCCACGGCCTCCCAGGCGTCGTCACCCCGACGGGCGTCGATGGCCACCACGATGCACTGCGAGCCATGTCGCTCGGCGCACTCCGCCACGAGCTCGGGCCGATCGAGCGCCGCGCTGTTGATCGACACCTTGTCGGCACCGGCGCCGAGCAGATCGCGCACGTGCGGCTCGTCGGAGACCCCGCCGCCGACGGTCAGCGGCACGTCGATGCGCGTACCGGCATCTGCCACCTGCGCGAGCAGCTCGTCCCAGGCCTCGTCACCGGCTGTGATGTTGAGCCAGCACAGCTCATCCGCGCCCTGTTCGGCATAGCGCAGCGCGGCGTCGACGGGTTCGCCGCAGTCGCGCAGGTTGACGAACTCGACGCCCTTGACGACGCGCCCGCCGGACACGTCGAGGCACGGGATGATGCGCCGGCGCAGCATCAGCGACCGCCGTCCCACGCGAGGAAGCGGCGCAGCAGCTGCCGGCCTGCCTCGGAAGATCGCTCGGGATGGAACTGCGCGCCCGCAACGGAGCCGTGGGCGACCATCGACGCGATCGTCGCGCGGTCGATGCGCGTGACGGCGAGCGCGGATGGCGCGTCGGCCGTGACGGCGTAGGAGTGCGCGAAGTACGCGACGGCCGGCAGGTCCAGCGTGAGCGGGTGCTCCTGCAGGGGCTCGACATCGTTCCAGCCGAGGTGGGGAAGGCGCTCCGCGCCCTGCACCCGGTGCACGGAGCCGTGCAGCAGGCCGAGGCACGCGCAGTCGTCCTCGTCGGAGTGCTGGTACAGCACCTGCAGCCCCACGCAGACGCCGAGCAGGGGAACCTGCCGTGAGGCCGCATCCCGGAGCGCGTCGGCCAGCCCGGACGTCTCGAGCGCGTGCATCGCGGCGCCCGCCGCGCCCTGGCCCGCCAGCATCAGCCGCCCAGACGCGCGCACGACGGCCGGATCGGCCGAGACGGTCACCTCGGCGCCGCAGCGCGCAAGCGCGGCGCAGAGCGATCGCACGTTGCCGCCGCCGTAGTCGACGACCGTGACGGCGGTCACGTCAGAGCGAGCCCTTGGTCGAGGCGATGGCGCCACCGCGGCGAGGATCCAGCGACCACGCCTCGCGCAGCGCGCGGGCAAGGGCCTTGAAGGCCGCCTCGGCCACGTGGTGGTCGTCGTCGCCGGCCGCCTCCACGTGGATGGTGGCGCGGGCGTTGACCGCGATGCAATCGATCAGGTGCGGGATCAGGCTGACGGGCAGCTCGCCGATGGCGTCGCCCGTGAAGGCGAGGCGCACGGTACTCGAGCCGCGGCCGGAGAAGTCGACCGTCGCACGGGCGAGCGCCTCGTCGAGCGGGGCGGAGGCGTCGCCGAAGCGGGTGAGGCCAGCGCGGTCGCCGAGCGCCGCGTCGATCGCCTGGCCGAGCACGATGCCGCAGTCCTCGACCGTGTGGTGCGGGTCGATGTGCGTATCGCCCGTGCACGTCAGGTCGAGATCCATCAGCGCGTGGTGCCCGAGCGCCGTGAGCATGTGATCGAGGAAGCCGACGCCGGTGGCGATGGCGACCTGGCCACTGCCGTCGAGCGTGGCCTGCAGTCGGATATCGGTCTCCTTAGTGTGGCGCTCGATCAGCGCACCGCGGCCGAAGGTATCGGCGCCGAACGCGGGGTCGTGCGGGGCGGGTGCCGGCTTGCCGAGCAGCTCCGCCAGCGCCGCGAGCAGGCGGTCGTTGTCGGCGGGCACGGACACGCAGGCGCGGATGCAGTCGGCGAGCAGCGGCTCGTGACCGAACGTGCGCACCACGAGGCCGCGGGCGGCCAGCTTCTCGAATGCGTCGTCACCCTGCCAGGGCGTGCGCGCGAGGACGAAGTTGCCGGCCTCGCCGAGCACCTCCAGGCCGATCGCGCGGAACCCCTCGGCCAGGCGCACGCGCTCGGCGCGGTAGTTGGCCGCGTCACGACGCATGGTGTCGGCGTGGCGGCAGGCCAGCTCGGCGCCGAGCGCCGAACCCGTGGAGAGGGAGCCGGGCGGACGCAGAGCGTCGAGCGACCCGGCGATATCGGGATTGGCGACCGCGTAGCCCGCGCGCAGGGCACCCATACCCCAGCCCTTCGAGAACGTGCGGATGAAGACGAGGTTCGGGCACTCGGCGAGGAGCGGCAGGTGGTCGGTGGCGCCTCCGAACTCGAGGTACGCCTGGTCGACGGCGACGATGCCGGGGCAGCGCGAGCAGATCTCCCGGATGACGTCGGCCGGGATGTCCTCGCCGGTCGGGTTGTTCGGCGAGCAGAGCCACACGAGCCGCGCTCCGGCGGCCTTCTCTGTCACTGTCGCGAGGTCGAGGCGCAGGTCGCCACCGGGCAGCGGCTCGACCAGATCGACGTCCGCGCCGGTCATGCGGATGCTCGTGGCGTGCAGCTGATACGTGGGGCGGGGGACGACAGCGCGATCGCCACGGCCCAGTGCGATCCACGCCGTCAGCAGGATTGCCTCGTCGCCGCCCGCGGTCGGCACCACATGCTCGGGCGTGACGCCGAGGTACCCGGCGATCGCCCGCTTGAGGTTGTTGTAGTCGGCCTCGGGGTACGAGCTGACCGACTGCGCAGCGATGGTGCGCGCGATGCCGGGCCACCACGACGGGTTCAGCGGCAGCGTGTTGAGGTCGAAGCGCGCCACCGGGCCGTCGGGGATGCCCTCCTGCCAACGGTACGGGGAAGGCTGGGCCAGTTCGGGGCGGATCCAGGGGATGTCGAGTTCGGTCATGGGATCAGGTGCTCGATTGGGAGGACGAGGAGGCCGGAGGCGCCGGCCTCCTTCAGAGGATGAAGCAGTCGCGGCAGGTCTGCTGCATCCACGACCGCGTGCACC
>CAWUMZ010000162.1:0-3879 GCA_963923625.1 uncultured bacterium | reverse complement strand
GGATGATGTCGGCCGTCTTGGCGTGCTCCGTGGCGGCGACGAGTACGTCGGCGGCCGTCGGCGCGTCGATCTGCGTGCCGCCGACCGGGCGGACCTGCGTGTTGCTGAGGATCGTCGTCACCTCGGCGCCGCGCGCCAGCGCCTCGTTGGCGAGGGCGACGCCCATCTTGCCGCTCGAGCGGTTGCCGAGATAGCGCACGCTGTCGAGCGGCTCGCGCGTGCCGCCCGCGGTGATCAGGACGCGCTTGCCGCTGAGGCTGCCGGTGCTCAGCAGGGCGCGGATCGCGTCGACGATCACGTCCGGCTGGGCGAGGCGGCCCGGGCCCTCCTCCCCCTCGGCCAGCTGGCCGTCGTCGGGGCCGACGATCGTGGCGCCGCGGTCTCTGAGGGTCTGGATGTTCTGCTGGGTGGCCGGGTGCAGCCACATGCGGTGATTCATCGCCGGGGCGACGAGCAGGCGGCCGGCGAGGGCCAGGGCGCTCTCGGCCACGACGTCATCGGCCAGGCCGTGGGCGAGGCGGGCGATCGTGTTCGCGCTCGCCGGCACGACGGCCATCACCCTGGCGGCGCGCGCCGCGTCGAGATGCGGGTAGATCGGGCCGTGCGGATCCGGCAGATCGGTGAGGACATGCCGGCGGCTCAGCGCCGCGAACGTCGTCTCGCCGACGAAGCGGCGCGCCGCATCCGTCATCGCGACCTGCACCGGGATCTCGGCCTTGACGAGACCGCGCACGACCTCGCAGGCGCGATACGCCGCGATACCGCCGGAGACGGCAAGCAGGACAGGCGCGAGCCCGTCCGCCGGGACTACGCCTCGGTGGTCTCCCACGCGATCTTGTCCGCCGCGACTTCCTCGAGCGCCATCGTCAGATAGTTCTTCGAGCGCGACTCGACCATCGGCGGCGCGTACTGCTTCTCCGCGATGAACTCGCCCTCGCCGAGCTGACGGTAGTAGTCGTTGAGCTCGCGCGCACGACGGCTGGCCACGAGCACCAGCGCGTACTTCGACGGGACAACGGCGGTCAGATCGTCAATCTTCGGATGGATCATGGAAGTCGCAGGCTCCAGGCAGGCGTCGCGCACAACGCGGCGACTGGCACAAGGTAGCAGCGGTGCGGGGAATGGGTGGCGCTACCGGCGCACCGACGGGGTTTGGCAACGTCCGAGTTCGCGTCTATGCTGCGGAAATAAACAGGAAGTTAGTCACGATGACCACCACGCAAGACACCGCAATCCCCGACGCAGCACTCGACGCGCTGCAGACCTGCGCCCGCGCCATTGACGTCGATGCCGGCGACGCGCCGCCCGAGCCCGCCACAGCCCGACGGCTTGCCGCCTATCGGCTGTTTCGACAGATGATGATCGCGCACGCGCGCACCGCCGAGTGGCGCGCCAACCCCGTCGTGCAGGAACTCCTGCTCGAGGTGCTCAGGCTCGAAGCCGACCTCGAAGCCGACGAGGACGGCCTCGACCGCGACTGGCGCGTACGCGAGAACCTCGACCGCATCTCGCAGATCATCGAACTGCTCCGCCACAACAACGACCATGCCGAGCTGGATGACGCACCCACGGCCGCGCGATTCGTGGTCAGCGAACTCGCGGGTGCCCGCGACGAGGACATCGCCGACATCTGCGGCGTCGAGACGCGAACGATCCGCACGTGGCGCAAGCACCAGCCGAGCACGATCCGGCTCAACGGCGACCGCGTCGTCCTGGCCGCGCAACTGATCTACGACCTGCGAGGCACCATCACGGCGCCCGGCATCGCACGATGGTTTCGACGCCCTCGCCACCAGCTCGACGGGCGAGCGCCGCTCGACCTGATCAACGAGAACGTCGACAAGGCCGCCGAACCGCTTCGCGACCTCGCGCGAAGCACCCGTGGTCAACTTGCGACATGAGCCCGAGACGGTCGCCACACCGATCGTGGCGTACCGGCAGTGCGCACCGACCAACCCGCCGTTTTGGACGGCCCCGCTCGACTTCGTCCAGCCCACGCAGCCACCCGCGCGATGGAACAGCCGCGGCGAGCTCGCGCAGTATGCGGCGCTCGACGTCGACGCGGCCTGGGCAGAGCTGATCCGCCACGAGGATCTCTCAGCAGACGACGTCGGGGACTACCGGCGCTCGATCTGGATGCTCCGGATCACCGAACCGCGCATCGCGAACCTGAGCACGTTCGACCTCGCCGACCAGTGCGGCATCGAACCGCCGATCCTGATCGGCGATGACCACGAACCATGCCGAGCGCTTCGCGTCGAACTCGAATCCGCAGGGTTCACCGGCGTCCTCGCACCGAGCGCCGCGCTCCCAGGCGCATTGAGCATCACGCTGTTCGGTGCTCGCACCGCCGCCGCACCGCACGAGCATCCTCCCGCGCGCCTGAGCGGCATCTACGTCGAGGCCTCGCAGATCGCGGAGGAGGCCCTTGTTCCGGCGCGGCTCGTCGCAACGACACGGCGGTACGGCGAGGCACACGCGGCGCTCGCAGCGTGGCAAGAGCGGGCGAAGCCGCCACAGGCGTGACATTGACCCGTGGCACCGACGCCAGGCGGTCGATATTCGGTATCGCTCTGATGAGGTCGGACTACGCCCCGAGCTCGCGCTCAAGCGTGCTCAGCAGCTCGGCGACGGCGCGGTCGACGTCGTCGTTGTGGACGACGTGGTCGAAGCGGAGCTTGTCCTTGCTCTGCTCCTCCGCGATGCGCAGGCGCGCATCGATCTCGTCCTCGGACTCGGTCTGACGGCTGATCAGGCGGCGGCGAAGCTCGGCGAGGTCGGTGTCGATGAAGATCAGGCACGCGTCGGGGCGCGCCTCCTTGATCACGAGGCTGCCGTCGACCTCGAGCTCGAGGATCACGTTCGCGCCCTGGCTGAGCAGGCGATCGACCTCGCTCTTGAGCGTGCCGTAGCGGTTGCCGGCGAACTCGACCCATTCGACGAAATCGTCCTCGTCGACCTTCGCGGCGAACTCGGCGATGGTGAGGAAGAAGTACTCGCGGCCATCCTCCTCGCCGGGGCGACGCGCACGGGTCGTGGCGCTCGTCGCCACCTGCGCGATGTCAGGCCGCTGCTCCAGGACGCCGCGGATCAACGTGCCCTTGCCGGCTCCCGACGGGCCGGAGATCACGAAGAGACGCGCCACGCGCCTACTTGCGGAGCAGCGCGATCAGCTCGCTGCGCTGACGATCCGAGAGACCGCCAACGGTCTTCGAACCCGACACGCGGCACTGCTGGAGCATCTTCGCGGCCTTCACCGCGCCGACGCCCGGCACGCACAGCAGCAGGTCGTGCACCTTCGCCGTCAGCACCCACTCGGCGGGTCGCTGCAAGATGTCGGCCAGCTGGCGGTCGCCCGCCTTGAGGTCGCGCTTCAGGCCGGCGCGCTTCACGCGGATCGCGTTCGCGCGGGCCAGAGCGGACTGGCGCTGGCTCGCCGAACGGGTCGGCGTCTCATGACGGAGAAGCGCCTGCTTGGTCGGCGAGACCGAGGCCGTGTGAGGTGCGGAAGACGACACGAGGGGGGACTCTAGTCAGCGGTCGAAATCCCGCTCAACCTTCAAGCAGGTGTGAGACTTGCCGGAACCCGGATACATTCGCGAAGTGCTTGTTTTTCGGGCGAAATGCGCCTATGGGGCGTTGGTGTCCGGTGGCGTTACGCGTGGAGACGAACTAGGCCGGCAGATCCACTCGGAGCTTCTTCGCCAGGGAGGGGTCGCGGAAGAGCGCCGTGCCGATCGCGACGGCCTTCGCGCCGACGCTCATCAGGTCCTCGACGTCGTCGATCGTCTCGACACCGCCGAGGCCGATGATGTCGAGGCCCGTGGCGTCGTGGCAGGCGAGGACCGCGTGGAGGGCGACGGGCTTGATCGCCGCGCC
>CAWUMZ010000161.1:0-3885 GCA_963923625.1 uncultured bacterium | reverse complement strand
AGCTCGGCCATGAAGATCGCGGTCAGCAGCGAGATCGGGAAGGCGATCAGCAGCGCGCCGCCGGTGGTCAGGATCGTGCCGGCGATCGCGGGCCAGGCGTTCAGCTTCGTGAACGGCGTGCCGTCGGGATTGCCGGTGAACGAGAGCCCGAGCTGCTGGTCGAGCGGCATCGGGCCGGAGGTGAACCAGCCGAAGCCGTTGGCGCGGAACGACGGCCAGCCCGCGATGAACACGAAGATCGCGACGGCGGCGATCACGACGAGGGTGAAGGCCGCGATCAGCTGGATGGCGAGGATGAAGATCCGATCCTGCCGGTTGGCCGATTTCGCGGCGGTCGCGCGATCGGGCTGCACGCCGATCGGCGGCGGGACATTGGTGATGGAGGACACGACACGGAGGCTAGAAAGCCGTCGGGTGCGCGTGGGAGCCGAATCGGAGCCGATCCGGCTACGGACTGGTGAACAACGCCGAAGGGCCCCCTCGGCGGCTGCCGAGAGGACCCTCCGGTCGAGCTTCAGCGGCGTCTGCACGCCCCTGTGTGGTGGTGCTAGTTGTTGTAGATCGCCTCGGCCGTGGTCGGCAGCGCGTACTTCGAGATGATCTTGGCGCCCTCGGGGCCGCGGCACCAGTCGACGTACGTGGCGATGTCGCCCGCCGGCGGCGAGCCCTTCGTCACGAAGTACTGGTAGCCCGCGTACGGGAACTTGCCGGCCTTCACGTTGGCCAGCGTGCCGGCGACACCGCCGACGGCGACGGCCTTGATCGGCAGCGTGGTGCCGACCGTGTACGCGTACGTCACGAAGCCGACGCCGCACGCGTTGCCGGCGACGCCGGAGCGGACGAGGCCGTTCGAGCCCTGCGCGGAGAACGAGCCGGAGATGGCCGCACCGCCGAGGTAGAGCGCCTTGAACGTGTCGAGCGTGCCGGAACCCGTGATGCGGGTGTAGCCCTTGATCGCGCAGTTCGACCCGCCGACCTGACTCCAGTTCGTGATCGAGCCCGTGAAGATGCCCTTGATCTGATCCTGCGTGAGGCTCGAGACCTTGTTGGCCTTGTTCACGATGACCAGGAACGGCTCGACCGTGATGGGCGTGAAGACCAGGCCCTTGGCGTCGGACGAGGCCGGCGCGCGGGACGAGTCGCCGATCACGAACGTGCCGGCGGCCGCGCCCTTGATGCCGGCGCCCGAGCCGCCGCCCGCGACGGTGAAGCGGACCTTGCCGGAGGTCTTCTTGGTGTAGGCCTGGGCCAGCGCCGAGGCCACGACCTGCATGCCGGTCGAGCCGCCGGTCGCGTAGGTGGTGGCGCCGGCAGCCGGCACGACCGCCAGGACCGCGGCGGCGACGGTGCCGGCGATCAGGGTCTTGGGAGAGAGTCGCATTGTGTGGTGAGCTCCTGTGGTGGTGAGAGTGAGGGGTGGGTGGTTACGACGCCGCGTCGGCCGTCGTCGTGTCCGCGGCGCCCGTCGGGGCGGTGTAGGCCCACGAGGCGTAGAACTTGGCAGCGGCGTTGACGTTCGCCTTGGCCTCGATGCGGAAGCCGTAGCGTCCGGCCACGCCGCTCAGCAGGTACGCAGTGACGTCGTAGTTGCCCTCGCCGTTCCTGGCGATGTTCTGGATCTCGGCCTCGTCCTCGCTGTAGTACCCCTTCTCGTGCCCGGGGTAGATGCAGAGGTGGCCCGCCGGCGCGGTCGGCTTCTCATAGGTGCCGTTGCACTCGGGATCCTCGACGGCGCCGCCGACGATGCCGAAGTTCGTCAGGCCGATGCGCTTCGGCAGCGGCAGCGGGAACGACGCGGCCGCGCCCATGCACGGCTGATAGGACTTGCCGGGGCCGGGATTGGCCGAGCAGGAATCCTTGAAGCCGCTGGCAGCGGAGACCTTGCCCACGGTGGCGAGCCACTGGACGCCGATCGCGCCGTAGATCGACTTGCCCGGCTGCACCGTGGAGATGTCGATCACGCGATCCGGCAGCTTGCCGTTGGCGTTGGTCGGCACGATCGAGCGCGGCTGCTTGCCGTTCGGCGACACCTTGTAGCCGCTGACGGCGTACGAGTTGCGGGCCAGCGGCACGGGCGCGTCGGCGCCGCCGATCGACGGGATGGCGAGCGCAGCGCCGATCGCCGCGCAGGTTCCGAGTGCGATGAGACGACTCTTGGTGTTCACGGTTCCTCCTGGGAATCTCCGCGCGGTTCGCGGCTTGACTCCAAGGTAGGGCGGCGCGGAAGGGCCGTGGGTGAAGCGTTTGGGGACGTTCCGTTCCGGACTGGTGAAGGGAGGCCGCGCACTTCACATTCCGGGCGCGAACCGTCGATTTTCTCCTTTCGGCCCGCTGGCTGACGCGGTGAAGGCGAACGTTAGGGTTCTGTTCAGAGGTGCTGAAACTGCCGATCGGCCCGCCGGTTGAGGGTAGGTTGAGGCCATGAGCGCCGCCCGCGCAGCCTGCTACCTGATGGATCAGGGCTCCCATCGCCGCGAGGTCGCGATCGAGCTGGCGCGGGGCATCGTCGAGGACGACCTGTCGCCCGCCGACGAGATCGCGCTGGCCAGCACGATCCTGCGGCGCGCCGGACACATCGAGGAGTCGGTCGTGGCCGCCGGCATCGCCGCGGCGCGCGGCGCGAGCATCCCCGATGCGGCGCAGCTGCCGCGTCGTCGATGGGCGCGGGTGCGCGGCCCATTCAGCCGCGCGGCCTGAACCCGGCGAATCATCCGGTGACGTTGGGTATCGTTGCCAGCGGCATCTCCAGGAGGCGAATACGTGCGCATCGCGATCTGCGTCAAGGAAGTCCCGGACCCGACCGCTGAGAAGCGGATCGACGAGGGCACCAAGCGACTCGTCCGCAGCGGCGAGAACACGCTCAACCCGTACGACCGCCACGCGATCGAGGCGGCGGTCCAGATCAAGGAGGGCCCGGCGCCCGACACGGAGATCACCGTCGTCACCGTCGGCCCCGAGAGCGCGAACCGCTCCGTCGACCGCGCGCTCGCGCAGGGCGGCGACCAGTCCGTCCACATCGCCGACGAGGCCGCGGCCGGCAGCGACCTGCTCGGCACCGCGCGCATCCTCGCGGCCGCGCTGAAGCGCGGCGGCTTCGACCTGATCCTGCTCGGCCAGCAGGCCGCGGACGCCGAGTCGTACGTGATGGCCGGCATGGTCGCGGAGCTGCTCGAGCTGCCCTGTGTCACGCAGGCGGCCTCGATCGAGCTCGGCGATGGCGCCGTCACCGTCAAGCGCCAGGTCGAGACGGGCTATGACACCGTCAAGGCTTCGACGCCGTGCGTCGTGTCGGTCTCCGACGCGATCAACGACCCGCGTTACCCCCCGCTGCCCGCGATCATGGGCGCCAAGCGCAAGCCGCATGAAGTGCTGTCGCTCGCCGATCTCGGCGTCGACGCCGGCTCGGTCGGCGCAGCCGGCGCGGGCACGACCGTCGGCGGCCTCTCGAAGCCCGAGGGGCGCGGCGACACGATCGTCATCGAGGACGACGGCTCGGCCGCCGAGCAGCTCGTCGCATTCCTGATCGAGAAGAAGGTGGTCGCGTAATGGCCGGCATCGCGGTTCTCTGCGAGGTACAGGGCGGCGAGATCGCCAAGGGCTCCCTCGGCGTGCTCGAGGAGGCGGCCCGCCTGGGCGCGGCCCTCGGCGAGCCGGTCGAGGCGATCGTCTGCGGTTCCGGCCTGGAAGACGCGGCGATGGGCGCCCTCGGCGGCTTCGGCGCGTCGAAGGTGCGCGTGGCGGATGACGCCGCGCTCGCCAGTGGCATCGCCCAGCCCGTCGTCGATGCCTGCGCCTCGGCGCAGGAGAGCGGCCAGTATCGCTACTGGCTCGCCGGCGCCTCGATCATGGCGGCCGACGCCATGGCGGGCCTCGCCGCGCGCCTCG
>CAWUMZ010000160.1:0-3899 GCA_963923625.1 uncultured bacterium | reverse complement strand
CGCTGATCGAGCAGATCCTCGACCCATCGATCGACTTCGTCGTCGGTGTCGAGGCCGGGTGATCCGCATGGCAAAGCGCTGGACATGCGTCGAGTACGACTGCGACGTCGAGATCATCGGACCCGACGTCGAGACGGTCGTGGAGGGTGCGCAACGCCACATCGAGGAAGCGCACGCGAGCTTCGAACTCGAGGAGATGATCGAAGCGGTGCTCGAGGACGTGCCCGACGCCGACTAGCCGACCGGGCGCGGAGTACCCTTCGAGCATGCGCCGACTGCCGATCGTCCTCACCGCCCTCGCACTCCTCGCCGCCCTCGCGCCAATCGCCGGCGCGCAGAGCACCTCGAAGCTGAAGGGCGGCGTCACGCTCCAGCCCCTCGCGAACGGCAACCTCTGGAAGACGGGCGTGCTGTACGGCGCGACGATGTACGCGCAGGGCGGCAAGCCGACGACCGTCAAGGTCGAGGACATCCAGATCCCCGGCCAGCAGGTGCTCGGCCAGCCGACGCTGACGACGTACGCCTGCGACGCGACGTCGAAGACGATCGCGCCGGCCGTGCGCGCCGACAACACGAACGGCACCGCGACGTGCACGCAGATCGGCACGCGCAACGTGACCGAGGGCCAGCTCGTCAAGCTCGCCGTGCCGCTCGCCCAGGTCGGCAAGTACCTCGCCATCCAGGAGACCGCGCCGCTGCAGAAGGGCAACGCCACGACCACCGGCGTCACCTGGGTCGAGACCGCGATCTACCCGATGAACCCCGTCTCGGCCGGCGCCCCCGTCGCGACGTCGTCGATCTACGCCGGCGCGCCCGTGTCGTACCTGCCGCTGCCGTGGACCGTCGCGCCGGCATCGACGCAGCTCGCGTTCGCCAGCGAGGCCTGGATCTGCCCCGACAAGACGGGCAACACGAACTCTGCGCCGCTGTCGACGCTCGGCTGCAACCGCGCCTTCCGCAACATCAACACGACGACGACCGCCACGTCCTTCACCCTCGGCGGCCGTGTCCACAAGGAGGAGACGGAGTACCAGTACCTGTACCTCGTGGGCTTCTCGACGATCGACCCCGACGGCTCGCTGGCACCGCAGACCTACCAGATCCGCTCGAAGGCGACCGTGATCCTGCCGCTGCCCGCCCCCACGCCCGTCTACGCGACGAACGGCACGACAATCACCGCCACGCTCGCACCGATGGCCGGGGTGACGTACCGGATCAGCGCCGTCCGCCAGAGCACCGGCCGCGTCTTCGCCGCACCGTGCCTGGGCGATGCGACGCAGGTCGTCTGCACCGTCAACGTCCTGCCCGGGCAGTGGAAGGTCAACGTCACGCCGACCGGCAAGCAGGCCGTCGGCACGTCGGCGACCACGACGGTGACGGTCGCCGGCGCCTGACCCCGCAGGCTCCCGCCTAGTCCTTGGCGGGGTTCACGAGGTGCACGTTGTGCCACACGGCATCAGCGCCCGAGTGCCCCGTCTGGATCACCCAGTAGGTCGCGAGCACCGACATCACGACGACGAGCACCACGCTGATGATGCTCCACGGCTTCGAAGCGGCGAGACGGACGAGCACGCCCGGGCCGCCGCGCGCATGCGCCCACGCCGGTGCGATCAGCATCAGGATCGCGATCAGCTGCGCTAGCGCGATCGGCCGCAGCGCGCCGCCGAGCTGCGCATGATGTCGCACCAGCTCCGTGTCGCGCACGTTGGCCTGCAGCTCCTCGCCGGACTGCGCAGCGAGGAACGTGAGCGCGAAGGTGATGAACGCGAGCAGCACGAGCCACGGCCCGACCGTCGTGCGCCAGGGTCGCTTGAGCACCAGCACGATGCTCAGCAGGGCGACGAGCGGGATCAGGACGACGGGTCCGTGGACGAGCAGGGGGTGCGCGGGCAGGCCTTGGATCTCCATGTGGGGAAGTCTGCCCGCGGTGCCGGTCGCCCGGCGGGCGCCTCTCAGGCTGCTCTCAGGTCGGCCTAGGCCAGCGCGTCGGCGATGACGCGATGCACGGCGGCGATGTCGGCGCCGTCGAAGCCGCCCATCGCGTAATGCCCCCACGCCGAGCCGACGACGTGCACCTCGCAGTCGGGCAGCAGGCGCGCCTGCTCGACGACCTCCTCTGGTGGGAACAGGCGATCGCCGGCGAGGGCGATCACGTCCGTCTTGCAGGTAACGCGCGAGAGCGCATGGCCGAGGTCGCCGCCGTCGGCGACGTCCGCGCCATGCCAGCGCTCGATCTGGCAGAGCAGGTTGTTCGCGTCCTGGCTGCCGTAGTCGGCCTCGAAGATCTCGCGGATGAAGGCCTCGTGGTCCTCCACTCCGGCCTCGGCGATGCGGTGCGGCAGGAACGCCTCGTGCGTCGCCCCGAGGATGCTCATCAGCCGCGCGTGACGATGGCGGCCCTCGAGCGCGTCGTCCTCCACCCGCCAGCCGGGCCCGCCGGTGATCGCCTCGCCAAGCGACTGCGCGACGATGCGGCCGTAGGCCGTGTTGCGCGCCGTGCCGGCGATCAGCACGAGACGCTCGACCAGCTCGGGATACGTGACGGCGAAGCGCAGCGCCTGCTGCGCGCCCATCGAGAAGCCCACGAGCAGCCGCAGGCGGGAGACGCCGAGGTGGTCGAGCAGCGCCTTCTGCGCGGCGACGTCGTCGGCCGTGGCCAGCGGCGGGAAGGCCGCACCGCGCTGTTCGGGATGCGCGTTCGTCGGCGACGTCGACGCGCCGGCGCCGAGCATCGCGGGTGTGATCACCGCGCAGGCATCGGCATTGATCGGGCCGTCGGGCGCGAGGAACCCGGTCATCGAGTCCATGCTCCCCGAGTACATGTGCGGGAGCATGATCGCCTCGCCGCCCTCGATCTCGCCGTGGACGCGGTAGGTGATCTGCGCGTCTTTGAGGACCCCGCCGCGCGCGAGCGGGAAGTCGTCGAGAGGCAGGCTGGACTCGATGAAGGTCATGGCCGGGACGATAGGCGACGCGTGCGGCGCAGTGCGTGCGAAACCCGCGCCGCAGCGGCGCATCGCGGTGTGCTCCCGGCGCTCGTACATCGCATTGCATCCATTACTGAATACACCTATGCTCGACACCATGGCTCCGCGAACCACGACCACCGTGCGCGTCTACCCCGAGACCCGGGCCGAGATCGCGCGGCTTGCCGCAGACGCGGGGACGACGGCGGCCGAGCTGCTCGAGTCGATCGTTTCGCGCGCCGCCGGCAAGGCTCGGCTCGTCGAGGCGAACGCCTGGTACGCAGCGCATCCGGGCGAGGCCGTGGACGAGGCCGAGGCCTGGGCCGGCACGCTGATGGACGGGCTCGCCGACGAGCCACGCGCATGACCGCGCAGCGCGCGCTGCGCGGCGAGGTGTGGCTTTGCGAGCTCGAGCACGGACGCGGCCACGAGCAGGCAGGTACTCGCCCGGTGGTCGTCATCAGCGATGACGTCTTCGGCTCCGGCCCGAGCGGCATGGCCGTCGTCGTTCCGCTCACCCGGACCGTTCGCGGCAACTGGCTCCACGTCCCCGTCGCCAAGGGAGACGGCGGTGTGCGCGCCGCCTCGGTCGTCCGCACCGACCAGATCCGCTCGCTCTCGCGCGAGCGGTTGCTCCGCCGCTGGGGCGTACTCGCGCCGACGACGATGGCCGCCGTCGATCAGCGTCTGCGCGACCTGCTCGACCTCGCGGCGTGAGCCGTCGGAGGGGCGGAGCCGCGCGGCCCCGCCCCTGCCGTCAGCGCATCAGCCGATGCGGATCATCTTGCGGTTGACGAACTCCTCGGCGCCGAAGCGACCGAGCTCGCGGCCGAAGCCGGAGCGCTTGACGCCGCCGAACGGCAGCTCGGGCGCGTCGGCGCCGACGACGTTGACGAAGACCATGCCGGCCTCGATCTTGTCGGCGACGCGCTC
>CAWUMZ010000159.1:0-3912 GCA_963923625.1 uncultured bacterium | reverse complement strand
GAGGAGCAGCAGGCCGCGGCACTCGCGGCCTTCGCCGGACTCGTCGACGAGCTGGCCGACGATGCTCCCGATCTGCCCGTGCCGGGCCCCGGCCTCTCCTACTCGCTGATCGCGCGCATCGACCTCGGCATCGAGGCGAAGCAGGACCTGCTCGAGGAGCGTGACGAGACAGTGCGCCTCGAGACCGTCACCGGCCTGCTCGCCGAGATCCACCGCGGGCTCGTCCTGACGCGCGAGACGCAGGCCCGCGCAGCGCGCAACGGCCGCGTGCGCACGCCGGAGGAGCTGGCGGCCGAGCTCGGCCTGGACTAGCCGCTACTTGAGGAAATCGGGGACGTCGACGTCGGCGTCGCCCGAATCCGTCGCCGTGGAGATGCTGAACTCGGGGATCATCGCCGCGCCGCCCGTCATCGAGGCCTCCAGCGGACGCGAGCCCGCGGGGCGGTCGAAGCCGGTCGCGATGACGGTGACCCACACCTGATCGCCGAGGTTCTCATCGACGGTGGCGCCGAAGATGACGTTGCACGACTCGTCGGCCGCGTTGCGGACGATCTCCGCGATCTCCATCGCATCGTGCAGCGACAGGTCGGGACCGCCGGAGACGCTCAGCAGGATGCCCGTGGCGCCCTTGATCTGGTGGCCGACCAACGGCGATTCGACGGCGCGCGTCGCGGCCTCCTTGGCGCGGTTCGACCCGCTCGCCATGCCGATGCCCATCAGCGCCGTGCCGGCGTCGCGCATGATCGTGCGGACGTCGGCGAAGTCGAGGTTGATCAGGCCCGGCGTCGTGATCAGGTCGCAGACGCCCTGGACGCCCTGGCGCAGCACGTCGTCGGCGACGTGGAACGCATCGACCATCGTGACGCTGCGGTCGAGCACCTGCAGCAGGCGGTCGTTCGGAATCGAGATGAGCGTGTCGACGTTGGCCTGGAGCATCTCCATGCCGGCGTCGGCCTGCGCACGGCGCTGCGCGCCCTCGAAGCGGAATGGCGTGGTGACGATGCCGATCGTGAGGGCGCCGAGCTCGCGGGCGATGCGCGCCACGACGGGCGCCGCACCGGTGCCGGTGCCGCCACCCTCGCCGGCGGCGATGAAGACCAGATCGGAGCCGCGGAGCGCCTCGCGAATCTGCTCATCCGACTCCTCGGCGGCCTCGCGCCCGATCTCCGGACGCGCACCGGCGCCGAGGCCCTTCGTGAGCTCGTCGCCGATGTGGATGCGCTTGGGCGCGCCAGACGAGTGCAGCTGCTGGGCGTCGGTGTTGATCGCGATGAACTCCACGTCGCGAATGCCCGCCTCGATCATGCGATCGACGGCGTTGACGCCGGCGCCGCCGACGCCGACCACCCGGATCACGGCGAGGTAGGCATGGCCCGACACGTCACGGGCGAGCGGCGAGCCCTTGATGTCGCCGCGCGCGAAGGCGGCAGCGGGACGCGACGGCTCGTCGACGGGATCGGGCACGGACTGGATGTGCGGGGCCGGCGTGGGCGCGGCCTGCACCGGCGGCGCGGGCGGAGCCGGCGGCTCCATCATCTGCGTGTTGTCGACGGGCTCCTGGTGCGGCGGCTCGACGGGCTTCGCGGCGTCGGTCGCGCGGAACAGGTCCGCGAGCGGACCGTCGTGCATGCTGGCTCGCTTATTCGACACGGCTGAGCACCTCCTCGGCCAGGGCGCGATAGGCATTGGCGCCTGCGCCGTCTGGCTGATAGGAAAGCACGCTGCCTCCCTGGACAGGAGCCTCCGCGAGCTTGACGGACTTCTTGATGCGGGTCTCGAAGACCAGATCCTGGAAGTTGGCCTGCAGCAGATCCAGCGCCTCTCGGCCATGGATCGTGCGCCCCTCGACCATCGTCGGCAGGATGCCCTCGATGTGCACGGCGGGGTTGAGATGCTCGCGGATCATCTGCAGCGTCGACTCGAGCTGCACGAGCCCGCGCAGCGACAGGTACTCGAGCTGCACTGGCACGATCACGCCCGTCGAGGTCGTGAACGCGTTGATCGTCAGCAGGCCGAGCGACGGCGGCGTGTCGATCAGGATGAAGTCGTAGTCGCTCTTGACGGCGGACAGCGCCTTCTCGAGCGAGCGCTCGCGGCCGATCATCGCGGACAGCGCCAGCTCGGCGCCGGCCAGATCGATCGAGGCGGCGGCGACATCGACCTCGCGCTGGTGGATGATCGTCTGGATCGGCAGGCGGTGCACGAGCACGTCGAACATGGACTGCTGGAGATGCTCGGGATCGATGCCGAAGCTCATCGTCAGGTTCGACTGCGGATCGAGATCGACGACGAGCACGCGATTACCGCGCTCCTTGAGCGCGGCGGCCAGATTGACGGTCGACGTCGTCTTGGCGACGCCGCCCTTCTGGTTCGCCATGGAGATGATGCGGGGTCCCGGCTGCACGCCCGGCGCGACGCTGAGGCGCATCGGCGCGGTCTCGTACGGCATCGCGGGTGCGGTGGCGGTGGGAGTCATGTGCCCGTACTTCTCACTCTCCTTCCGTTCTCCTCCCCCCGCTGCACAACGGGTTCTCGTCGTGCTCGCGACCTGCGATGCTTGTGCCGTGGCCTTCGAAACCGCCATCGCCCGCCCTGACGCGCAGCGCGACGACGATCTGGTCCTGCTGTTCGCCGGTGACGCGCTGATCCTCGGTGCAGGCGCGACGTCCCTGCCCCGTCGTCGCGACGTCGCGACGCTGATCCCCGCCGAGACCGTGCACGTGGGCAGCCTCGACGGCGCCGCAGTCGATACCGCGCGCCTCGATCGCGAGACCGCGCTTCCGGCCGGGCTCGAGGCGACGGCGCTGCGCGCCCTGCACGGCCGCGTCGACGAGGAGTCGTGGGCGCTGGCCGGGCGCGCCTTCCAGCTGGCCGAGTGGGATCGCACGCACCGGTTCTGCGGCATCTGCGGCGCACCGACCGCGCTCCGCGACGACGAGCGCTCGCGCGCATGCACTGCGTGCGACTTCCGCGCGTATCCCCGCCACTCGCCCGCCGTGATCGTGCTGATCACCCGGGGCGCGGACGCGGTCCTGCTCGGGCGCTCCGCGCGCTTCCCCGTCGGGATGTACTCGACGCTGGCGGGCTTCGTCGATCCGGGCGAGAGCGCGGAGGATGCCGTGCGCCGCGAGATCCGCGAGGAGGCCGGGATCGAGATCACCGAGCCGCAGTGGTTCGGCAGCCAGAGCTGGGCGTTCCCGCACTCGCTCATGCTCGGCTTCACCGCCGAGTGGGCGGCGGGCGAGATCCGGTGCGACGACGAGCTCGAGGACCTCCAGTGGTTCACCCGCGACGCGCTGCCCGTGCTGCCGCCGCCCGCGAGCATCGCCCGCCGCCTGCTGGACTCGTGGCTGTGATGCAGGTCGATCGCCTCGCCGACGGCCTCTGGCGGTGGACGGCGCCGCACAGCGCCTGGACAGATGATCCGGACAATCCGTACGGCGGCTGGGCGCGCGACGTGGCGTGCGTCTACCACGAATCGCCGGCGGGGATCGTGCTGATCGACCCGCTCGTGCCCGGCGGCGACGAGGCCGAGCGCTTCTGGCGCCACCTCGACCAGGACGTCGAGCGCGTGGGGCTCCCACCGACGGTCGTCGTCTCAGTCGAGTGGCACGGCCGCAGCGCCGATGCTGTGCGTGCCCGATACGCCGGAACGCGGGTGCTCGGCGTGTCGCACGCCGCCGCCTGCGAGATCGACGAGCTGCTCGAGGACGATCAGATGCTGCCCGGCGGCTGCCGCATCACGCTCGCCGGCCCGCCCGGCGAGGGCCGCATGGCGATCGTCCAGTGCGCGTGCCACGGGCTGCTGTGGCTCTCCGACCTCGTGATCGACGACGGCTCCGGCGGCCTGCGACGTCCGCCGACCGCGTGGTTCGACGAGCCGGGAGCCGCGCACTGGCTGGAGCACGGGCT
>CAWUMZ010000158.1:0-3921 GCA_963923625.1 uncultured bacterium | reverse complement strand
GGTGGTGATCGGGATGGTCTTCATCCTCGGTATCACGGTCTTCGAGGGCTAGACGAACATCACGTGGAGCGGGCGGCGAGCCGCACGGCCAGCCGGCCCATGCCGATCGCGTCGCACGCCTCGGCCCCCGACTCCCAGTCGGGCGCCGCGCTCGGCGGCAGCTCGATCGGCAGCGCCCGCTGCATCGTGGCGATCGTCTTGAAGGTCCGCAGCTCGTCGGCCGCGTCGGCGACCGCGCGCGAGCGGGCGGGGGAGAGGTCGTCGGCGTGCGCGATCACGCCCTCGAGATCGCCGTAGCGCTGCAGGAGCTCGGCGGCGGTTTTCGCGCCGATCCCCTTCGCTCCCGGGATGTTGTCCGACGGGTCTCCGCGCAGGGCGATCAGGTCGGGCACCTGATCGGGGCGGACGCCGTAGCGCTCAACGACGCCGGCCGGATCGACGTGCTCGACCTCCGTGACGCCCGAGACGGGGCGGACGACGGTCGTGCGCTTCGAGGCCAGCTGGTACGCGTCGCGATCGTGGGTGAGCACCAGCGAGGTGCCCTTCGCCGCCTCCTCGAGCGTGGCGAGCGTCGCGCAGACATCGTCGGCCTCCCATGGCGGCACGCAGACCGCCGGGATGCCGAACGCGCGGATCAGGTCGGGCAGCGCGTCGAGCTGGCCGACCAGATCGTCGTCGACCTCGCCGACGCGCTGCGCCTGGTAGACCGGCACGAGCGCATGGCGCTCCGACTCCTCGCGGCTGTCGATCGCCACGGCGATCGCACGCGGCGAGAAGGCATCCCACGCGCCGACCAGCATCGAGATCGTGCCCTGCAGGAGACCGACCGGCCGCCCGTCGCGCGACGTGACGTGCCCGAGCGCGTAGTAGGCGCGGTGGGCGAGCGCATCGCCGTCGACGATCAGCAGGGGCTTGGAAGGCGCCACCCGGCTACGATACCGGTCCCATGATGCTCGATCCCCGTCGCAACCCGAAGCTCGCCAGCGCGCTGCGCCTGCTCGCGCCCGGCACGGACCTGCGGCTGGGCATCAACGACATCATCAAGGGCCATCTCGGCGCTCTTCTCGTGATCGCCGAACCGCACGAGATCGAGCCGCTCTGCTCCGGCGGGCTCTCGCTCAACATCCCGTTCTCCGCGCAGATGCTCTACGAGGTCGCCAAGATGGACGGCGCGATCGTGGTCGACGCCGATCTCTCCACGATCCTGCGCGCCAACGTGCACCTGATGCCCGACGCGGCGATGCCGACGTCCGAGACCGGCACGCGCCACCGCACGGCCGAGCGCGTCGCGCGCCAGACCGATGCCATCGTGGTCGCGATCTCGCAGGAGCGCGACACCGTCAACGTCTACACCGGTGGTTCGCGGTATCAGCTCGACTCAATCGGCGATCTGCTGGCGAAGGCCACGCAGGGGCTCGCCACGCTGCAGGGGCATCGCGTCCAGCTCGATCGCGGTGCCGATGACCTCACCACGCAGGAGCTCCGCGGCGACGTCTCGCTCGACGACGTCATCAACGTGCTGCAGCGCGCCGAGATGGCCGCGCGGATGATCGGGGAGATCGAGCGGAACGCCGCCGAGCTGGGACTCGACGGCCGCCTCGTCGCGATGCAGCTCGCCGAGCTCTCCGAGGGCGTCGTCGACGAGCGCCTGGCGATCATCCGCGACTACCGCAACGCCGACATCACCGACGGCACGGAGATGGTGCTCGAGCAGCTCGCGGCGCTCCGCTACGGCGAGCTCGTCGAGCTCGAGTGCGTCGCCCGGGCCCTGGGCTACGGCGAGCGCACGACGATCGAGCTGCGTCCACGCGGCTACCGCGCGCTGGCGCACGTCGCGACGCTGACGGACGACGAGACGGAGCGCATCATTGCCGCGTTCCCGACGTACGACGCGCTCATGCGCGCCACGCTCCGCGAGCTCCAGGCCGTCGACGGCATCTCGCCGGACGACGCCGCGGCCGTCCAGCAGGGGCTCCGTCGCCTGCACGATCGGCACCTTCGCGCCGGCGGCTGAAACCTCCCCATTCGGGGTCGTTTGCGGTTATCCTTCCGATCCCAGCACGGAGGAGCGCAGGTGTTCAAAGTCGGAGATCGGATCGTCTACCCCCAGCACGGTGCAGGCATCATCGACGGCATCGAGAAGCGCACGGTGCTGGGCGAGGAGGTCGAGTACCTCACGATCCGGATCATCGCCGACGACCTCGTGGTCCGCATTCCGGTGAACCGCGTCGATGAGCTGGGGCTGCGCCGCGTGATGGACCAGAAGGGCGCCAACGCCGTCCTCGCCGTCCTCGCCGAGGAGATCCCGGAGGACACCGGCTCGTGGAGCCGCCGGTTCCGGATGAACAAGGACAAGATCCGCTCGGGTGACGTCAAGGAGATCGCCGAGGTCATCCGCGACCTCTCCCTCCGCGACGCCGAGAAGCCGCTCTCGTCGGGCGAGCGCCAGCTGCTGGCGCAGGCCAAGCGCATCCTCTCGTCCGAGCTGCGCTGGTCGCTCGACAAGGACGAGGACGAGACGAACGCGCATCTCGACAAGCTGCTGGCGGATCTCGCCGAGGCGCGTGCAGAGGCCCGCGCCGCGCGCGCCTAGGGCCGCATGGCCGCTTCGGTCGCCGTCTGGGCGGTCGTGGTCGCCGCCGGCTCCGGCGAGCGGCTGGGCGCCGAGCATCCGAAGGCCTTCGTCCGCTTCGGCGACAATCCGCTGATCGCCGCCTCGGTCGCGGCGCTCGACGACCATCCGGCGATTGAGGGCATCGTGCTCGTCGTGCCCGCGGGGTGGGAGGAGAACGCGACGTTCATGGCCGACGACATCGGCGCTGGCAAGGCGTCCGTGGCGGTGGCGGGCGGCGCGACGCGCTCCGATTCCGTCGCGGCCGGCGTCGCGGAGGTGCCGGCAGATGCCGCGATCATCCTCGTGCACGACGCCGCGCGACCGCTCGTCTCGGCCGACCTGATCGACCGCGTGCTCGCGGGCTTCGCCGACGGCGCCGATGGCGTCATCCCCGTGCTCCCGATCGACGACACCGTCAAGCGCGTCGACAAGTCGGGCCGGGTGGTGGAGACGCTCGACCGCTCCGAGCTGCGTGCCGTCCAGACGCCGCAGGCCTTCCTGGCCGACGGCTTCCGTCGCGCCGTCGCCGCGGAGGATCGCGCGACCGGCACGGACTGCGCCAGCCTGGTCGAGCGGACGGGCGGTACGATCGCGACGGTCGCGGGCGATCCCCGCGCCATGAAGATCACGACGCGCGCTGATCTGGAGCGCGCCGAGGAGCTCCGCGTTGCTCACTGACCACCACACGCACCTGCGCCCCGACGACGATCCGCTCGACGAGGCGGCGCTGTCGATCGAGACGATCGTCCCGCACGTCGCGGCCGCCATGGATCGGGGCCTGTCGCACGTCGCCATCACGGAGCACATCTACCGCTTCCGCATCGCGAAGCCGGCGTGGTCGCACCCCTACTGGGACACGCAGACGCAGTGGGACATCGACGCCTACTGGGACGCGCTCAGCGAGGCCAAGGCGGCGGGCTTCCCGATCCTGATCGGCATCGAGTGCGACTGGCTGCCGAGCGGTCAGGACGTGCTCGTCGACGCGCTCAAGGGGCGTCCCTGGGACGTCATCCTCGGCAGCATCCACTGGGTCGACGAGGGTGCGGTGGACTACGACCTCTACTCCGCCTTCAAGGAGATCGACCCCGAGGCGCTTTGGCGCGGCTACGTCGACCGCTACACGCGCGCGGCGCTGAGCGGTCAGTTCGACGTGATGACCCATGCCGATCTGCCCAAGTCCTTCGGTCCGCTGCCGTCGAGCGAGACGCTCGATTGGGCCTTCGACCGCATCGCCGATGCGCTCGAGGAGGCCGGCTGCTGCGTGGAGATCTCGACCGCGGGCATCCGCAAGGCCGCGAAGGAGATCT
>CAWUMZ010000157.1:0-3925 GCA_963923625.1 uncultured bacterium | reverse complement strand
AAGGGCGTCGAGGCGCTGCACAACCTCAATCGCCGCACGTTCGAGGTGCTCGACGCGTATCAGGCCGACGGCGTCCCGTTCGAGATGCACTCGGGCGGGATCCTCACGCTCGGCAAGACGGAGAAGGGCATCTCCTGGTTCGGCCCCGTCTTCGAGGATCTGCGCAAGATCGGCTTCGAAGGCGAGATCGAGACGCTCACGCCGGAGGAGGCGCGCGCGATCGATCCGTCGATCGGCAACGAGGTCAAGTTCGTCGTGCGCACCACGATCGACCGCTACGTCCAGCCGCAGACGCTGATGCGCGGGCTCGCCGATCGGGTGATCGCGCTCGGCCACGACGTGCGTGAGCAGACGAGCGTCAGCGGCATGCGCCGCACGTCGTCCGGCTGGGAGATCGCCACGAGCACCGGCCCGGTGCAGGCGGATCGCGTGATCGTGGCGACGGGTGCGCTCAGCCCCGCGCTGCTCAAGCCGCTCGGCCTCGACGTGCCGATCGTGCCCGCCAAGGGCTATTCGATCACCCTCAAGGGCGAGGGCACGCGGCCGTCGCAGGCGCTGTACCTGACCGAGGCGAAGATCGGCGTCTCGGGCTACGAGGAGGGCGTGCGCATCGCCGGCGTCTTCGAGCTGCCGGGCAAGGACCTGGAGGTCGATCGGCGCCGGCTCGACCTGGTCGTCGCCGACGCGTGCTCGTACCTGGCCGACTGGCATCCGGCCACGAGCGAGACGAGCGTGGAGGGGTGGGCCGGGTTCCGGCCGGCGACGCCCGACTCGCTGCCGCTGCTCGGGCCCGTACCCGGACACGATGGCCTCTACCTCGCGACCGGTCACGGCATGCTCGGCGTCACGCTGGCGCCGTCGACGGGTGCGCTGCTTGCGGAGATGATCCTCGACGGTGCCGCGCCCGCCTGGGTCGCGCCGATGCGGCCGGATCGGCGGTTCTAGCCGGCCACCGCGGTCGCTAGCATGGCGCCATGACCCTGCACGTCTGCCAGCACCCGCTCGTCCAGCACAAGATCGCGCTCCTGCGCGCGGTGGAGACGTCGACGCGCGACTTCCGCGCGCTGTCCAGCGAGCTGGCCGGCGTGCTCGCCTACGAGGCCACGCGCGACCTCCAGCTCGAGGACGTCAGCGTGCAGACGCCGATCAAGGAGACGATCGGACGCCGCGTGTCAGGCAAGAAGGTCGGCGTCGTGCCGATCCTGCGCGCGGGCGTCGGCATGCTCGACGGCGTGCTCGCGATGATCCCCGTCGCGCGCGTCGGCTTCCTCGGCATGTACCGCGATGAGGAGACGCTGCAGCCGGTCTCGTACTACGAGAAGCTGCCGAAGGATCTGAGCGAGCGCCTGATGCTGATCATCGATCCGATGCTCGCCACCGGCGGATCGGCCTCGTACGCCGCAACGGTCTGCAAGGAGCGCGGCGCGCACAAGGTGAAGCTCCTGTCGCTGCTCGCCGCGCCCGAGGGCGTCGAGCGCATGCAGACGGACCATCCGGACGTCGACATCCACGTGGCGGCGCTCGACGAGTGCCTCAACGAGGTCGGCTACATCGTCCCGGGTCTCGGCGACGCGGGCGATCGCCTCTGGGGCACGCGCTGATCCGATTCCGCTTGGGGTCTGACCCCATTCGGAACCTGGTGGCGCGTCAGGCCCGGCGTGAGGGCCAGGCGAGCCGGATCGCGGCGGCGAGGAGGAACGACGGGAGCGTGGCGCCGAGCGCGCCGTCGAACAGCGGCGCGACGTGGTCGGCCACGCCGAGGATGTGCGTGGGGCTCAGCCACTCGTAGAGCAGGAAGCCCGCCACCCAGGCGACGATCGTCGCGTGCGGTGCGATCGGGCGCAGGCGATCGGCGTAGACCGCTCCGAACAGCGGGACGAAGACCGCGCCGAGCAGGTAGAGGAAGTCGAAGAAGCGGTCGAGCGAGACGGTGACGGCGCCGATCGTGACGATCGTGCCGATGGCGATCACGATCGGCGTCTGCGGCGCACGGGGGGCGAAGTTGCGCACTGAGACGGCGGTGGAGTAGATGTTGGCGAAGCCCTTCTCCGACTCGTCGACGACGAGGATCGAGGCCACCAGCGTCCCGAGCGGCACCGCGAGGATCACCGCGACGCCGGCCGATGCCGAGTCGATGCCGCCCGCCTGAACGGCGGCGAGAATGCCGACGATGAACGTGAGCGTGCTGGCGATGCCGAAGCCGAGGCCCACGCCGAGTGCCGCGCCCTTCACCGATCGGGCGAAGCGTGTGTAATCCGGCACGAGTGGCTGCCACGAGGCGAAGTTCGCCACGACGAGATCGATTGCGGCCATCAGGCCGATGCCGCCGGCTGCCGCCGTGCCGAGCTCCGACGACGTGCCGTCGATCGCGAGGCGCAGAAGCAGGTAGACGATCGCGATCGCCACGAGCGGCGTGACGAAGCGCTTGAGCACACGGCGCGTCACGTTCTCCGGACCGATGATCGAGAGCAGGGTGCCGATCACGCCGGCGGCGACGGCGAACGGCCAGCGGGCCTCGACGCCGACGATCAGGCGCGCGGCCTCCGCGATCACGAGGATCTCGAACGTGCCCCAGCCGAAGCCCTGCAGGACGTTGAGCGCGGTGGGGAGGTACGAGCCGCGATCGCCGAGCGCGCGCCGCAGCACGACCATGCCGGGCTGACCCGACGACGCGCCGAGCGCGCCTGCGGCGGCCAGCATGAGGCCGCCGATCACACCGCCGACGACGGTCGCGACCAGCGCCCGCGTGGAGCCCGCGCCATAGGCGATCAGCCCCGCGCCCGCCACGACGCCGAGCAGGCTGATGCCCATGTTCGACCAGAGGACGCCGACGTCGAGCGCGGTCAGGTGCCGCTGGTCGACGGGGATCGGTTCGGTGATCGGCCGTTCGGTGGAATGGGACATGCGGACTCTCCGGCAGCGATGACGATGGATGCCGGCACGCTGTCCCGCGCCGTCGAACGCGGGGAGCCTACCCGATCAGCTGCGAGCGGACGTGCGCCGCCGCGGCCGCGCCGCTGATGAGCGCGCCCTCGAACCAGCCGGCCCTGTGGTGCGCGACGTCCGAGCCTGCGAAGGCCGCACAGGCGAACGGGGCGAAGCGATCGGGATCGACGAGGTCGGGCTGTCCGGCCGGGGCGGTCAGCCACGTGCCGAGCGAGTGCGCGTCACCGACCCAGTCGTGCTGGGTGAACGTCACGAGCTCTCCCTCGGGGAAGTACGCGGCCAGCGCGCGCTCGACGTCGCCCCGATCACTCGGATCGAAGTCGTCGACGGCCCAGCCGAACCCGGTCACGCGGACGACGTCGTCGATCGCGTCGTCTGCGTACCACCAGTGCAGCCCCTCGCCGGCCCCGACGGCGATGCCGTGCGGCTCGATGCCGCGCACGAGCATGAGCACCTTCGTCGCGGAGCCGGCGTTGTTACCGGCTCCCTCCGCCACGGGCGTGGGCCAGGCGGGACTGCAGGCGATGTTGGGCAGGCAGTTGATGGGCACGGCGATCACCACGGCGCGCGCGTGCCACGTGCGACCGTCCGCGGCGGTGCACGTGGCGCCGTCGGTGAGGTCGAGCGCGTCGATCGGCGTGTTCAATTCGACCGCGACTTCAGCGGCCATCGCCTCGGCGAGCGCGCTCCAGCCGGCGGCCGGGCCGTGTGCGAGGCACGTGATGAGGCCGCTCAGTCCGCCATGCGCGGCGACCGACGCGATGGCATCCACGGCGGAACCGCGCTCGGGCGGCGCGCCGCCCATCAGCTGCCACCAGCCCGTCAGGAAGTCGCGGACGCACGGGGTGGGATCGAGGGCGCCGATGTAATCGCGCGCCGAGAGCGCGGCGTCGGCGAAGGTCCCCGCGGCGTAGGCATCGGCATCGGCGGCGATGCGCGCCAACGCGTGCTCGAGCGAGGGCAGCTCGTCCCACGGCAC
>CAWUMZ010000156.1:0-3940 GCA_963923625.1 uncultured bacterium | reverse complement strand
GTGATCGCCGCGGCGATCATCATCGTGCTGATCCTGCGACTCTGGTCGCTGCAGGTGCTCGATGTGCAGTCGTACCGCGCGCAGGCGAGCTCGAACGGCCTGCGCAGCATCGACGTGCCGGCAGCGCGCGGGCAGATCCTCGACGACACCGGCAAGGTGCTCGTGGGCAGCCGCCCGTCGAACTCCGTCGCCATCGATCCGACGCGGTTCCCCGATCTCCTGACGGCGTGCGGACGCGACGTCGCCGGGCCGGTGGACGCGCGCACGTCCGACGAGCGCGCGCGCCGCATCTCCGACGCCGTCAAGCGCGCCGAGGGGCTCACCAAGCAGGAGCGCGCGGTCCGCCTCGCGGCGATCCGGCAGCAGCTCGATGGCGGGCAGACGGTGCGCGCATGGGCCGGCTGCACCGCGGCGTACCCGCAGCTGCGCGAGCTGGCGCGCATCGCCGGCGTCCCGCTCGCGAAGATGGAGGACGACATCCACACCGCGTCGATCAAGGCGCCGTTCGACTCGATCGTGATCGCCAAGGACGTCGACCGCGACGTGCTGTTCTACCTGAAGGAGCGTGCGGGCCAGTTCCCGGGTGCCCGCATCATCGAGGGCACCGCTCGGTCGTACCGCGCGACGCGCGGGCAGAGCGGCAAGCTCTTTCCGATGGCGCCGCACCTCTGGGGCGAGCTCGGCGAGGTCTCGGCCGAGCAGCTGAAGGACCAGGTCACCTATCGCAACGCGTCCGCGGGCGACGTCGTCGGCCAGCGCGGCGTCGAGCAGTACTTCGATCGGTACCTGCGCGGCACCAACGGCTCGCTGCAGCGTCGCGTCGACGCCCTCGGCGATCCGGTCGGACCGATCGTGCGCTCGCGCGCCGCGAAGTCGGGGGACAATGTCCGGCTGACGATCGACGCCGGCATCCAGAGCGCGGCGGAGAACGCGCTGCGCGAGGCCATCACGTACGCCCGCACCCACGGGCACCCGGCGGCCGACGGCGGCGCCATCATCGCGATGGATCCGAAGACCGGCGCGATCCGCGCGATGGCCTCGAATCCCGGCTTCGACCCCGCGATCCTCGCCGGTCCGCAGGGGCAGAGGTATTGGAACGAGCTGGCTCGCGATGCCAAGCACTCGCCGCTCCTCAATCGCGCTCTCAACGGCCTCTATCCGGCGGGCTCCACCTTCAAGCCGGTGACGGCCTTCGCGGCCGGATCGGCCGGACTGGTCCGTCCCGACAGCCAGATCCAGTGCTCGCCGCAGATGCTGATCGACGGCCAGATCTACCGCAATTTCGAGTCGGGCGTCAACGAGCCGATGAACCTGATGCAGGCGCTCACGGCGTCCTGCGACACGTACTTCTACGAGCTCGGCAATCGCCTCTACCGCGCAACGCCGAAGTCCGGCGAGTTCGAGCCGCAGCCGCTGTGGGCCAAGCGCCTCGGCTTCGGCGCCAGCACCGGAATCGACATCGGCGGCGACTCGCCGGGCAACGTCCCCGACGCCGCCTACAAGCGCCGCCGCTTCGGCGACGACCGCGTGCACAACCGCTGGACCTCGGGCGACTCGGTGCTGCAGGCGATCGGGCAGGGCGACCTCGAGGTCACGCCGCTGCAGATCGCGCGCCTCTACGCCCTGATCGCCAACGGCGGCACGCTGGTCCAGCCCCACGTCGGCGCATCCGTGTACGGGCAGGACGGCACGCTGCGCGAGCGCCTGACGCCGCCGGCGCCCACCCACGTGCAGCTCGACCCGTACATGCTGGCCGCGATCCGCAAGGGCCTCGAAGGCGTCACGCAGGATGTCAACGGCACGGCCTACGCCGCGTTCAAGAACTTCCCGATCCCCGTCGCGGGCAAGACGGGCACCGCGGAGAAGCTCGGCAAGCGCGACTTCGCGTGGTTCGCCGGCTACGCGCCGGCCAACGACCCGAAGCTCGTCGTGGTGTGCGTCATCGAGCAGGGCGGCTTCGGCGGCGAGACGGCGGCACCGGCCGTGCGCCAGGTGATGGCCAAGGCGTTCGGCGTCGATGAGGCGACGATCGGGCAGATCTCCTCCGCCGAGCAGGCCGGCGTCTACTCCGGCCCCGCGCTCGGCGTCGACCCCGCCCAGCAGCTGCAGCAGCAGAACGGCGGACCGCTGTTCCCGTCGACCACTCCGACGACCACCACGACGACGGCGACGACGACCGGATGAACCTGACCGCGCTCCTCCGCCGCGTCGACTGGATCCTCGTCGCCGCCGTGCTGCTCCTCCTCTTCATCGGCGAGCGCGCGGTCAAGGCCGCGACGGTCAACGACCTCGCCGGCGACCCCGGCTTCTTCGACCGGCGGCACATCATCTACATCACGGCCGGGCTCGGCTTCGCGGCGATCGCCGCCTTCGTCGACCCGCGCCTCTACCGCCGGCTGTTCTGGTTCATCTACGGCGGCACGATCGGACTGCTGGTCATCGTGCTCGGCTTCTCGGCGGCGCGCGGTTCGCAGCGCTGGATTCCGCTGCCGTTCTTCACCCTGCAGCCGTCGGAGGTCGGCAAGGTGACGATGCTCGTCTGCCTGTCGATCATCGTGGCCGACTGCGTTCGCCGCGGGATCACTGGTTGGAACATGGCGATCCGCGCGGCGCTCCTGATGCTGCCGCCGTTCGCGCTCGTGTTCATCCAGCCGGACCTCGGCACGTCGATCGTGTACGTGGCGATCACCCTGACGATCCTCGTCGTCGCCGGCCTGCCCGGCCGCAACGTCGCGATCATCGGTGGCGTGGGGGCATTCCTCGTGATCCTCGTCCTCGGCATCCTGCCCACGATCGGCCTGCCGCTTCTGCGGCCGTACCAGGCTGAGCGCATCACGGCCTTCCTCGACCCGAATGGCGGCAGTCCCGCCGCGTACCAGTCGGAGCAGTCGAAGATCGCGATCGGCTCCGGCGGCCTCGTCGGCCGCGGTTCCGGCATCAGCCAGACGGCCGGCAACTTCCTGCCCGAGCACCACACCGACTTCGTGTTCGCCGTCGTCGGCGAGAACCGCGGCTTCGTGGGGTCGGCGATCGTGCTCCTGCTGTACCTGCTCGTGCTCTGGCGGGTCGGGCGCGTGATCCCGCGCGCCCGCAACCTCGAGGAGGCGTTCATCGCCGGTGGCGTCTTCGGCCTGCTGATGACGCAGGTGGCCGTCAACATCGCGATGACGCTCGGCGTCGCGCCCACCACGGGCATCCCGCTGCCGTTCATGACGTATGGCGGATCGAACACGATCACGAACCTCACGGCTATTGGCCTCGCGATCGCCGTCGGCATCCGCCAGGTGCGGGTCGAGACGGCATCGCCGGGCTGGCAGGAGCGTCCGCGCCGCTATGCGGACAAGGCGCTGACGTCGCCGCCGGACGCGGTCTGACGGGCAAAACGTCCGCGCCCGGTAGACTCCAGTTGTGGAGCAGCACTCCCTCCAGCCGCAGATCGAGCGCCTCCTGACGGAGGTCGAGAAGCCGTCGCGGTACATCGGCGGCGAGACGAACGAGACGGTCAAGCCCAACGCGTCCGTCCGGATCGCCCTCGCGTATCCCGATGCGTACGAGGTCGGCATCTCGAACCAGGCGCTGCAGATCCTGTACGGCCTGATCAACGGGCGCACCGAGGCATCCGCCGAGCGCGTCTACTGCCCGTGGCCCGACATGGCCGACGCCATGCGACGCGAGGACGTGCCGCTGTTCACGCTCGAGACCTGGCGTCCCGTGCGCGACTGCGACCTGCTGGGCATCACGCTGCAGGCCGAGCTGACCTACTCGAACGTCCTCGAGCTGCTCGATCTCGCCCAGATCCCCGTGCGCTCCGCCGATCGCACCGACCGCGACCCGATCATCCTCGCGGGCGGCCCCAGCGCCTCGAACCCGATGCCGTTGGCGCACTTCGTCGACGCGTTCTTCATGGGCGAGGCGGAGGAGGGGCTCGAGCGGATCGTCG
>CAWUMZ010000155.1:0-3979 GCA_963923625.1 uncultured bacterium | reverse complement strand
TGGGCCCGGGCCCATCGTGTCAGCAAGGACCCGGATCGCCGTTGGCCGACTAGCCCGCGCCGACCGCGGCGATGGCGGTGACGGCCGCGATGACCGTGATGATGCCGACCCACTGACGCAGGCGCAGGCGCTCCTTCATGAAGATCATGCCGACGATCACGCCGACGGTCGCGAACTGCGCGGCGAGCACGCCGGCGACCGCGACCGGCCCGCGATCGGCGGCGGCCACGTAGAGCAGCGATGCGACGGAATCGCCGATGCCCCACGCGGCGACGTTCTTCCAGTCGAAGCGCGCGTTCGTCGTGACGCCCATCTTGAGGCCGATCGGCAGCGCGAGCAGCAGCGCGACGACGCGGACGAGGACGAAGCCCCAGATCACGCCGACCTCGCCGGCGACCGGCGCGGCCATCGTCAGGATGCCGCCCCACACGAGCGCGGCGACGCCGGCGCGCAGCGCGCCGCTCGACTGCCCGTCCTCGCTCTCGCCCATCGCGGCCAGCACCACGCCGATCACCGCGACCGGCAGGAGCACGAGCACGCGCGTGTCCATCGTCTCGCCGAGCAGGATCGCGAACAGCGCGGCGACGGCGCCCTCGCACGCGATCGTCGGTGCGACGATCGTCAGCTTGCCCTTCTGGAAGGCGCTGAAGCCGGTCAGGTACCCGGCCAGCGTGAGGATGCCCATGCCGACGATCAGCACCGCGCCCCTCGCCGTGATGTGCGGCAGGCCGCCCGCGAAGAAGATGATCGGCGACGTCACGAGCAGGCCGATCGCGATCGAGCCGATCACCGTCGGCACGATGCCGAGGTTGCGCGCGGCGCGGGCGAGCTGCACCTCGGGCAGGCCCCAGGCGAGCGCGCACAGGACGCCGAGGACGATGGTGATGCCCACTCAGCGACTCCGCTGCATCACAGCGTCTCGGCGAGCCATTCGGTGATCAGCGCGGCGCAGCGCTGCGGCTCCTCGAGCTGCGGGCAGTGCCCGGAGCCCTCGAACACGACGTAGGTCGAGCCGGCGATGTTGTCCCGGCACCACTCGCCCATCGCCAGCGGGATCAGTCCCTCGTGGACGCCCCACAGGTTCAGCGTCGGCACCGTGCCCGCGGCGATCGCGTCGACCGCGCTGTAGAGCGTCTGGTCGAGCAGGATCGCCGACGCCGCGTTGGCACCGACCATGCACGACTCGTCCGCGCACCAGGCGAGGTCCTCATCGGACAGCGGCTCCTTGAACATGACGGGAGCGAAGTGCTCGATCGCGCCGCGGAAATCGGCCTGGACGGAGGCGATGAAGCCGTGGATCGCGTCGAGCGGTAGCGGTCCGTACGGGAAGGCCTCGCACTGGAGGTCGGTTGGGCCCTGCGAGATGTTGACGTGCGCGGCGACGCGGTCACGGCCGTGGCGCAGCATCAGCTCCCACGCCACGAGGTTGCCCATCGACCAGCCGACCAGCACGCAGCGGTCGATGCCGAGCGCGTCGAGCAGGGCGTTGACGTCGTCCGCGTACTGGCCGACCGTGTGCCCGCCCTCGACGTGCGGCGAGCGGCCGTGGCCGCGCAGGTCGGGCACGACCACGCGATACCCGGCGGCGACGAGCGGGTCGATGACGGGATGGAAGTACGCGGCCGACATCGACACGCCGTGCAGCAGCACGAGCGGGATCCCCTCACCGCGGTCGGTGACGCTCAGCTCGACCCCGGTGCCGATCGCGACGAGCCGTGCATCGGCACCGTACGGCGCGGCGGGTCGGATCATCACGGCACCAGCACGAAGCGGCCCTTGACGTCGCCCTTGCGCAGGCGCTCATGGGCGATGGCGGCGTCGGTCAGCGGCAGCCGCTCGACGACATGACGGATCTTCTCGCGCTGCGCGAGCGCGATCAGCTCGGCGAAGTCGTCGAGGGAGCCCCACACGCTCGTCGTCAGCTTGGCCTCCATCGGCACGGCGCCGAACCCGAAGGGCACGCGGCCGCCGTGCAGGCCGATCGCGATCAGGATGCCCTGGCGATCGACGAGACGCACGGCGTCCTCGAGCGACTTCTGCGCGGCGACGAAGTCGAGGACGGCCGCGTACGGGCCGTCGAGGTCGCCGGGAGCGGCGGCCTCGGTGGCGCCGATCTCCTTCGCCGTCGCGCACTTGGCGGGGTCGGGATCGCCGACGTGCACCTCGGCGTCGGTCATGGCGGCGAGGTACTGCACGGCGTACTGGCCGAGGCCGCCGGCGCCGAGCACGAGGGCGCGACGCCCCTTGCCGAGGTACGGCAGCGCCTGCTTGACGGCGCGGAAGGCGGTGAGGCCGCCGCAGCCGAGCGGGGCGGAGTCGATCGGATCGAGATCGCCGAGCGGGAAGATGTAGCGCCGGTGCGGGACCAGCATGTAGTCGGCGTAGCCGCCCTGGTCGAACAGTCCGGCCTCATGGCTGTCCGGGCAGATCATCTCGCAGCCCGCGGCGCAGAACCGGCACTCGCCGCAGCCCCACGGCGTGTAGACGAACACGTTGCCGAGCTCCTCCGTCCAGCCCGTCACCTCGTGGCCGAGCGTCAGCGGGCGCGGCTTGTCGCCGAAGTCGCCGTCGACGACGTGGATGTCGGAGAAGCAGACGCCGCAGGCGTTCACCTTCACGACGACCTGATCGTCATTGGCCGCGACGGGCATCTCGATCTCGTCGAGATGCAGCTCCCTGTCGCCGCTGTGCAGCCGGACTGCGCGCATTCCCATCCTCCCCTGGACGTCTGGCGGAAGCCTACCGGCTGCCGTCGTAGCGGACCGGGATTCGCTTGATCCCGTTGAAGAAGTTCGAGCGCATGCGCGCCACCTCGCCGTTGAGGTGCAGGTCGGGCAGGTACGGCAGCAGCTCCTCGAGCCAGATCTTGATCTCGAGGCGCGCGAGGTGCGAGCCGAGGCAGTAGTGCGGACCGCCGAGTCCGAACGCCATGTGCTTGTTGGGCGTGCGGCCGACGTCGAACTGCATCGGGTTGTCGAAGAAGCGCTCGTCCCGGTTGGCGGAGGTGAACCAGAGGACGACCTTGTCGCCCTCCTTGATCTGCTGGCCGTGCAGCTCGACGTCCTGGGTGGCCGTGCGGCGGAAGTGGTGGACGGCGGTGGCCCAGCGGATGATCTCCTCGGCTGCGGTGCCGCACAGCTCGGGGTTCGCCACGAGGCGATCGATCTGGTCGCGGTTCTGCAGGAGCGCCGCGATGCCGTGCGACATGGTGTGGCGCGTCGTCTCGTTGCCGGCGGTGATCAGCAGCAGGAAGAACAGCTTGAACTCGTGCTCGGAGAGCATGTCGCCCTCGAGCTCGGAGTTGATCAGGATCGTGACGACATCCTCGCCGGGCTGCGCGCGCTTGAGCTCGGCGAGGCCGAGCGCGTAGTCGAACATCTCGAGCGCGGCGGGGCTCGAGAACGGCAGGTGCGCGTACTGCGACAGGTCGGACTGGTCCTTGACGAGGTCGCCGACGAACTCGGGCTCCGTGTTGCCGAGCAGGCGGTCGCCGAGGTTGACGAGCGTGTGCCGATCCTCGAGCGGCGTTCCCATGATGTCGGACAGGATCTGCATCGGGAGCTCGATCGAGACGCGCTCGGTGAAGTCGAACTCGCGCTCCGGCATCGTCTCGACGAGGATCGAGCGGATCAGCGAGCGGATGCGATCCTCGTAGACCTTCACGGCCTTCGGCGTGAAGCCGCGGTTGACGAGCGCGCGCAGGCGCGTGTGGCGCGGCGGGTCCATGTCGAGCAGCGACATGCGCGCCTCGACCTGCTCGGGCGTGAGGTCGTCGAGACTGGTGCCGCCGACGCCGGCCGAGAACACGAGCGGCTGCTTCTGCAGGGCCAGGATGTCCTCGTAGCGGGTCACGGACCAGAAGCCGCGCCCGCCGGCCTCGTCGTTCCAGAAGCAGGGCGCCTCGTCGCGCAGCCGCTTGAACCAGTCGTGCGGCGTGCGGTCGACGAAGGTCTCGAGATCGGTCAGGTCGATATCGGAG
>CAWUMZ010000154.1:0-3989 GCA_963923625.1 uncultured bacterium | reverse complement strand
CCGCGGTGGCAGACGGCGGCCGCGCCCCAGCGGGCAGCCACCTCCACCGCGTCGTGCATGTCGAGCCCGCGACCGAGCGCGTAGGTGAGGCCCGCGGCGAACGTGTCGCCCGCGCCGTACGTGTCGCCCGTCTCGCCCGGTAGCTCCTGCCGCGCCCAGAGACCCGAGTCGTCGCCGGACAGCCAGCGCCCACCCCGCTCGCCGTCGGTCATCACGATCGCCTTGGTGTGCTTGCCGAGGATGCGGAAGTCGATCTGCTCACCGCGATCCGACAGCGAGCCGATCACGACGTCGGCCCTGATACCGCTCTCGACCAGCGCGTCGAGCTGGCGCGCCGAGCACACCAGGATCGGCGAGCGCCGCGCCTCGACGATTCCGCTCGGCTCGCCGCACGTCGCGTACACGGCGGCGCAACCCTCGATGTCCTGCCAGCGCAGGTCGTCATCGGACCGCGGATACGCATTCGGCTGCGACACGATGATCGTTCGGTCGCCGCTCGCATCGAGGATCGTCATCGCGCGTGCCTGACGCCCGCCGCGCACGCCGACTCGCAGGTCGACGCCCTCCTCGGCCATCCGCATGCGCGTCGCCGCGCCCTCGGTGTCCTTCGCCAGCGCCGTGAAGAACACGACATCGGCGCCGGCCCGTGCCAAGGCGATCGCGACGACGGCACCGCCACCCGCCGGCTCCTCGAACGGATCGCGGAAATGCACGATCTCGCCGGCCGTCGGCACCGCGTCTGCATACCCGAACAGCACCCACTCGACGTGGCCGACGACCCCGATCCGAGGGCTGGCCGGGCTCACGGGAACCTAGTGATCGAGCCCGTTGGCGCGCACGGTCGCGAACAGGCGATCGACGTGATCGTCCCACTCCACGCCCGGCTCCCAGTTGGGCGCATCGATACCGGCCCGGTCGAGCGCGTCGACCAGCTGCGCGATCAACTGCTTCTCGAAGATGACACCCGCCGCGGCGATCGCCTCGTCGCGCGTGGGCGCAGATGCCTCGATCGGCTCGCGGAAGCCGGTGCCGGCGGGACGCACGAGCGCGAGCCAGCCGGACGGCCGCTCGGGCTGCAGCAGCACGATGAAGCCGTACCTGCGCGCGCGGGACTTGAGCGTGGCTGCGGGATTCTTGATGTTCACGGGCGAACCCTAACGCACGCGGGCCCGATGCCCATCGAGCGCGCGATCGAGGTACAGGGCGGCCGACACGAGCGAGAGGTGCGTGAAGGCCTGCGGGAAGTTGCCGAGCGCCTCGCCGGACGGGCCGATCTCCTCGGAGTAGAGGCCGAGGTGGTTGGCGTACGTGTGCATCTTCTCGAAGGCGAGCCGCGCCTCCTCGAGGTTGCCCGCGCGCGCGAGCGCCTCGACCCACCAGAAGGAGCAGATCGAGAACGTCCCCTCCTCCCCGCTCAGCCCATCGTCGGCGGCGAGCGCCGGGTTGTAGCGGTACACGAGCGAGTCGGTCACGAGCTCGTCGCGAATGGCGTCGAGCGTCGAGACCATCAGCGGATCGTTCGGCGCCACGAAGTGCCCCATCACCATCATCAGCGTGGAGGCGTCGAGGACGTCGCCGTCGAGCACCTGCACGAACGCCTTCCGATCCTTCGAATAGCCGCGGGTCATGATCTGCTCGAAGATCGCGTCGCGCGTCTCGCGCCAGGCGATGCGCGGGCACGGGAAGCCGCGCGTCTGCGCGATGCGCAGCGCCCGATCGAAGGCGATCCAGCTCATCAGGCGCGAGTAGGTGAAATTCTGCTGGCCGCCGCGGACCTCCCAGATGCCCTCGTCCTTCGAGTCCCAGTTGACCATCAGCCAGTCGAGCAGCTCGACGACGACCTTCCACAGCTCGTAGTCGATCGGCTCGCCGCGCTTGTCGTACAGGTAGATGCTGTTGATCAGCTCGCCGTAGATGTCGAGCTGCAGCTGCCCCGCGGCGCCGTTGCCGACGCGCACGGGCTTCGACTGGCGGTAGCCCTCGAGGTCGTCGAGCTCGAACTCCTCGAGCTCGTGCCGCCCGTCGATGCCGTACATGATCTGCAGCGGTCCGGCGTTCGACGAATGCTGCTCAAGCGCGCGCGCCTTCAGGAACGCCATGAAGTCGCGAGCCTCCTCGGTGAAGCCGAGCTTGAGGAACGCGTAGAGCGTGAAGGACGCGTCGCGGATCCACGTGTAGCGGTAGTCCCAGTTGCGCTCGCCGCCGATGCCCTCGGGCAACGACGTCGTGGGCGCGGCGACGATCGCGCCGGTCGGCCGGTAGCAGAGCAGCTTCAGCACGAGGGCCGAGCGGCGGACGGTCTCGCGCCAGCGGCCGCGATACGTGCACTGGTTGAGCCAGCGGCGCCAGTAGTCGACGGTGTCGGCGAAGAGGTGCTGGCAGACCTCGTCGGGGAATGGGCGCGCAGAGTGCCCGGCGTCGGGGATGCGCTCGAGGACGAACGTGCGGCGATCGCCCGGCTCGAGCGTGAACATCGCCTCCACGCCGCCGTCGATCTCCGTCAGCTCGACCGGCGAGTCGAGCGCGAGCTTGAGGTCGTCGGTCTCGAAGACGGCGCCATGCGAGTCGATGTGGAGCTCGTGCTCCGTGCGGCCGTAGTTGAAGCGCGGCGTGCAGTTGAGGCCGAAGTGCATGTGGCCGCGGACGCACTGGACCATGCGGACGATGCGGTGCCGATCCTCCTCGGCCGAGCCGATGGGCATGAAGTCGATCACCTCGCCGACGCCCTGGTCGGACAGGAAGCGCGTGATCAGCACATTTGTGTCCGGCAGGTAGAGCTGCTTGGTGCGCGTCGCCTCGCCGACGGGGCCGATGCGGAAGGAGCCGCCCTTCTCGCTGTCGAGGATCGCGCCGAAGACGCTCGGCGAGTCGAAGCGGGGACAGCAGTACCAGTCGATCTCGCCTTGCTGCGAGACCAAGGCGACCGAATGGAGGTCGCCGATGACCCCGTGATCCTCGATCGGCGCGTACTGCTTCATGTGCTCCTCCGCCCGGTCATCGGTCGGAGTCTACGCGGATGCCTAGGCCGAGTGCGCGGCGAGGTTGAGCGTCGACGCGAGGCGATCCTTCGGCATCATGCCGACCGCGCGCTCGACGAGCTGGCCGTCCTTGAACAGCGCGATCATCGGGATCGACATCACGCCGAACTGCCCGGCGAGGCCCGGCTCGGAGTCGACGTCGACCTTGCCGACCTTGATCTTGCCGGCGTAGTCGCCCGCGAGCTCGTCGATGATCGGGCCGAGCGCCTTGCACGGTCCGCACCACTCGGCCCAGAAGTCGATCAGGACGGGGATGTCGGACTCGACGACCTCGCCCTGCCAGTTGGTGCTGTTGATCTCGACTGCGTTGCTCATGGGGTGCTCCTTGGGAAACCGATGCGTCTGCGTGGAAGCAGTATGCCGGGCGCGTCGCCCGTCTACCTACGTAGACGAACGACGCGCCGCTGGCATTCCCGCTCCTACGTGTGGATGCTCTGCAGGGTGAACGCGCCGGCCTTCGAGACGCCGAGGATGGCGACCGGGACGTTCGGGCGATTGCCGGTGGACGGCTGGATCGTGATCGGCCCCGTCGCGCCGGCGAAGTCCGTGGTGTGCAGGATCTGCTGGCTGAACGCGTCGATGTCGGTCGTGCCGGCCTGCGCAATCGCGTTGGCCCAGACGCGGACGGAGTCGTACGCGTAGATCCCCCACGTGCCGGGAGCCGTGCCGAACTGCTTCTTGTAGTTCGCCACGTACGCGCGGCTGACCGCGTTGCCGAACTGCATCGGGGTCGGCGAGCCGCTGAAGGTGCAGCGATGCGCGGCGGCGGCACCGGCGGCCGTGATGAAGCCGGGGTCCTGGTTGGCGAGGCCCATGAAGCAGCGGGCGTCGTTGCCCTGCGCGGCCTGCGCCGCGAGCTCCTTGGCGATGATCGCGCCCTGCGGGAAGTACGTGGAGACGTAGACCGTGTCCGGGTTGTTCGTCAGCGCCTGGGCGACGACGGACGAGAAG
>CAWUMZ010000153.1:0-4004 GCA_963923625.1 uncultured bacterium | reverse complement strand
GTTGGCGATCGAATTCGCCTTGCGCTTGTTGGACGCGGTGAAGTCGGGCACCGACAGGAGGTCGGACTCGCACGGGCCCATCTGCATCGGGGCGAGCGCCTGCGACCACACCACGACCTGCGCGTACTTGCACCCCGGCGGGACGCGTTCATCGGTGCGGGGGTCGACCGACACCGGTACCGACGCGACGCCGACCGGCGCCGGCCAGTCGTCGCGGCTCTGCCCCTGCATCGCGCTCTTCATGAACTGCGACCAGATCAGCGACGGGAAGGTGCCGCCGAAGACCGGGGTGCCGTTGTACTGCGTGTACATCGGTCGTGCGGGGTTCTCGTATCCAACCCAGACCGCCGTCGTGCGCTGCGGCGTCGAGCCGACGAACCAGGCGTCCTTGAAGTCCGACGTGGTGCCGGTCTTGCCCGCGGCGGGCCGGCCGATGTTGGCGTTCACGCCCGTGCCATGGAGGATCACGCCCTTCATGGCCTGCGTCACCTCGAGCGCGTCGTCCTTCGGGACGGCCTGGACGGCGACGGGCGTGTTGACGAACGTCTTGCCGTCTGGGAAGGTGATCCGCTTGATGGAGATCGGCTCCATCGACGGATCCGTGATGCCCGAGTCGGGGGTGTGGAACAGGATGGAGCCGCCGACGCGCTGCCCGTTGTTCGCGATCGTCGCGTACGCATGCGCCATCTCGATCGGCGTCACGCCGACGAACAGGCCGCCGAGGCCGATGGCGGGCTGGCCCGAATCGATTGGCGAGAGGATGCCGAGCCGGTGCGCGACATCGGCGATGATCGACGGCTTGATCAGCATCGTCAGCTGCGCGAAGACCGTGTTGTCGGAGAGCGCCAGCGCCTCGTTGAGGTTCATCGTCTTGCCGTAGCTGTCCTCCGAGTTCGTCACGTACCAGAACTGGCCGCCGCCGAGATCGAAGAGCTGCTTCGCGCTGTGGAAGGTGGTGGAGGGGCGTACGCCCTTCTCGAGTGCGGCGAGGTAGACGAACGGCTTGAACGACGAACCCGGCTGGCGGTGTCCATCGGCCGGGACGTTGAACTGATGGCGGGCCGAGTACGGCTTGCCCCCCGCCATCGCGAGCACCTCGCCGGTGCGCGGGTCGATCGACACGATGGCGCTCTGCGGCATGCGTCGTCCCTGGCTCGCAAGCTGGTCCTGCATGGCCTGCTCGGCGAGATGCTGCTGACGGACATCGAGCGTCGTCACGACCTTCATGCCGCCGCCGAAGGTCTGGGCGGTTCCGAACTTGTTGACGAGCTGCTCGGTGATGTACTGGACCCAGTAGGGGTACTTGGTGTCGAGCGGCTTGGGCTCCGTGCGCGTGATCGGCAGCAGGCGACGGCCCTGCTCGACGGCCGCGGTGTCGGCGTCGATGAAGCCCTGGTCGGCCATGGCCTGGAGAACGAGATTGCGCCGCGCGAGCGCCGCCTCGGGATTGTTGATCGGGTCGTACGTCGTCGGCGACTTGAGGACGGCCGCGAGCAGCGCCGAGTCGGCGGGGTCGAGGTTCTTGGCGGAGGTGCCGAAGTAGTACTTCGCCGCGCTCTCGACGCCGTAGGTGTTGTGGCCGAAGTAGACCGTGTTGAGATAGGCGGTGAGGATCTTGTCCTTGGGCCAGCGCTGCTCGAGCTGCCAGGCGAGCGACGCCTCGCGCACCTTGCGCTGCACGGTCTGCGTGCTCGTCAGGTACGTGTTCTTGACGAGCTGCTGCGTGATGGTGCTGGCGCCCTCGTTCGTGCCGGACGAGAACCGGTTGAAGAGCGCGCGTGCGATGCCATTCAGATCCACGCCGTTGTGCTGGTAGAAGCGCTTGTCCTCGATCGAGACGACCGCGTCCTTCATGTCCTTCGAGATGCCGCTGCTCTGCACGATCACGCGCGACTGGTCGGAGCGGAGGATCGCGATGCGCCGTGGCGTGCCCGTCTCCCCGGTCACCCAGATCGACCCGTCCTGCGCGAGGTTGGTCGTGTGCCCGTCGAACTGGCGCAGGTCGGGCAGGTTCGTCGTGATCGCGGTGACGAATCCGTAGGTCGCGGCGGAGGCGAACACGAGTCCGAGCAGGAACGCGATGACGGAGACGCGCAGCCAGCGCCAGCGCCGTCGTCGGGGGTCGTCGACAGGACCGGGCTGATCCGGCAGTTCGAGGACGAGGCGTCCGTAGCGGCGGAGGATCGGTTTGCGGCGGGCCATGGCACGGGAGAACCCCTGCGGGGCTCGCGCCCATGGTATCCCGCGCCCCTGCCGCCTGCGCGGGTATTCTCCGGCCTTGGATGGCGGATCACCTTCGACCCCTGCTGCGCAATGCAGTCGACGTGCTGCCCGAGGGGGCGCTGGCGACGCGCCTCGAGGAGGCCGAGGCCGCCGGTCGGCCGCTGCGCATCAAGCTCGGCGTCGATCCGACCGCCGGCAGCGTCACGCTCGGCTGGTCCGTCGTGCTCTCGAAGCTGCGCGCCTTCCAGGATGCCGGGCACCTGCCGGTCCTGATCATCGGCGACTTCACGGCGCGCGTCGGCGACCCGTCGGGGAAGTCCAAGACGCGCCCGATGCTGACGGTCGAGCAGATCGCGGCGAACGAGGCCGACTACATGCGCCAGTTCGCGAAGATCCTCGACATGGATCGCATCGAGATCCGGCACAACTCCGAGTGGTTGGGGGAGCTCGGAGCCAACGGCCTGCTCGAGCTCGCCTCGCGCGCGACGCTCGCGCGCATCCTCGAACGCGACGACTTCTCCAAGCGGTATGCGGCGCAGACGCCGATCTCGCTGCAGGAGCTGATGTACCCGCTGCTGCAGGGGTACGACTCGGTCGTGATCGACGCGGACTGCGAGATCGGCGGTACCGACCAGAAGTTCAACCTGCTCGTCGGCCGCGACCTCCAGGAGCAGTGGGGCAAGCCACCGCAGTCGATCATGACCCACGCGCTGCTCGTCGGCACCGACGGCACGCAGAAGATGAGCCAGTCGCTCGGCAACTACATCGGCGTCGAGGATCAGCCCGCCGACATGTACGGCAAGACGATGTCGATCCCCGACGAGGCGATGCCGATGTGGTTCCGCCTCGCCTCGGGCCTCCCCGAGGACGACGTCGAGCAGCGCATCGCGGCGCTTGCCGCCGGCGAGCTGGAGCCAGTGGAGGCCAAGCGCGCCCTGGCCTGGGCGATCACCGCGCGCTTCCACGACGAAGCCGCGGCTGAGGATGCCGCCGAGGCCTTCCGTCGTCAGTTCGCCGAGCACCAGATTCCCGACGACCTGCGCGAGGTCGCCGTCGGCCCCGAGCCGACCGTGCACCTGCCCGCGCTGCTCGTGGATCATCTCGGCGTCGCCTCGCGCGGCGAGGCGCGCCGCCTGATCTCCGGTGGCGCCGTGCGCCTCGACGGCGAGACGGTGGAGGAGCTCGACCTGCCGCGCGACGCGGTGATCGGCAGGGTCCTCCAGCGCGGCCGACGCGATTTCGTGCGTCTGACCGCATCCTGAGCCCGCCTCCTCCGCGACTGCGCGCTGCGGAGCCTTGGAGTGGTGCGGCCTCAGCTCCCATGTCTCACGATGTGGCACGGATCACCGGGCGTCCTTCTTCTACCGGCGCACCCGCAGCGCGGTGTGCGGTAGTGTGCGCCCTGTTGCGTGGGAAGCGACGGCTCGCCGTTGCTCCCTGCGCCGCACACCGCGGGACTACCGTGGCAGAACTCGCCTGAGGTCTGCTATGTTCCGCGGTCGCGCCATCTGGGCGTGTGGTCTTTGAAAACCGAGCAATGGAACGACCATCGGGATCCTCGGATTCCGCGTGGTCGTCTAACGAGTTTTATGCCAGCGGCAGTGGATCTTCGGATCCACTGGACGCAGCGTGATGCCGTCTGCCGACGTCATGTCGGGTGGCGCATCACGCACTCTGAAACAGCCAGAAGCCGGCGTTCGCGCCGAGTTTCGAAAGGCTTTCACGGAGAGTTTGATCCTGGCTCAGGACGAACGCTGGCGGCGTGCTTAACACATGCAAGT
>CAWUMZ010000152.1:0-4007 GCA_963923625.1 uncultured bacterium | reverse complement strand
TCGAGGACGAGGTCATCAAGTACCGCGGCGAGGCCGTGCTGATCGAGCCGGCCGCCCTGCGCGCCCGCGTCGCACGTCGCGCCACGCAGATCCTCAAGGAGGTCAAGGGCGCGAAGCGCCTGGCCTCCAAGAGCCGTCGCTAGCGGGGATCCACGCCCGCGACGACGTGCGCGATGCGCTCGATCGCATCGACGTTTCGCTCGAGCAGCGTGGTTCGTCTGCGGTCCGATAACCACGAGTCGTAGGCATGCTGGAATGCGGCGAGGGCAACCCCCGATGCGAGCTGCGCGTCGACGGCGACGATGCCGCGTTCGACCATGATGCGCGCGACCTCGTGGCTCCACTCGAGCTCGAGCAGGAGCTGACGCTCACGCAGCATCGTCGACCCCGCAATCACCAGCCCGCGCTGGCGGTGCACGTCGCGGTTGGGCTCGAAGATCTGCGCGAGGCGATTCGTCCCCGCCATCGCATACGCGATGGGCTGCAGGCCGTCCGGCGCGTAGCGGACGGCGTTCATCATCTCCACGGCGAACCCGGGCGTCGCGGCGAAGATCACGTCCTCCTTGGTGGCGTAGTGCCGAAAGAAGGTCCGGCGCGAAACCCCCGCGCGCTCGGCGATCTCGGTGACCGTGACATCGGCGAACCCGCGCGCGACGAAGAGCTCCAAGGCGGCCAGCTTGAGCCGGTCGGCGTTGCCGGGCTCGGTATCACCCTTTGACGGGCCGGGGTGATTGACGGCACTGCGTGTGGTTGCTACGTTGACCATATGACACTCAGTGACAATCATATGGCATCCGATGACATGCGCAAGACCGTCGTGCTCACGGGCCCGTCGCGAGGTCTCGGTCGCGCGACGGCGCTGGCGATCGCCCGCCGTGGCCACCCGCTCGTCCTGATCGGCCGCCCATCTTCCGGATTCGACGCCATCCACCACGACGCCCTCGAGGCCGGCGCGCAGACCGTGACGATGATCGAAGCCGACCTGCAGTCGATCAGCAGCACTCGAGCAGCCGGCGACGAGATCGCGTCGCTCGTGGCGAAGGGCACCCTCACGGCAATCGATGCCGTGATCGGCAGCGCGGGCATGCGCGCCGCGAACGGGCGCACCGCCACCGTGGATGGACTCGAAGCGACCTTCGCCGTCAATGTCCTGGCCAATGCAGTGCTGGTCGACACGTTGATGCCGGTGCTCGCTCCTGATGCGCACATCGTGCTCATCGGAAGCGTGCTCCACCGCGGCACGTTCCCCTACACGGTCGTCAATCCGGGCCCCGACTGGACCACGGCGGACGACCTCGCTCGCCCGAATGGCGCGAAGGGCGACTCCGGCGGCGCGGTGGCGTACTCCACATCCAAGCTCGCGGTCAACTACCTGGCACACGAGCTCCAGCGCCAGGCGCCGGAGGGGCTGCGCGTGAACGTCTACGCCCCGGGCCTCGTCGTGGGCACGGGCATCGTGCGCGAGCTGGGTCCCTTCAAGTCGTTCATGTGGTCGAAGGTGATGCCCGCCATCCGCTTTCCGTTGATGACCGACGAGGCAACGAGCACGGAGCTGCTCGCCGCGTTCGCACTGGGCGAGTCGCACCCCGACGCGCGGGCCGCCTACGTCGAGCTCGACAAGGTCGTCGAACCCAGCGCTGCCTCCACCTCGCCAAGCCGCGAGCAGGAGCTGCTGGCCACGTGCCGGGCCCTCAGCGCCTCGACCTAGAGCCCATGCTGGCAGGGGCACGAGCCCACCAGTCCCGAGCCGATGCAACCATGACACCGCTCCCGGAGTAGGCTCTCGCTATGCCGCGCCGTCGCCGCACGCTTCCCCTGCCGCGACTGAGCTACGCGAATGTGCTCGCCACGCTCGCTTTGTTCCTCGCGCTTGGCGGCACCTCCTACGCCGTCACGGCGCTGCCCTCGAACTCCGTCGGCACGAAGCAGCTGAAGAAGAACGCCGTCACCGGCGTCAAGGTCAAGGACGGCTCGCTGGCGCGACAACGACGACGGTGACCAGCGCGAACGACATCGGCTCCATCGCGTCGCTCGCAATCGGCACCGATGGGTTCGCATTGATCTCGTACTACGACTCGACAGGGGCGCAGATGGCCTGCCGGTGATCGCGTACACCGACAAGACCCACGTCGACCTCAAACTGGCCCACTGCACGACGTCCACCTGCACCGCCGCCAGCCTGACGACGGTGGACACCACAACCGGATATCCGGACGACGGAATGTCGGTCGCCATCGGCGTCGACGGCTACGCATTCATCGCCTACGGCGCCTCGACGTCATCCGATCTGCGCGGAGCGCACTGCTCGAGCTTCGTCTGCACGCCGTATCAGCGCGGCTAGCGCATCTCGCGCAACGCCCGTATCATCGCGGCATGGCCGACTCCCCCCGCGGCTTCCTCCGGAAGCGCCTCACGTACGCGAACGTCATCGCGACGCTCGCCCTGTTCCTCGCGCTCGGCGGGACGTCGTACGCCGTCACGTCGCTGCCGACGAACAGCGTCGGCACGCCGCAGCTGAAGAAGAACGCCGTCACCGGCGACAAGGTGAAGGACGGCTCGCTGAAGAGCGCCGATTTTGCCGCGGGGACGCTGCTCAAGGGCGACACGGGCGCGACAGGCGCGACGGGCGCCACGGGGCCGCAAGGCCCGACAGGGGCGAACGGAAGCGTCGCCGGCATCAGCGCCGAGGCGAGCGGCAATTCGAACGCAACTCCGATGGCCGCTGCCAGCACCACCACGCTCGTCATCGGGAGTTTCCAGATGACGGCGACCGGCCGCGCGTTCGTCTACGTGACGGCAGGTCTCGACCTCACCTGCTCGGTCGCCGCCACACCTCGCGTGGCGTTGTACTACAAGGACAATGGGGCGGCGACGTGGACGGCCGTTGAGAAGACCGCGATCGATCTGATCAAGACCACATCCGGAGCCGCCGGCTCGAAGATGCCGGTCGTTCCCGTCACACTGATTGGCCTCATCAACACGAATCTCCCGATTGGGTATTACAACCTCGAGATGCGTGCGGGATGCGCTGGCGGCGGCGCGCTCACGATCAACGAGAACACCGGCGGATCGTTCGGCTCGATGAACATCGGCACGATCTAGCGCGACGTCGCCCGCCGCGCCGGCGGACCCAGAATCGGATCGCCCTGCTCGACGAACGACTCGGCGAGTCCGCGATGCTCCTCGGGCCCGTTTCCCATCGCGATCAGCGCATTGCGCTTGAGGTACCGGCCATCGAGATCCGGGACGTAGAGTCGACGGTAGCGCTCGAGCAGGTCCTCCTCCGATGCCTCGAGCCACGCATCGAGGCGCACCCAGCCCGCATCTGACGGTGGACGGTCGCTGCGCCGCTCGATCGGTCCCGCGTTGTACGGGCAGACGTCCTGGCAGACGTCGCAGCCGTAGACCATGTCGCCGAAGCCCTCGGCGATGTCGTCCGGCACGTCGCGGCGGCTCTGCGTCCAGTACGACACGCAGCGCTCGGCGTTGAGCACGTACTCCTCATCGAGTGCGCCCGTCGGGCACGCGTCGATGCAGAGCGTGCAGGTGCCGCAGCCCTGGCGCACGGGCTCGGGCAGGTCGTAGGCGAGCTCGGCGTCGGTGATGAGCGTGCCGATCGAGATGAACGAGCCGAGGCCGGGCGCGATCGCCATCGTGTTCTTGCCGCCGAAGGTGAGGCCCGCGCGCCGCGCGCCCTCGCGATCGACGTGGTGGTTCGCATCGACGTGGACGACGCTGCGGTGCCCGTGCTCCTTGAGGTGGTCGCGCACGCGCCCGAGCGCCTCGCGCAGCGTCGTGTACGGATCGCCCCACGCGTACCGCGGCAGGCGGCCGACGGGGCCGTCGGGCCGCGGCGTGGCGGGCTCCCACACGGGCAGGATCGCGCTGATCACCGTCTTCGCGTTGCGCACGGCGAGCTCGGGGTGGCACGACACCTCGGGGCGCGCCGCGGTGAAGCGCATGTCGGCCCACAGCCCGCGCTCGACGCGATCGCGCAGCGCCTCCTC
>CAWUMZ010000151.1:0-4075 GCA_963923625.1 uncultured bacterium | reverse complement strand
TCTCATAGCCGAGAGGTGCTGATTTCGGCTCTATGAGCGGGGTTGCAATGGCTTCTTAGGAATTTCCCTATGCCCTAAGCCTCTGTCGTGCCTCAGGGTGCAGAGCGCTGGCGCACGGCCTCGAAGAGCAGCACGCCGGCCGTCACCGACACGTTCAGCGAGGAGATCTCGCCCGCCAGGGGGATCGAGACCGTCTGATCGCACGCGTCCATCACACGCGGACGCACGCCGGTGCCCTCCGCGCCCAGCACGAAGATGCAGCCGTCCCGGTAATCCGCCTGCGTGTACCCCGTCTCGCCGTCCGCCGCGGCCGCGTAGCTCCAGACCCCCGGCCGCTTGGCTCTTTGGAGCCAGTCCGCCAGGTTGGGAGCCACGGCGATCGGCAGGTGCTCCACCGCACCGGCGCTGGCCTTCGCCACGGCGGCCGTGACGATCGCGCTGCCGTGGCGCGGCACGATCAGGCCCGTCGCCCCGGCGCACTCCGCGCTGCGCACGATCGCCCCGAGGTTGCGGGGGTCGCTGACGCCATCCAGTGCGACGATCAACGGCGCGTCGGCGTCGAGCAGGTCGTCGGGATCGGCGTAGGAGAAGGCCTCGACGCGTGCGGCTATGCCCTGGTGATCCGCGCTGCCCGCCAGCGCGCCGATCTCGTCGGCGCCCGTCACGCGGACGGTCGCCTCGACATCGCGCAGCCAGGCCAGCGCTCCCTTCGCCTTCTCCGTCACGAGGATCTCCTCGACGCGACGCCGTCCGCGCGTCGCCTCGTGCACCGGCTGGCGCCCGTAGAGGACGTCGCCGCTCATGCGGGCTGCAGCTCGGGGCCGTCGGCGAGATCCTGGACGACCCAGCCGAGCGCCTTGAGCTCGTCGCGCAGGGCATCGGCACGGGCGAAATCGCGCTCGGCGCGGGCCTGCTCGCGCTGCTCCATCAGCGCGACGGCCTCGGCCGGTGGCCCATCTGCAGCGGCGCCGAGCGCATCGAGGCCGAGCACTCGCAGGCAGTCGAGCAGCACCGCGCGGGCCTGCGCCGCATCTGCGGGGTCGACCTCGCCTGCATCGATCGCCGCATTGGCGACCCGCACGAGGTCGAACAGCGCCGCGAGCCCCTCCGGCGTGCCGAAATCGTCGTCGAGCGCCGCCCGGAAGCGCGCGTCGGCGTCGGCCGCGGCGGCCGCGAGCGGTCCGCCGTCGGCCGGTGCACCAGCACCGGCCACGCGCGCCAGCCGCCGCAGCGCCTCGCGCAGGCGGTCATTCGACTTGCGCGCGTCCTCGAGCGACTCGGGGCTGTAGTCGAGCGGCGAGCGGTAGTGCGCGCGGGCGAACAGGCTCAGCAGCGTCTCGGCACCCTCGCGATCGAGCGCGTCGGCGAGCCGGTCGATGTTGCCGAGCGACTTCGACATCTTGTCGCCGCCGAAGCGCAGCATCCCGTTGTGCAGCCACGTCCGGGCGAACGGACGCCCCGTCATCGCCTCGGACTGCGCGCGCTCGTTCTCGTGGTGCGGGAACTTGAGGTCGATGCCGCCGCCGTGGATGTCGATCTCCTCGCCGAGCGCGGACATCGCCATCGCGGAGCACTCGATGTGCCAACCCGGGCGACCCATCCCCCACGGCGACTCCCAGGCCGCGTCCTCACCCGGCTTCTGCGCCTTCCAGAGCGCGAAGTCGAGCGGCGCGTGCTTCTTCGAGGTGATCTCCTCGGGCTGCATCTCGTCGATCTTCTGCCCCGAGAGCGCGCCGTACGACGGGAAGTCGGCAACGCGGAAGTAGACATCGCCGTCGGATTCGTAGGCGTGTCCGCCCGTGATCAGCCCCTCGATCATCGCGATGATGCCCGGCAGCGACTCGGTCACCTTCGGCTCGACATCGGGACGGCCGAGACCGAGCCGGGAGGTGTCGTCGAGATAGCGCGCCGACTCGCGCTCGGCGAGGTCGCGGCTGTCGATCCCCTCGGCCTGCGCCGCGGTGTAGATCTTGTCGTTGATGTCCGTGAGGTTCGACACCACTCGGACGTCCCAGCCGGTGCGGCGCAGGTGGCGGGCCAGCGTCATCGCGACGACGAAGGGCCGCGCGTTGCCGACGTGCACCGGCCCGTAGACCGTCGGGCCGCAGACGTAGAGCCCCAGCTTGCCGGGCACGAGCGGCTCGACGGCTTCGGTCGAGCGGCGGAGGGAGTCGTAGAGGCGCAGGCTCATGGGTGATCCAGCACGGCCTGGGCGCGGGCGATGATCTCGTCCCGCGGCAGCGCCGCGAGCACGAACGGTAGCGGGATGCCGTGGTCCGACGCCGTCAGCACCCGCCGGATCTCCTTCTTGCCAGCATCGATTCCGTTCGGATCGCGGACGTCGGCGGCAAGCAGCGCCGCGGCGGCGATGCGATCCGCCTCGGTCGGTGGCAGCGGCGATGGGCGCTCGAACACGCTGCGCACGAGGGCAGCCGCCTCCGCGACGGTACAGGCATCGCCGAGCCCCGGCGCGAGCGAGCGCACGGCCGCCGGATCGGCGTCGACGAGCCGCGCGAGCACGGCATCCGCGAGGATGTCCGCCGGCAGCAGCGCGAGATGATCGCGGCCAAGGTTCCGCAGGAGCGTCGGATCGAGGCGCGTCGTGCCGTGACCGAGCCGCGTCGGGTCGAAGGCGGCGGCCAGATCCGCAGCGGACGAGGCAGGCAGCGCCGTCAGCGGCGGGCATGCCGAGCGGGCGAGCCAGTCAACGACCGCGGCGGCGGGGACGCCCTGTGCCCGTAGCTCTCCGACACCCGCGGCACCCGCGCTCGATGACAGCTTGGCCCCCTCCTCCCCCACGACGATCGGCAGGTGCGAGAACGCGGGCGGCGCGAACCCGGCGGCCTCGCACAGCACGAGCTGCACGGCCGTATTGGCGATGTGGTCCTCACCCCGCAGCACGTGCGTGATCGCGAGGACGTGATCGTCGACCGCGGTGGCCAGGTGGAAGGTCGGCCTGCCGTCGGCACGCACGAGCACCGTTCGCCCGATCGCGCCGGCCGGCAGGCGAATCGGGCCGCGGCTGAGGTCCTCGATCACCACGTCGCGCTCGACGGCGGGCAGCACCACCGCGCCGTCAGACAATCGCTCGGCCGCGCCCTTCGCGACGAGCCGGTCCGCGACCGCGCGATGCTCTCCGGCTCGCTCGGACTGCCGCACCGGCCCCTCGTCGATCTCGATGCCGAGCCACGCGAGGGCATCGGCGATCGCGACGTCGGACCCGGGGGCGATGGCGTCCGGATCGGTGTCGTCGATGCGCAGGACGAACGCCCCGCCGTCCCGCCGCCGCAGCAGGTCGTTGGCCACCGCGACCATCGCGCCGCCGACGTGCAGGTCGCCGGTCGGGGCGGGTGCGAAGCGGACGCGCACGGTCATGACGGCAGGCTCGCAGACATCAGAGGCGGAAGACCGCAATCGGGTACTGAAGCAGCGCGCGATCCGCGGTCATCAGCGTCAGCTGGCGCCGCTGGGCCTGCGCGGCGAGCGCACGGTCCAGCGGATCGCCGTGAATGCGAGGAAGCTCGGCCGCCGCCAGCGCGTCCTGCACGTCGAACGGAAGGAGGCGGAATCCCGATTCCTCCAGGTCCTGCACGAAGGCATCCGTCGACGGCATGCTGCGCCGTGCCGACCGCTCGCCGATCTCGAGCACCGACACGGAGCTGACGAACACGCCCTCCTTGTCGACGGCCCGGGAGATCGCGCCCCTGGCGTCGCGCGTCAGGTTGCGAGCATCTGCCAGCCACCACAGCGCAGCGTGGGTGTCGAGGAGGATTCCCACGGGCTACTCGGGCTTCGGGCCACGACCCCGAATCCAGTCCTCCCAATCGGGGTGATCGGGGAAGATCGGATTGTCGAACATCTCCCGCAACTCCTCCTCGCTCCACTCGAAGGCATCATCGGGAATGTCGTACTTGCCCCTCCACGCGCCGGGCCCCGCCCACTCGCGCTTGACGGGGATCGGCACGATCTTCGCGATCGGCGCGCCGCCGCGGGCGAGGATGATCTCCTCCCCCGCCTCGACGCGCGCGAGCAGCTTCGACAGATGCGTCTTGGCCTCATGGACATTCACGATGTC
>CAWUMZ010000150.1:0-4097 GCA_963923625.1 uncultured bacterium | reverse complement strand
GGGAGAGGGAGCTGCCGACTCGTCAGGCGGACGGCATCAGGACGACGCCGTCCTCGTCCGCGTAGGCGATGTCGCCGACGCGGCACGGCACGCCGCGGAACACGAGGTCCTCGCCCGCGGTGCCCTGACCCACGCGGGCCGGACGCTGCGGGCAGGTCGTGATCGCCATCACGCCGAGCGGCAGTGCCGCGAGCCCGGCCGAGTCGCGCACGCAGCCGTCGACGATGATGCCCGCCCAGCCGTTCGCGACGGCCTCACCGCCGACGACGTCGCCGACGAGCGCCGTGACGAGGCTGCCGCCGCCGTCGACGACCAGGACGCGTCCCTCACCGGGCGTGTTGACGAGCTCCTTGACGCGCGTGTTGTCCTCGCGGCAGCTGACGGTCATCACCGGGCCGGTGAAGCGCGTGACGCCGCCGAAGTGCCGAAGCCCTGGCACGGGGACGCGGATCGCATCGGGGTTGTCGTCGCAGAGATCGCAGGTATTCCAGGTGGTCATGCGCGGACTATGCCACTCCAGAAGCGCCGTCGGCCACGAGCAGCGCGTCGATGTGCTCGTGGGCGCGACGGATCATGGCGGCGAAACCCGGCTCATCGGGCCGCCGCGGGAACGGCGTCATTGGCGGCGCCGCTCCCGTCGCGGCGATCGCGTCGAGTCGCGTCGCGAGTTCCGTCGCGTGCGCGATCGCGACGTCGGAGATGTCAGTCGCGCGTGCGTGCTCGTCGCGATCGCCGACGTCCTCGACCGTCACGAACCCAGCGGCGCGCACGATGTCGTCGAGCACCTGCTCGGCGATCGCCGGGTCGGCCGGATGGCGCCCGGGCTCGTGGGCGGCGGCGGCGATCGCCGAGCTCGCGGCGAAGTGCGCCTCCTGCATGCTCGCACGCGCTGCGACCCGCGCCGCGTCGTCCTCGTTGCCCTGGCGCGCGAGTCGGGCGTATGCGGCCAGCGCCTCGGCGGCATGCGCGACCTGCCGGAACAGCGCCTCCGAGGAGCGCGTGCGCCAGGCGTACGCGGCGATCATCACCAGCAATGCGGCGCCGAAGGTCGCGATGGCGCGTGCCGGCACGTCCTCGCGCAGTCCGTCGCCGTCGAAGACGAAGATCGCGACGATGAACGCCGTGATTCCCGCGGTCATGATCGTGTAGTTCGGCACGACGAACATGTAGACGCAGGTCGCGGAGGCCACGAGCACGGGGATGATCACCCACGGCGACGTGCCGAGGAGCACGACGATCACGACGACGACGAACAGCCCGACGAGCGTGCCGAGCACGCGGGCGACGGTCTTCACCGCGGTGCCCGAGAAGTCCGGGCGACTGATCCAGGCGACGGTCATCGGCAGCCAGTAACCATGCGGGAAGCCGTGGACCTTCGAGAGCACCGTGGCCAGCGCGACCAGAATGGCCAACCGGATCGCGTGGCGTGCGAACGGATCGGCGAGCCGCAGGTGGGGTCGCAGGCGCCAATGGCGCACCCGTCCGAGATCGAGCGACAGCGAGACCTCTCCGCGTCGCCCGACAGGCCAATCACCGAGCACCGCATCGGCCGCCGCGCGCAGGTCGCGCTCGATCGTCTCCACGACGACATGGTCCGCGGTCGGCACGCCGGCGATGCACGCCCGCGCCGCCGCGCTGAATGCGGCCAGCGGCCCGGCCACACCGCGCCGGCGGATCGGGAACTCCAGCGCGTTCGCGATCGCGAAGGCGAGCTCGGACCCCGTGTGCGCGAACTCGGCGAGCAGCGCGCGCTGCGTCGGATCCTCTGGTTCACCATCCGGTGTCAGCGCCACGTACGAGAGCCGCGCGCAGTCGCCGGCCTCCGTGAACGTCGTGAGCCACGCACGCGTCGCGCCGCGCGCGCCGCTCTCGGCGATGCGCTCCTCCGACTCCAGCAGGCGCAGAGCGAGCGTGGCGCTCGCCGCGGCCTGCGGCCCCTCGCGCAGCGCGAATCCGAGCGTGCGGTAGATGATCGCGATGCTCTCCCGCATGCCCCCGACGCGGCGCGCGATCAGCGGCACCGTGATCGCGGCCGCCTGGCAGAGGCCGCCGATCAGGATCAGCACGGCCGTATCGAGCGCCGAGCGATCACTCGTCGGCGTGCCGCTGAACACGATGAAGGTGACCATCACGAGCACGCCGCCCATCGCCGCGCGCGTCCCGGCGATGCCGGCGAACCCGCACACCGCGGCGACGAGTGCCGACAGGAGGACGTGCTCCACTCCGTGTCCGGCGACCAACGCGCCGAGATACGCCGACATGCCGAGCAGCACGGAGATCATCGTGAGGATGCGAACGCGCGGGGCGAACGGCCCGCGCGGGTCGCCGAGCCCGGCGAACAGCGCGCCGATCGCCAGCGGCAGCGCGGCGTGCAGATTGCCCGACACCACCGCGATGGTCGCCAGCGCTCCGCACACGAGCCCACCGCGCAGCGGCGAGAACCACCGTACGGCCGCCCAGTCGACGGCGAGCGTGGCTCGCGTGATCTCGCGGGCGAGACGACCGTCCGACATGCGCGGAGCGTACCGCGGCGTCGCGGCTCCGTCCGACGGCAGCGGAATCCTGTGGCCGTGGAGGTGCTCGACGTCGACGGGGTGCAGGTCGCCGTGCGCCGTTCGCCGCGCGCGCGCCGCGTGCGCCTCGTCGCCAAGGCCGGTCGCGGCGTCGAGCTGGTCCTCCCCGCCCGCGGCGGCGAGGACACGGGCCGCGAGCTGATCCACACCCACCGAGCCTGGATCGCCGCGCAATCGGCGCGCCTCGAGGAGCGTCGCCTCGGCCTCGAGCGCAGCGGCGTCGTATGGCGCCACGGCACCGCGCTGCCGCTGACGATCCGCCATGCCGAGCGTGCGCGCGTGATGAGCACCGACGACAGCGTCACCGTCGCCGCGCCCGACGCCGAGAGCGCGGAGCGCATGGTCGAGCGCTGGTACCGCGAGCAGACGCGCCGCGTCGCCGCCGCGCTGATCGCCGACCTGCCCGAGCCGCACCCGACGAACCTCCGCATCGCCGACGGCACCTCGCGCTGGGGCTCGTGCTCGCGCACCGGCACGATCTCGATCTCGTGGCGGCTCATGCTCGCGCCGTTCCACGTGCTCGACTACGTCGTCGCGCACGAGCTCTGCCACCTGCGCCACCTGGACCACAGCGCCCGCTTCTGGGCCGAGGTCGAGGCGCTGCGGCCGGACTGGCGCGATGCGCATCAGTGGCTGCGTCAGCACGGCACCGAGCTGCACGCGTACGACCCGGCGTGCGCGCTGCCGCCCCTGCGCATCGCCGCGTAGTCCCGCGCTACGTTGCGTCCATGACGAACCGCGCGCACCGCATCGCCGTCGTCGGCGCGGGTCCGGCCGGCTTCTACGCCACGGGCCACCTGCTCGACGCCGAGCCCGAGATCGAGGTCGACCTCTACGACCGGCTGCCCACGCCCTGGGGTCTCGTCCGCCACGGCGTGGCGCCGGACCATCCGAAGATCAAGGCCGTCTCGCGCGTCTTCGAGAAGATCGCCGACAAGCCCGGCTTCCGCATGTTCGGCAACGTCGAGATCGGCCGCGACATCTCGCACGCGCAGTTGATGGAGCACTACGACGGCGTCATCTACGCCTACGGCGCGCAGGCCGATCGCCGAATGGGCATCCCCGGCGAGGACCTGCCGGGCTCGCTCCCCGCCACGGCGTTCGTCGCCTGGTACAACGGCCACCCCGACTTCTACGACCTCGACCCGAATCTGCAGATCGACCGCGCGGTCGTGATCGGCAACGGCAACGTCGCGGTCGACGTCGCGCGCATGATGGCGCTCGCCCCTGAGGAGCTCGCGCCGACGGACACCGGCGATCACGCGATCGAGATCTTCAACGCGTCGACGATCAAGGACATCGTCATCGCCGGTCGCCGCGGTCCGCTGCAGGCCGCGTACACGAACCCCGAGCTGCTCGAGCTCGGCGAGCTGCAGATCGCCGACGTGATCGTCAGCGCCGAGGACGCGCAGCTCGATCCGATCAGCCAGGCCGCCCTCGCCGATGCGAGCCAGCCCGACCAGCGCAATGTCGAGGTCGTGCAGGAGTACGCGCAACGCGCGCGCACCGACAAGCCGCGCACCG
>CAWUMZ010000149.1:0-4098 GCA_963923625.1 uncultured bacterium | reverse complement strand
GCCGTGCCGGCGCCGCTGCCGACCTTCGTGACGAGTTCGGCCCACGTCGTGAAATCGCCGCTTGCGCCGCCGCTGATCGAGCCGCAGGAGGCCGCCGAGGCGCGGGCGGGCGCGAGCGCCAGCGCGAGGGCGAGCAGGCCGAGCACGGCCGTGGCTCCGACGAGTCGGCGCCAGCTGAAGGGCGTGGGGGACGCCATGCCGACAGTCTTGCGCGCCGATGCAGGGGCGCCGGGACAATGGTCGGGTAACTCCTCTTGCGATTGCGGCAGGGCGACGGTGCACGACGGGGGTGCGACTTCCCGTCGCCGGCCCGCCCGGCTACCGTAGCCCCATGGACGCCGACGACCAGATCGCGATCACCAAGGTGCGCTGTCGCTCGCTCGGCGGGCTGCGCGCCGAGCTGACCGTCAAGGGCCACGAGCCGATCGCGGCCGACGAGCCCCTCGACTTCGCGACGGGCGACCTCGTCGGCACCGACACGGGGTGGACGCCGGTGCAGTATCAGCTGGCCGCGCTCATCTCGTGCGCCAACGTCGCGATCGCGATCACCGCGCAGGATCAGGGCTTCGCGCTCGACGGCCTCGAGATCCGCGCGCAGTCCGACCTCGACCTGCGCGGCCTGCTCGACGGCGACCCCGAACGGCAGCCCGAGTTCCTGCACGTCGGCATCGAGTACCGCATCGCCACGGCGGAATCGCCGGAGCGCATCGAGGCGCTCGCGCACGAGAGCGACCGCCGCTGCCCGCAGCTCGGCCTCTTCCATCGCGCGCGGATCCCGATGACGCAGGTGTGGACGCGCGACGGTGTCGAGGTCTGCGCGTTTCGGACGGACGCGGCATGACGGTGCGCATCGACGCGGGCGACGCCCGCGACCTCAACGACCTCCGCACGGCGTACCGCGCGCTGCACGATCACCAGCAGGTGATCTCGTCGGTGCCGGTCATCGCCGACTTCGACCGTGCCTGGGCGGGGCGCCTCGCGACGTATCGCAAGGCCTTCAGCGAGGGCACTCCGATCCTGTGCATCGCGCGTGACGGCGATGAGGCCGTCGGCTACGCGATGGCCTTCGAGCGCGCGGGGACCGACGACGTCTTCGCGCTCGCACCGAGCTACGGCGAGCTCTACACGCTCACCGTCGTCGCCGATCGCCGTGGCGAGGGCATCGGCACGCTGCTCTGCGACGCGATCGACGCGGCGCTCGCGGAGCGCGGGATCGAGCGGCTGATGATCGCGACGATGGCGCGCAACGCCGACGCCGTGCGCTTCTACGAGCGGCGCGGGCTCGTGCCCGGCGAGCTGCTGCTGTACCGGCTGCCGGGCTGAATCAGCCGCCCCAGATGCCGCAGGTGATGCCGCCGTCGACGTTCAGCTCGGTGCCCGTCACCCAGCTCGCCTCGTCGGAGGCCAGGTAGACGAACGCGTTGGCGTGGTCGACGGGCTCGCCGAGGCGGCCGAGGGGGTGGAGGTTCTCGGCGAACTTCCGGGCCGCAGCCGGGTCGGGCTGGTCGTTGAAGTACCCGTCGATCATCGGCGTGTTCGTGAAGCCGGGGCAGATGCAGTTGGCGCGGATGTTCTGCTTCGCGCCGTCGACGGCCATGCACTTCGTCAACATGATCAGGCCCGCCTTCGACGCGCAGTAGGCGGCGTCGGCGGGGATCGCCCACTGGCCCGCCATCGACGCGGTGGAGAGGATCGAGCCGCCGCCGCGCGCGGCGAGGTGGTTCCACGCCTCCTTCGCGCAGAGGAACACGCTCTTCAGGTTCGTGTCGAGTTCCTTGTCCCACTCCTCCTCGGAGAGGTCCATCACGCCGCCGACGATCGTCACGCCCGCGTTGCAGACGAGGACGTCGAGACCGCCGAAGCGGCCGACCGTCTCCTCGACGACGCGGTTGATCGAGGCGCGGTCCGTGACGTCGATGCCGAGGCCGAGGGCCTCGCCGCCGATCGCGTCGGCGACCGATTGCGCGGTCTCCGCCTTGAGATCGGCGACGACGACGCGCGCGCCCTCCTCGGCGAAGCGGTGCGCCGTCGCCTCGCCGATGCCCGAGCCGCCGCCCGTGATCAGCGCCACCTTGTCCTGCAGTCGTCCAGCCATGTCGAGCCTCCTCCGCGGTCTCCTGCGGCAATCGTGGCGCGTCGCGGCAAATCTGGCAAGGAGCGGAGGTATTGCGTAGGATCCCGGCATGCCGCCGCGCACCGCGATCGCGAAGATCTGGGACGAGCATCTCGTCGACGAGGACCTGATCTTCTGCGACCTGCACCTCGTGCAGGAGGTGTCGAGCCCGCAGGCGTTCGACGAGCTGCGCCTCGGCGGCCACGTCGTCCGCCGCCCGGATCGCACGATCGCGACGGCCGACCACGCCGTGCCGACCGCCAACCGGGGCCTGCCGATCGTCGACGACATGGCGCGCGCCCAGGTCGCGATCCTCGAGCGCAACGTGGAGGAGTTCGGCATCCCGATGCGCCCGTACCGCTCGCTCGGCCAGGGCATCGTCCACGTGATCGGCCCCGACCTCGGCCTCACGCAGCCCGGCATGACGATCATGTGCGGCGACTCGCACACGTCCACGCACGGCGCCTTCGGCGCGCTGGCCTTCGGCATCGGCACCAGCGAGGTGGGGCACGTGCTCGCCACGCAGTGCCTCGTGCAGAAGCGGCAGCCGACGATGCGCGTGACGTTCGACGGCACGCGCGGCTACGGCGTCACCGCCAAGGACCTCGTGCTGACGATGATCCGCCAGATCGGCACCGCCGGCGGCACCGGGCACTTCATCGAGTACGCCGGCAGCGCGATCCGCGAGCTCTCGATGGAGGGCCGTATGACGGTCTGCAACATGACCGTCGAGGCCGGCGCCCGTGCGGGCCTCGTGGCCGCCGACGAGACCACGTTCGCGTACCTCGAGGGGCGCGAGTGCGTGCCCGCCGACTTCGCCGCCGCCGTCGAGCGGTGGCGCGCGTACGTGACCGACGAGGGCGCGACGTTCGATCAGGAGATCCGCGTCGACGTCGATGCGATCAGCCCGGCGATCACCTGGGGTACGAACCCGGGGCAGTCGATCCCGATCACCGATACGGTGCCGGCACCGCAGAGCGACGGCGACGAGCGCGCCCTCGCCTACATGGGGCTGCAGGCCGGGCAGTCGCTCGCGGGCATGCCGGTCGATCGCGTCTTCATCGGCTCGTGCACCAACGGCCGGCTCGAGGATCTCGAGGCCGCCGCCGAGATCCTGCGCGGCCGCACCGTCGGCGTGCGCACGCTCGTCGTCCCGGGCTCGATGGCCGTCAAGACGCTCGCCGAGGAGCGCGGGCTCGCCGACGTCTTCATCGCCGCGGGCGCCGAGTGGCGCGACGCCGGCTGCTCGATGTGCGTCGGCATGAACGAGGACATCCTCGATCCCGGCGAGCGCTGCGCATCCACGTCAAACCGCAACTTCGAGGGGCGCCAGGGGCGCCTCGGCCGCACCCACCTGATGAGCCCGTCGATGGCCGCCGCCGCGGCGGTCACCGGCTGCCTGACGGACGTGCGGGAACTCGCCGGGTAGCCGGCACCAATAAGGAGAGAGCAATGAGCAAGCGCATCGCGGTCCTCGTGCCGTTCGCCTTCGACGAGACCGGCCTGGCCGGTCGTCGCCAGCAGCAGCAGTCCGTCAGCTGGGGCGAGGGCATCGAGTTCGAGTACGTCCCCGTCTCGGCCGGCCCGCAGTGGTACGAGAACTACCACGACTGGATCCTCGCCGACCTCGCGATGCTCGAGTGCGCGCTGCGCATCCAGGATGAGGGCTATGACGCGATCTGCATCGACACGATGAGCGACTCGGGCGTCAACGCGATCCGCTGCGAGCTCGACATCCCCGTGATCGGCCCCGGCCGCACCTCGTACCTGACGGCGCTGATGCTCGGCAACAAGTTCGGCGTGCTGACGCAGTGGGCGCCGTGGGCGTCGCTCTACAAGAAGGGCGTGCACGAGCTCGGCCTCGAGTCGAAGCTCGCCGGCATCCGCCACATCGACACTCCGCCGGACGTCGTCAACCTGCTCGGCGGCAAGGAGGAGGTCGTCTTCCCGAAGCTGCTCGCGGCCGCGATGCAGCTCGTCGAGGA
>CAWUMZ010000148.1:0-4111 GCA_963923625.1 uncultured bacterium | reverse complement strand
AGAACGGCGGCATCGCATGATCGGCCCGGCTCTCGCGATCGCGCGCGTCAAGCTCGTCCTGGAGATCCGCCGCCGCGAGGTGATCTTCGCGATGCTGCTGTTCATCGCCGCGACGATCGTGATCGTCCACTTCGCGCTGAGCGGCGACACGGGCGCCGGCAATCGCGCGGCCGCGGGCATGCTCTGGGCCGCCGTCGTCTTCACCGCCGTGATCGGCCTGCTGCGCACGTTCTCGGCCGAGCACGAGGGCGGCGTGCTCGACGCGCTGCTGCTCGCGCCGATCGACCGCGCCGCGATCTGGCTCGGTACGGCGCTCGCGCAGTTCGGGTTTCTCGTGGTGATCGAGATCGTGGCCGTGCCGCTGTGGTGGGCGCTGTTCTTCCAGAAGGACGGCCCGAGCGTCGGCACCGTCGTGCTCGCGCTCCTGCTCGCCGACATCGGCATCGCACTGGTCGGCACGCTGTCGTCCGCCCTCGCGCTCGGCGCACGCACCCGCGACGTGCTCCTCCCCGTGCTCGTGCTGCCGCTGCTGATCCCCGTCATCCTCGGCGGCGTCACGGCCACGTACGGCGCGTTCGGCGAAGACGTGGGAGGGCTACGGCCCCTCGGCTTTCTGGCACTCTACGACCTGGTGTTCATCGCCCTCGCGTGGGGCACATCGGAGCACCTCCTCGGCGACTGACATGCGCGCGAATCGGCACCTGACCACCACCATCCCGCTCGTCCTCAGCCTCGTGCTGATCCCGCTGACGATCGCGATGGCGTTCTGGTGGACGGGCGAGGACGTCGACCAGGGCCTCAGTCAGAAGATCTTCTACTTCCACGTGCCGATCGCCCTCACGTCGTACGCCGCCTTCGGCTTCGGCGCGTTCTGCGCTGCGATGTACCTGTGGAAGCGCACGGACGAGTGGGATCTGCGCTCGTACGTCGGCGTCCACGCCGGCACGATCTTCGGCACGCTCGTGCTCGTCACCGGGCCGATCTGGGCGAAGGCGTCGTGGGGCGTCTGGTGGAACTGGGGCGATCGGCAGCTCAACGTCTTCCTGATCCTGTTCCTCTACTACTGCGCGTACTTCATGCTGCGCTTCTCGCTCGATGAGGGCGAGCGCCGCCGTTCCGCGTCGGCCGTCTTCGCGCTGCTCGGCGTCGGCCTGATCCCGATGTCGTTCCTCGCCGTGCGCATCGCGCAGACGCTGATCCACCCCACGGTCTTCACGACCAGCGGCGCCGCGATGCCTGGCTCGTTCCTGCTGACGTTCGTCGTCGGCTTGGCTGCCATGCTGAGCCTGATGGTCCTGCTGATCTCCGTCGAGCTGCGCGGCAAGCGCGCGGCCGCCCGCGTGCTGCAGCTGCAGCGCATGGCGCGAGGTGAGGACGCATGACGCTGCGCGAGGCCGTGCCCTGGGTCGCCGCGGCGTACCTGCTCGTCTGGATCGTGATCCTCGCGTACGTCGGGATCATCGGCCGCAAGCTCAATCGCCTCGAGAAGACGCTCGACGAGCTCGAGGCGGCGCAGACCGCGAGCACGCCGGACGCATGAGCATCGTCCGCCTCGGCACGCGAGGCTCCCCGCTGGCGCAGGCACAGGCCAGGCTGGCCGCTGCGGCGCTGACCGCGGAGGGCGTGGAGGCCGAGCTCGTGATCGTGTCGACACGGGGCGATGCCGCGCAGTCGACGCCGCTCGGCGAGCTCGGGCCCGGCGCCTTCGCATCGGCGCTCGAGGAGGCGCTCCTGGCCGGCGAGATCGATGTCGCTGTGCACTCGTCGAAGGATCTGACGGGCGATCAGCCCGAGGGGCTCGAGCTGTCCGCGTTCCTGGAGCGCGCCGATCCGCGCGACGCGTGGTGCGGCGAGGCGCGGTCGTTCGGCGACATCCCGGTCGGCGCGCGCGTCGGCACATCGTCGTTGCGCCGGACGGCGGCGCTGCGCGCGGCGCGTCCCGACCTGACGATGGTGCCGATCCGCGGCAACGTGCAGACCCGTCTCGACCATCGCGCCACGAGCGATCTCGACGGCGTCATCCTCGCGGCCTGCGGCCTCGACCGCGTCGGCCTCGAGCACGAGATCGGCTTCCGCTTCCCCGTCGAGACGATCGTGCCCGAGTCCGGCCAAGGCGCGATCGCGCTGCAGACGCGCGTCGGCGACGGCGGACTCGTCGTCGCCGTCGACCATCTGGATACGCGCCGCGCCGTCACGGCCGAGCGCGCCGTCACGCGCCGGCTCGGCGGAGGCTGCCGTGTGCCCGTCGCCGCGCACGCGCATCGCCACGGCGCCGGCTGGCGATTGATCGGCTGGGTCGGCTCTCCCGACGGCATCCACGTGATCCGCCACGAGGCCGACGGCGACGACCCGCACGCGCTGGTCGACACGATCGTCGACCGCCTGCTGCAGGACGGCGGTGCCGAGCTGCTCGCGGAGGGCGGGGCGTGACCGTCTACCTCGTCGGCGCCGGCCCCGGCGATCCCGGGCTCATCACCGTCCGTGGCCTCGACCTCGTGCGGCGCGCCGACGTGCTCGTGCTCGATCGCCTGGCGGGCGATCAGCTGCCGCTCGAGGCGAAGCCCGGCTGCCTGCTGATCGACGCCGGCAAGGCGCCGGGGAAGGTCGCGATGACGCAGGAGGAGACGAACGCCTGCCTCGTCGAGCATGGCCTGACGGGAGCGATGGTCGTGCGCCTCAAGGGCGGTGACCCGTTCGTCTTCGGGCGCGGCTCCGAGGAGGCCGAGGCGCTCCACGCCGCGGGCGTCGACTACGAGGTCGTGCCCGGCATCTCGAGCTCGATCGCCGCGCCGTCGGCGGGCGGCATCCCCGTCACGCACCGCGGCATGTCGACGCACCTCACGATCGTCACCGGCCATGAGGACCCCGCGAAGCCCGAGACGCAGACCGACTGGAACGCGCTCGCCAAGGCCGGCGGCACGCTCGTGCTGCTGATGGGCGTCGGCCGACTCGGCCGCATCGCCGACGCGCTGATCGCGGGCGGCCGGTCGGCCGACACGCCGGTCGGCATCGTCGAGCGCGGCACGCTGCCGACGCAGCGCGTCACCACCGGCACGCTCGGCACGATCGCGGCGATCGCGGAGGAGCAGGGCGTGAAGTCGCCGGCCGTCACCGTCGTCGGCGAGGTCGTGTCCGTCCGCGAGCTGATGGGCTGGTCGGAGCGCCTGCCGCTGGCCGGCCGCGTCGTCGCCGTGACGCGCGCCCGCGCGCAGGCCGATGGCCTCACGCGCCGGCTGGTCGATCTCGGCGCGAAGGTGATCAGCGCGCCGACGATCCGCACCGTCCCGCTCGACGTCGCGCCGATCGACGCGAGCGCCTTCGACCTGATCGTCGTGACGAGCCCGAACACGCCCGCGCTGCTGCTCGCCGCGATCGGCGGCGACGCCCGAGCGCTCCACGGCGTCGAGGTCGCGGCGATCGGCCCCGGCACCGCGGCTGCGCTGCGCGAGATCGGGATCGTCGCCGACGTCGTCTCCGAGCGCGCGGTCGCCGAGGCGCTGCTCGAGACGCTCCAGGATCGGGTGGCCGGGAAGCGCGTGCTGATCGCCCGCGCCGAAGAGGCCCGTGACCTGCTGCCCGACGGCCTCACCAATGCCGGCGCGACCGTCGAGATCGCCGCGCTCTACCGCACCGAGTACGCCGTGCCCGATGGTGACGACCTCCTGCGCGCCGATTGCGTCACCTTCACCTCGGCCTCCACCGTCCGCGCGTTCGCCGAGGCGTTCCCCGCTGCCGACCTCGAGGACCTCCCCGGCGTGTCGATCGGCCCGATCACCAGCGCCGCGATGCGCGAGCTCGGCGTCGGCATCGCCGCCGAGGCCGACGAGCACGATCTCGACGGTCTCGTCGCGGCGATCCGCGAGCTGCTCGGCTAACGACGCGGCAGCTCGATCGTCGGCTCCTTGTCGGGCCGGTCGAGCCGCAAGATGCGCGGGATCGTGAGGATCACCGCCACGGCGACACCGAGGCCGGAGACGATGAAGACGCCGCGCACGCCGATCGCGTCGGCGAGGAACGAGCCGATCGCGCCGCCACCCGAGATCGCGCAGACGGCGATCATCCGACCGGAGATGCCGACGCGCGCCTGCAGCCGATCGGGCACGCCCTTCTG
>CAWUMZ010000147.1:0-4136 GCA_963923625.1 uncultured bacterium | reverse complement strand
CTCGTCGACGGCGCGCTGCTCGCTCCGCATGTGCACGCGATGATGGACGTCTCCGACGGGCTGGCGACCGACCTGCCGCGACTCGCCGCGCGCAGCGGTGTGTCGCTGGAGATCGACCTCGACGCGCTGCCGCTTCACGAGGACGTGCGTCTCATCAGCGAGACGCTGCGCCGAGTACCAGGCGCCTACGCCGCCACCGGCGGGGAGGACTACGAGCTCGTCGTCGCCATGCCCCCGGATGCGGTCGGCACGTGCGGCGTGCCGCTGACGGTGATCGGCCGCGTCGCCGATGGGCCGGCCGGCGTGCGTTTCACCGGCGCGGGCGCCGACGAGGCGCTGCGCGGGTGGGATCACCTGGCGTAACCGACCCGCGTGACGCAAAGGGGCCAGACCCCTATGCGTCACCACAGCGAACACGGCACATCGTGGGTGTTGATGTGACGCATAGGGGTCTGGCCCCTTTGCGTCACGCGGCGCCTACGGCTTGATCTCGATCGGCATGCCGACCGTCACGTGAGGGTAGAGGTCCTCCACGTCGGAGATGTGCATGCGGACGCAGCCGTGCGAGGCCGCGGATCCGATCGACCAGTCCTGCGGCGTGCCGTGGATGCCGACGAGCGGGGCGGAGGTGCCGATCCAGCGCGTGCCGAGCGGATTGTTCGAGCCCGGCGGCACCGGCTCGAGGCCGGCGGCCCACGGCGAGTTCGGCGGCGTCCACGTCGGGTTCTCGATCTTCTCCGTGACCACGTAGTCGCCGGTCGGCGTGGGATACGCGGACTGCCCGACGGCGACGGGGTACTGCTTGAAGAGCTTGCCGTCGATGTACAGGTTGAGCTTGAAGAGGTGCTCGATCACCACGATCTTGCCGGCGGTTCGCGCCAGCAGCTCCGGCCGGGCGATGCCGTCCTCGGGCAGCTTCGACTTCCGCTGGAAGGCCTTCACGGCCGCGACGACCTTGGCGTTGTACGTCCAGCTCGGCTTGCCCTTCCAGAAGCGCGCGACCTTGAGGCGCCGCGTCAGGCGGGCGACGTCGGCGCCGCGTGCGCCGGGCATCAGGGTCAGGTCGTTCGTCAGCTTCTCGGTCGAGTCGACGTTGATCTTCATCGTGCGCGTCGTCGTCTTGCCGAGCGCGTTCGTGATGTACAGGCTCACCTCGTTGGTGCCCTGCGGGAGGTTGCTGGTCTCGATCGTGTACCCCACGGACATCGGCTTGACCTGCGCGTCCTGGCCGTTGACCTTCGCCACGAGCTTCGTCGGGCTGGCGGAGGTGACGAAGGCGTAGACCTTCGGGCGGTTCGTGTCGCGCACCCAGCCGTCGACGCCGCCGAGCTTGACCGTCGGTCGCGCGCCGTCGACCTTGAGCATGTGCACCTGGCGGGTGACGTTGCCAGCGGCGTCGCTCGCCACGAGGGTGATCGGCGTGGCGCCGTCGGCGACGCCGGGCACGAGCGTGAAGCGCCCCTTGGCGTCGGCCTGCACCTCGGCCGAGCCGCCGGTCCACTCGGCGGTGACGGTCGCGTTCGGGTCGGTGACGCCGGCGAACGACGCGGTGGCGCGCCAGCCGTCGGTGCTCGTCGTCGCGAGCGTCGGTGCCGTGCCGTCGGAGGTGAAGGTCCAGGCGTACGACGATGCATCGCCGAGCATGTCGGACGAGGCGATGTCGACGGTGACACGGTGCGGGCCGTCGATCAACTTCGGCATGGGCAGCTCGTAGCCGCCGGCGGTGCGCGTCGCGGTCGCCGAGACGTCCTTGCCGTCGATGGCGATCGTCGCCGTCTTGACCGCGTCGGGTGAGTTGAGCACGATGCGGATCGGGGTGGTGCCGTTGGCGGCGGCGCCCGGCGCGGGCGAGACCGACTCGACGACGGGACGCTGCGCGTAGGCGCGGGCGCCCAGGACGCCGATGATCGCCGCGACGGCCACGACGGTCACCGCGATGACTCCGATCAGCGTTCCCCTGCGCACGGCCTCACGATAAATCACCGAGCACGTGTGAGCTGCGGCTGAGCCGTAAGCCGGCTCTCAGCGCTTCGGCAGCTCGTGCCGCAGCGCGCGGACGCGGAGCGAAGGCACGCGCCAGGATGCCTCGGCCACGATGCGCCGCGACATCTTCGAGCCGCCGGCGACTCGATCCGTGAAGGTGATCGGCACCTCCTGGATGCGGAAGCCCAGCAGCGACGTGCGGTACGTCATCTCGATCTGGAAGGCGTAACCCTCCGCGGTGACGTCGTCGAGGTCGATCGCCTCGAGCACGGCGCGGCGGAAGCACTTGAAGCCGCCGGTCAGGTCCTGCACGCCGAGCTGGAGGAACGCCTGCGCGTAGAGGCAGCCTCCGCGCGAGATCACGCGGCGGGCCAGCGACCAGTCGCGGACGCCGCCGCCGCGGGTGTAGCGCGAGCCGATCACGAGGTCGGCACCGGACTGCGCCGTTGCGACGAGATCGGGCAGGCGGGCGGGGTCGTGCGAGAAGTCGCAGTCCATCTCGCAGACGTAGGCGTAGTCGCGCTCGAGCGCCCAGCGGAAGCCGGCGAGGTACGCGCGGCCGAGGCCCTCCTTGGCGGTGCGGTGCAGCACGTGCACCCAGTCGTGCTCGGTCGCCAGGCGGTCGGCGATCTCGCCGGTGCCGTCGGGCGAGCCGTCGTCGATCACGAGCACGTCGCCGGGGATCGTCGCGCGCTCGCGCGCGGCGCCGATCGCCTCGATCATCCGCTCGAGGTTCTCGCGCTCGTTGTACGTCGGCAGGCAGACGACGAATCGCTCGGTGACGGCGGTGCTCATCCCGACGGATCATGCCGCACGTTCCTGAGCGGCAGCCGCACCCGCCTGCCGCTTGCGCGCGTCCTGCGCGTGTGCGACGTTGCCGCCATGCAGAGGCGGAGTCGGGCATGGCGGTGAAGAACGGCGAGGTCGCGGATCTTTTCGACCTCCTCGCGAGCCTGTCGGAGCTCGACGGCGCGATCGTCCACAAGGTGATCGCGTACCGCCGGGCAGCCGACCAGTTCCGCACGACGGCCGAGTCGGTCGACCGCATGGCGGAGGAGGGGCGGCTCACCGAGCTGCCCGGCGTCGGCGCGACGATCGCCGCGAAGGTGGACGAGTATCGCGCGACCGGGACGCTGCAGGCGCTCGAGAAGCTGCGCGAGAAGTACCCGGACGGGCTCGTCGAGATGATGGCCGTACCCGGCGTCGGTCCGAAGACCGCGAAGCGCCTGCACGCCGAGCTGGGCATCGATTCGCCCGCCGCGCTCAAGGCCGCCTGCGAGGCGGGCCAGCTGCGCGAGCTGAAGGGCCTCGGCGCGAAGAAGGAGCAGACGATCCTCGACGCGCTCAACGCCGGCGGCGGTCCGCGCAAGCACGTGATCCTGCTCGACCACGCGCTCGATCGCGCGGAGATGCTGGTCGAGGCGCTGCGCGCCGAGCCGGGCTGCCGCGAGGCGGAGATCGCGGGCTCGCTGCGCCGGCGCAAGGAGGTCGTCGGCGACGTCGACCTCGTCGCCTCGTCCGACGATCCGGCGCCGCTCCTGCAGCGCTTCGCCGAGCACCCGGGCGTGCAGGAGGTGATCGCGCTCGGCGACGCCAAGGCGTCGGTCGTGCTGCACGACGGCATGCAGGTCGATCTGCGCGTCATCCACCCGTCGCAGTGGGGCTCGCTGCTCCAGCACTTCACCGGCTCGAAGGCGCATAACGTGGCGCTGCGCGAGCGCGCCCGCGACCAGGGCCTGAGCCTTTCGGAGCACGGCTTCGCGCCGCTCGACGGCGGCGAGCCCGAGCCGTGCGCGAAGGAGGCCGACGTGTACGGGCGGCTGGGACTCGCGTGGATCCCGCCGGAGCTTCGCGAGAACCAGGGCGAGCTCGAGGCCGCGGCCGACGGCACGCTGCCGAAGCTGGTCGAGCTGAAGGACCTCAAGGGCGACCTGCACGGGCACTCCGACGCGTCCGACGGCAAGGCGACGCCGACCGAGATGGCGCAGGCCGCGATGGCGCGGGGACTCTCGTACTACGCGGTCACCGACCACTCGAAGGCGGTCGGCATGGGCATCGGCCTCGATCCCGCCGAGACGCTGGCCAACGCGAAGCGCGTGCGCAAGGCGGCGAAGGCGCTCGAGGTCGAGGGCTTCCACCTGCTGAGCGGCATC
>CAWUMZ010000146.1:0-4156 GCA_963923625.1 uncultured bacterium | reverse complement strand
CGACTGCACCGCCAGTTCCACCCGTTTCGCCGTGGCGGCTACGCGATGCACTACGGCTCCGCGCCGGGCGAGACGTCCTTCGTCGTCGCGCTCGAGGACGACGCGGGCATCACCGGCTACGGCGAGGTGGCGATGCTCGACGGCCGCTACTCGGAGGCGTTTCCCGACGGGGTCCCGGCGGGTACCGGCTTCCTCGCCCCCGCCCTGCTCGGGCTCGACGCGACCGATCCACAGGTGATCGCCGCTGCCATGGACGACGTCCTGCGCGGACAGGCGTACATCAAGACGGCCATCGACATCGCGGCGTGGGATGCCGCCGGCAAGGCGCGCGGCGTACCGCTCTGCGCACTCACCGGCGGGGCGGGCGCTGACGCCGTGCCGCTCTACGACGTCGTCACCGCCGGCGGCACCGACGACGCAGCGGCCGAGCTCGCCGACGAGCTGCTCGCCGCGGGCTACCGTCGCCTGCAGGTGAAGGTCGGCGGCGACCCCGTGGCCGACGCCACCCGCCTGCGACGCGTGCACGACCACGTGCCACCGGGCACGGTGCTGTTCGCCGACGCCAACGGCGGCTTCGACGTCGAGCGCGCCCGCGTATTCCTCTCCGCGACCGCGGATCTCGGCTACACGCTCGAGCAGCCGTGCGCGACGCTCGAGGAGTGCGCCGCCCTCCGCGACGACTCCCCGCACCCGCTCGTCCTCGACGAGTCGATCACCACCGCCGAGGACCTGCGCCGGGCCGTGCGCGAGGCGCGCGCCGACGGCGTCACGATCAAGCTCGGACGCGTCGGCGGCATCACCCCGGCGCGCGCGATCCGCGACGAGGCCGTCGCGCTCGGCCTGACGGTCACGATCGAGGCGATCGGCGGTGCGTCGATCGGGACAGCGGCATTCGTGCACCTCGGCGTCGGCGTGCCCGCACCGCTGCGCTGTCACACGGTCGACTTCCAGCGCTGGTGGACCGTCGACAACGGCCGTGGCCTGCCCGCGGCGATCGATGGTGCGCAGGCGCCGCCGACCGGCCCCGGCCTCGGCATCGACGTCGACGAGTCCGCCCTCGGCGAGCCCGTGCTCGACGTGCGCCGCTGATGCTGACCGCCGACCGCCTCGCCGAGCTCGTGCTCGCCTGGTACGCGGAGCACGGACGCGACCTGCCGTGGCGGCGCACCCGCGACCCCTACGCGATCCTCGTCAGCGAGGTGATGCTCCAGCAGACGCAGGTCGAGCGCGTGATCGAGCGCTGGACGGACTGGCTCGAACGCTGGCCGACGGCCGCGGATCTCGCCGCCGCCCCGCGCGCGGACGTGATCGCCGCGTGGCAGGGGCTCGGCTACAACCGGCGCGCCGTGGCGCTGCACGAGGCCGCGCGGCTGCTCGCCGAGCACGGCATCCCGCAGGACCAGGCCGGCTGGCGCGCGCTGCCCGGCGTCGGGCCGTACACGGCGGCGGCGGTCTGCGCGCTCGCGCTCGACCACGACGTCGTGCCCCTGGACGTCAACGTGCAGCGCATCCTCGAGCGCGCGCTTGGCGCAACCTCGATCGAGCCGCCAGCGGGCAAGGGGCACGATCTCACCCAGGCGCTGTTCGATCTCGGCGCGACGCTCTGCCTCGCGCGCATCCCGCGCTGCGACGCGTGTCCGCTCGCAGAGGCCTGTCCGAGTCGCGGCCGACGGTACGAGCCGCAGCGGAAGCAGAGCCGCTTCGAGGGATCGCGACGCCAGGCACGCGGCAGGCTGCTCGACCGGCTGCGCGAGGCGCCCGTCGCGATCGACGACTGCGACGCCGAGATCGCGGCGTCGCTGATCGCGGACGGCCTGGCCGAGCAGCGCGACGGGCTCCTCTCCCTGCCTGCCTGAGAGCCGGCCGCGCACGGCCGATATACGCTGTGGGAGACGGGCGTCGCCGACGCCCCCGACCCTTCACCGAGGACACGCCGTTGACCATCGTCCTGATCCTGATCGTCGCGCTGATCATCCTGATCGGCCTGTGGTTCATCCTCGCCTTCAACGGGCTGGTGCGCCTGCGCAACGAGGTTGCGCAGGGCCTCTCGTCGATCGACGTGCAGCTGAAGCGCCGCGCCGACCTGATCCCCAACCTCGTCGAGGCCGTCAAGGGCTACGCGACGCACGAGACCGCGGCCTTCGAGAGCGTCTCCGCAGCGCGCGCCAAGGCGCTCGGCGCCTCGACGCTCGACGAGAAGGCCGCCGCCGACGGCGAGATGCAGCAGGCCGTCGGGAAGCTGTTCGCGATCGCCGAGGCGTATCCCCAGCTGCGCGCCGTGGAATCGTTCACCCAGCTCCAGACCGAGCTGTCGGATACCGAGGACAAGATCGCGGCCGCCCGCCGGTACTACAACGCCACGGTGCGCAGCTACAACACGAAGCAGCAGACGATCCCCACATCGCTGATCGCAAGCGCCCTCGGCCACCATCCCGCCGAGTTCTACCGGCTCGACGACGACGCCGACCGCCAGCTGGTCAAGGTGGACCTGAGCGCGTGACCCTGCAGCAGCAGATCCGCTCGGCGCGTATGCGGACCCTCCTCGTGATGGTCCTGTTCTTCGTGCTGATGGCGCTGATCGTCGCCGCCGTCCGCGTCGTGTTCGGCTCCGGCTGGGGGCTCGTGATGCTGATGGTCGCGATCGGCTACGCGATCTTCGGCTACGTGGCCGCGGGGTCGATCGTGGCGGCGACCGCGGGGGCGCACAAGATCGAGAAGGCCGACGCACCCGAGCTGTTCAACGCCGTCGAGAACGCGACGATCGCCGCCGGCCTGACGAAGACGCCGGACATCTACATCATCGACGACCCCGCGCCGAACGCCTTCGCCGCCGGCCGCACGCCCGACAAGGCCTACGTCGCGGCGACGACGGGGATCCTCCAGCTGCTCGACAAGCGCGAGCTCGAGGGGGTGATGGCCCATGAGATGGCGCACGTGCGCAACCGCGACGTGCGCCTGATGACCCTGGCGGCCGTGATGGTCGGCGTGATCACGATGGTCGCCGACATGCTGATGTGGTCGCTGTTCTTCGGCGGCAATCGCAACAGCAATGACAACAACCCGCTCGGCGCGATCGTCGCCATCGCGGCGATCATCCTCGCGCCGATCGGCGCCGCGCTGCTGCAGATGTCGCTGTCACGCCGCCGCGAGTACCTCGCCGACGCGACCGCGGCAGAGCTGACCGGCGATCCCGAGGGACTGGCCCGTGCCTTGTGGAAGCTCGGGAGCGATCAGCGTCCGCTGCGCAAGGTCAACCGCGCCACGGCGCACATGTGGATCGAGTCGCCGCTGCGCGACAACGCGGGACTCAAGTCGGGGCTGTCGGGTCTGTTCGACACGCATCCCCCGCTTCAGGAACGCATCGCGCGGCTCGAGGAGATGGGCGGCTTCACGCTGCCGCCCGTCCCCAAGGGCGCGGCCGAGCAGGTCTGATCCGCGGCGTCAGGGGCGCTCGACGAGCACGACGGCCTGCGCCGCGATGCCCTCTCCGCGCCCCGTGAAGCCGAGGCCGTCCGTGCCGGTGGCGCGAATCGAGACGCGGTCGGGCGTCGACTGCAGCGCAGCGGCGCACGCGGTGCGCATGGCGTCGACGTGCGGCGCGATGCGGGGCTGCATCGCGACCACCATGCAGTCCGCGTTGACGAGCCGCCAGCCGTCGGCCGCGATGCGCTCGCAGGCGAGGCGCAGCAGGTCGATCGAGGCGGCGTCCTTCCACTCGTCCGTGCCCGGGAACATGCGGCCGATGTCGCCGAGGCCCGTCGCGCCGAGCAGGGCATCGGTGAGGACGTGGCACACGACATCGGCGTCGGAGTGCCCCTCGAGACCGAGGTCGTGCGGAATCGCGACGCCGCCCAGGACGAGCGGGCGCCCTGTCACGAGGCGGTGCGCGTCGACCGCCGTGCCGACGCGGAGGTCAGCCAATGGGCACCGCCCGACGGTCGCGGCCCTTGATCTCCATCACCTCGGTGTAGCCGGCATCGCGGGCGGCCTGCACCGCGCGATCGAACGCGAACCCCACGTTCTCGGGCTCATGCGCGTCGGACGAGAGGACGACCGGCACGCCGCGTGCGCAGAAGCGCTCGAGCAGCGACGGTCCCGGGTAGATCTCCTTCGCGGCCTTGCGGATGCCCGCGGTCGAGATCTCCACGCAGCAGCC
>CAWUMZ010000145.1:0-4170 GCA_963923625.1 uncultured bacterium | reverse complement strand
CTGCGGGACAATGTCGTCATGATCGACGCCACCTTCGGCACGACCGCGAACCCCGACGAGACCGGCCCGTTCTTCCACGGCACCACCGCGGCCCTGCCGCCGGACGCGCTGCTGACGGCGGGCCGCCCGTCGAACTACCGCCCCGAGATCGTCATGAACCATGTGTACTTCACCGCCACGGTCGCCGGTGCCGGCCTCGCTGCCGAGCTCGCCGAAGTGCTCACCGGCGGGATCGGACGCGTGTACGAGGTCGAGACGACCGGCCCGATGGAGGACGACCCGAACGTCACGGACAAGCGCTTCCCCGGCAACCCGACCCGCTCCTACCGCTCGCGCGACGGGCTGCGCATCGTCCGCGAGATCGCCGACTGGCCGCGCCTGAGCCCGGAGGATCGCCAGGCCTGGAGCGAGCGCCTCACCGCCCTGCTGGCAGATCCCGACGCGACGATCATCAACGACTGAAACGACGAAGGCCGCGCGACACCCGGCGGGATGTCTCGCGGCCCTCTGCGAGTAGCGGGGGCAGGATTCGAACCTGCGACCTTCGGGTTATGAGCCCGACGAGCTACCAGACTGCTCCACCCCGCGTCGTGAGTCGCAGTCTAGCGCAAGGCCGCGAACGGGTGCACGCCACCCGTCCGGCCTACTTGAGAGAGCTCTGGTACTCGGCGTACGACACCTGGCCGGTCGGCGACGCGGTGATCGCCTGCTCCACGTTCGCCGGGATCGGCTGCCAGTACGCGGGGAGCTTCGCCGCCATGTGCGGGTTGAGCGCGTACAGCAGCAGGAAGTTCGCGAACCAGATCGAGGGGATCATCGACATCCCGACCATGCTCGAGCCCGAGCTCTTCGTGTTCGGCACGAGCTGCGCGACGCCGGAGAGGTCCTGCGACTTGGCGCCCATCGCGCCCTCGCGGGGATACGGCGAGCGGTACAGCTCGCGCAGCGTGTCGACCGCGCCGTTGGCCCGCATCCACTTGCCCATGTAGCCGCAGATGACGTCGGACGGCGGGTCCAGATCCGGCGCACTGCAGACCGCGATGGGCGCGAGCACCCAGTTGACCTGACGGCACGGCGCCGTGGTGTTCGACGGGCTCTCGAGCATGCCATCCGGGTTGACGACAAGGCCGTAGCTGCCGAGCACGATGCGCGTCGGCACGCCGTTGATGACACGGGTCTGCGGCGAATCCGACGAGTTCGTGAGGTACTGCGCGCACGCGTTGATCAGCTGGACCGAGTTGCGCGCGAGCGCGGTGCCGCCGCCGCTGCCCTCACCGGACAGGAACAGGGCGGCCTGCGCCGGCGACATCGCCTTGCTCTTGCGGAAGCCGAGGCGCGCCGCGAGCCGGTCCGCGCGCTTGAGGCCGAGCGGCGCGTGCAGCTGGCGCGCCGCGGCGACCTGCGTCGGTGCTGCGCCGAGATACCGCGGCGTCCCCGCGTACGGCGCGATCCAACCCGTGTCGGATACCGGTGCCGCCTGCGCCGAGGCCGCCGCGATGGCGAGCAGGAGGAGCGGAAGCAGCAGGCGAATCCGAAAACGGGCATTCATGACGACGGGCCTTTCGACGACGGCGGAGCGAGGAGCGCGCACGCCACTGCGGTGAGTGAAGCACATCCCACGCTCCAGCGTCCTCCGCGAGACGCTCGCGAGGGCAGCGGCGGACGCCCCCGCGTACCCTGTCGGCATGCGCGTCGGCGTCATCGACATGGGCACGAACTCCACGAGGATCCTGCTCGCCGACGTGGACGGCGGCGAGATCCGCGAGCTCGAGCGCCTGCTCACGATCACGCGCCTCGGCGCGCACGTTGATCGCGACGGCCGACTGTCGGAGACCGCGATGGGCCGCACGCGCAAGGCGGTGACGGGCTACGTCGAACGGGCGCGCGAGCTCAACTGCGACGTCATCTTCGCGAGCGCGACGAGCGCCGTGCGCGATGCCGCCAACGGCGAGGCGTTCATGCACAGCCTGTCGCGCGACCTCGGCATCCCCGCCCGCACGCTGTCGGGCGACGAGGAGGCGCGGGCGACGTTCCGCGGCGTCACCTCCGCGCAGCCGAGCGAGGGCAAGATGGCCGTCATCGACGTCGGCGGCGGCTCGACCGAGATCGTCGTCGGCCGCGGCACCGAGGTGCTCGGTGCGACCTCGCTGCAGGCCGGGTGCGTGCGCATGACGGAGCGCTGGCTCAACGAGAACGCCGTCGGCCCCGCTGAGCTGACCGTCGCGCGCGAGGAGATCGACAGCCTGATCGACCGGCACGTCTCCCCCGACCTGCTCGTGCCCGTCGAATCCGACCCGATCGCCGTCGCCGGCACCGCCACGACGCTCGCCGCGATCGAGCTCGGCCTGCCGGGCTACGACTCGGAGCGCATCCACGGCGTGCGCGTGAGCCGCGATGCCGTCGCCACGTGGATCGCCAAGCTCGCGCCGCTGACGGCCGACGAGCGCCGAGCACGGTGCCCCGCGATCGAGATCGGGCGCGCGCCGCTGATCATCGGCGGCGCGCTCGTGCTGCTCGCCGTCCTCGACGCGCTGCACGCCGACGCGTACATCGCGTCGGAGCGCGACATCCTGCACGGCCTCGCGCTCGGCCTGGCCGCGTAGGCCGAGGTCCGACTCTCCGGCGTCCTACGCCGACGCCGAGCCCGCGGGGTCGGACGGCGGGGCGCCGATGCCGCGCTTCGCGGCGAGCCGTCCCGCGCCGAGGGCGATCAGCGTCGCGGCGATCACGAGCACCGCCCCGACGACGTTGTCGACGAGTCGCTGCTCGCCGAGGTCGGCCGCCTGCTGGAAGGTGAACGCGTTCAGCGACGCGGCCGCCGGCACGATCAGGATGAAGTAGATCCACTGGCGCTTGCCGAACTTCGCGACGATCGCGAGCGCGCCGAAGATCATCCCGATCGCGTACATGCGCAGCGGGAACGGCAGGCCGACGACCTCGGTGAAGGATGTGCCCCCGACGACATTCGTCGCCGCCACGAAGGCGACGACCCCGACGAGGGTGCCGAGGACGCGCTGGAGCGTGAGACGCCACTCGACGTTGCCCTCGACCTGCATCAGCACGAGGATCGTCGCGATCAAGAATGAGCCCCCGGTCTGCTTCGGATGATCGAGGAACCAGTACGTCGCGACCGTCGCGAGCACCGTGATCGCGATCGTGTACGGGAGCGACTCCGCCCGCGTATGCGTCACGGGCGCGGGCAGCTTCACCTTTCGCAGTGCGAACGGCAGGATCAGCACCGGCACGAGCCCGCCGACGAGGAACACCACGAGGATCCACGTCAGGTACGTGGTGTCGAAGCGCTGCTCCATCAGCGCGTGGCCGAGGATGCGCTTCAGCGGACCCGAAGCGGTCGTCGTCGGGTGCGACCCGTGCTTCACGTGGTTGAGCGCGTCGGCGAGCGTCATGCCGTGCCTCCCCATCAGCGCGTTGATGCGGTCGAGCGCGTCGAGCGGCAGCCACGGCACCGGCGCGAGCATCGGCCAGGCGATGAAGATCGGCACGAGCAGCACGGCCTTGTGCAGGCCGAAGCGCGACATGCGCCCGATCATCAGCGTCATCAGCGCCATCAGCGCCGCGCCGGTCAGCGGCGAGAGGCCGGCCACGATCGCGAGCGGCGCGAGCAGCGCGGCGACGATCACGGTGAGCAGGCCGATCCGCACGCCGCCGGCCATGACCGCGACGATGCCGATCAGCGTGCCCATCGCCGAGTAGGTCGCGGCGGGCTGCCCCGTGATCTCGAGCAGAACGACCATCGGCACGAGCATCATCACGAGCAGCGCGAGCGCGATGGCGGAGCGGCGCAGGAGCGCCTTGCCGAGCGACGGCGGCGGGCTCGTGGGGGCGGCGGTGGACATCGGCGGGCCTTTCCGGGACGGAGTCACGCACGTGACGCGCAGACGGGACGAGTGTATCCCGCTGGCGCGCGGAGCGGTCCCCGCTAGGCCGTCGCGACGTCGGACGGCGGCGCGTCCAGCGTGGCGCGTACCGCCAGCAGGTGCTCATTGACGAGCAGCAGCTCCATCGCCTCGGCGAGCAGCGCGGGCGAGCCCTGCAGCGCCTGCTCGACGCGAGCGGACGTACTCGGATCGAGCGAGCCGGCGGCGTAGGCGGGCAGGAGGTGGCGGATTTCGGCTTCCATGGACGACCCGGCGACATGCGGGATACGGA
>CAWUMZ010000144.1:0-4196 GCA_963923625.1 uncultured bacterium | reverse complement strand
GATGAAGCGCATCGGAGTCGACGTCGGGGGAACGTTCACCGACCTGATCTACGTCGATGATGAGAAGGGAACCGTGCTGGTGCACAAGACGCCGTCGACGCCGGCGGATCCCTCCATCGCGACCGTCGACGGCATTTCGACGCTGTGCCAGATGGCCGGCATCAAGCCGTCGGAGCTCGATCAGGTCTTCCACGGCACGACCGTGGCGACCAACATCGTGATCGAGCACAACGGCGCCAACGTCGGCATGATCACGACGAAGGGCTATCGCGACATCATCCACATCGCGCGCCACAAGAAGCCGATGAACTTCTCGCTGTGGCAGAACCTGCCGTGGCAGGCGTTCCCGATCGCGCGTCGCCGCAACCGCCTGACGGTCAACGAGCGCATCCTCGCCGACGGCTCCGTCCAGATCCCGCTGGACGACCGCGAGGTGCGCGCCCAGGTGCGCAAGCTGAAGAAGGCCCAGGTCGACTCCGTCGCCGTCTGCCTCCTCTTCTCGTTCCTCAACGACGAGCATGAGAAGCGCGTCGCCGCGATCGTGCGCGAGGAGTTCCCCGAGGCGTACATCTCGGTCTCCTCCGAGGTGATCCCGCAGTACCGCGAGTACGAGCGCTTCTCGACGGTGGCGCTCAACGCGTTCGTCGGTCCGAAGGTCTCGAACTACGTGCGCCGCTTCGATGCCGAGCTCCGCAAGATGGGCGTCAAGACCGGCATCCAGCTGATGACCAGCGCCGCCGGCGTGGCGACGCCCGAGGCGGCCTCCGAGCGCCCCGTCAACCTGCTGATGTCGGGCCCGATCGCCGGCGTCGTCGGCGGCATCTGGGCCGGTCGCGTCGCGGGTGAGCGCAACGTCATCACCCTCGATGTCGGTGGCACCTCCGCCGACATCGGCCTCGCGCAGGACGGCAAGCTGCGCATGAAGCACCTGCTCGACACGAAGGTCGGCCCGTACCAGGCGATGATCCCGATGGTCGACGTCGACACGATCGGCGCCGGCGGCGGCTCGATCGCGTACGTCGACTCCGGCGGCATCTTCCGCGTCGGCCCTCGCTCGGCCGGCGCCATGCCGGGTCCGGCGGCGTACAACCAGGGCGGCACGGAGCCGACGGCGACCGACGCGATCATCGCGCTCGGCTGGCTGCGCCCCGAGCTGTTCCTCGGCGGCAAGAAGGACCTCCGCGTCGACCTGGCCCGCAAGGCCGTCGAGACGAAGATCGCCAAGCCGCTGAAGCTCAGCACCGAGGAGGCCGCGCTCGGCATCTTCAAGGTGCTCGTGCACTCGATGGTCGACGCCATCGAGCAGTCGTCGGTCCGCAAGGGCTTCGATCCGCGTGAGTTCGCGCTGGTCGCCGAGGGCGGCGGCGGTCCGCTGTTCTCGAGTCACATCGCGCCCGAGGTCGGCGTCAAGCACGTGCTGGTGCCGAACTACCCGGGCATCACCGCGGCGCTCGGCCTGCTCACGACGGACATGGTCTACGAGTACACGAAGACGTCGTACGTGATGTGCTCGCAGCTCGGAACCGACAAGAAGGCCGCGATGAACCTCGAGAAGCAGTTCGCCGCGCTCGAGAAGGAGGCGATGCGCCAGTTCGCCGTCGACAAGATCGACAAGAAGCGCATCCGCCTGGAGCGCATCGTCGACGCCCGCTACGAGGGCCAGGGCTACGAGCTCCGCGTCGACGCCCCCGCCGGCGGCTCGATCGATGCCAAGTGGATCAAGGCCGTCAAGAACGAGTTCCACGCCGCGCACGAGAAGGAGTTCTCGCGCCGCTTCGAGGACGTCGACGTGCAGATCGCGAACATCCGCGTCCGCGCGATCGGCCAGATGCCGGGCCTCAAGCCCGTCAACGTGAAGAAGGGCACGGCCACGCCGCCGAAGGGCGCGCTGAAGCTGACCGCCGACGCGTGGTTCGAGAAGAACGGCAAGCCCGCGAAGTTCAAGACGAAGTTCTACGAGCGCACGGAGCTGCTCGCCGGCAACAAGATCCAGGGTCCGGCGATCATCACCCAGTTCGACTCGACGAGCGTCGTCCCCCCGGGCTACTCGGCCGAGGTCGACAAGCACGGCAACCTGATCATCAAGTACTCCGCTGCAGTGGCCAAGGCCGCTGAGAGCGGCCACTGACCCCCACCTGCGAGAGAAGAGGCATTCCCAATGGCTGATCTGCCTGAAGTCGGCATCAACCCCGGTAAGCCCACCCGCAAGCGGGTGCCGGTCGATCCGATCACACTGCGCGTCCTCGGCGGCGCGTTCGACGCCATCGCCCAGGAGATGGCGGGCGTCCTGTTCCGCATGTCCTACTCGTCGATCATCCGCGAGTCCGAGGATCTCGGCGCGGGCCTGTTCGACGCGGAGGGCCGCGAGCTCTGCGAGTCCGAGTCGACGCCGATGCACATCGGCTCGCTGCCGTGGTACATCCGCGGCTTCCTCCATCGCATCGACAAGAGCGAGCTGAAGGAAGACGACGTCATCATCCACAACCACCCGTACCTCGGCGCGTCGCACACGCCCGACATCGCGGTGGCCGTGCCGATCCTGTGGAAGGGCGAGCTGATCGGCTTCGCGGCCGTGACGGCGCACGTCGCCGATGTCGGCGGCTCCTACCCGGGCATCAACGCCGACGCGTTCGACATGTACGCGGAGTCGAAGATCTACAACGGCCTCAAGTGGTACGAGGGCGGCGAGCTCAACGAGGATCTCGACCGGATGGTGTTCGACAACGTCCGCACCGAGACGATGAACCGCGGCGACATGGAGGCCATGAAGGCGGCCTGCATCCTCGGTCGTGACCGCTTCTACCGCCTCCTCGAGAAGTACGGCGCCGACACGTGCATGTCGGCCGCGTACGACTGGATGGACTACTCGGAGAAGCGCCTGCGCGACGAGATCCGCAAGCTCCCCGACGGCGAGTACGTCGCGCCGACGGCGTGGCTCGACGACGACGGCCGCAACCGCGACGTGCGTCTGCGGGTCGAGACGAAGATCATCGTCAAGGGCGACCAGGTGACGGTCGACCTGACGGGCTCCAACGCCGAGGTTCCGACGGGCTACAACGTGCCGTTCGAGGGGTCGCTGCTGGTCGCCGCGTACTTCGCGATCCGCACGATCCTGCTCGACCAGGATCGCCTCGACGAGCCGGTGCCGCAGAACGACGGCATCTTCCGCTGCGTCGACGTGATCGCGCCGAAGGGCTCGATCTTCAACCCGAACTTCCCGCGCGCGTGCTTCTCGCGCTTCAACCAGTGCCAGCGCGTCGTGGACAACACGATCGTGGCGCTGTCGAAGGTCGTGCCGGATCTGGTCACGGCGGGCAACTCGGCCGCGATCCACTTCTGCTCGTACGCGGGCTTCATCCCGGAGAAGGGCGAGTACTGGCTCTACCTCGAGGTGAACGAGGGCTCGTACGGCGGTCGCAAGGGCCGCGACGGCATGGACTCCGTCGACTGCCTGATGGCCAACACGCGCAACAACCCGATCGAGGAGCTCGACATGCGCTTCCCGATGCGGACGGAGCGCTACGAGCTGCGCGACGAGCCGGCTGCGCCCGGCCAGTGGCGCGGCGGCGTCGGCATCGTCCGCACGAACCGGTTCCTCGAGCCGGGCGCGTACTCGTGCGAGGGCGATCGCCACACCGATCCCCCGCGCGGCATCTTCGGCGGCTATGACGGCCTGCCGGCGATGGTGCGCCACCACAAGGCGGGCGGCGGCTTCGAGGAGATCCCGGCGAAGGTCACGGGTCTCATGTGCGAGGCCGGCGACGCGATCCAGCTGATCGAGCCCAACGGCGGCGGCTACGGCAACCCGCTCAAGCGCGACCCGAAGCTGGTCGTCGAGGACATCCTCGACGACTTCACGACGGTCGAGCTGGCGCGCGAGGCCTACGGCGTCGTCGTCGATCCGAAGACCCTCGAGATCGACCAGGCAAAGACCAAGAAGCTGCGCGCGCAGCTGATGAAGAAGCGCGGCCGCAACTTCCAGGGCGAGCTGCTCTCCCTGGTCAAGCTGCCGCACCGCATGGCCGTGTCGCCGCACAAGGCGGCCGCCAAGCCGAAGAAGAAGGCGGCGGCTCGCCGCTAGGACAACGGGAACGAGGGGGCGGCGGCTCGCGCCGCCGCCCCCTTTTTTCTTGCCCGGACCGTCCTCCCTCGCACCCCCGAAGACTTGTAGGCTCCAACCCATGCGCAGACCACTC
>CAWUMZ010000143.1:0-4205 GCA_963923625.1 uncultured bacterium | reverse complement strand
CGATCACCGCGTTGCGATCCACGTGCGGCTCGAGCAGCACGGTGTACACGAACCAAGAGCGCGTATCGCCCTCGATCGTGCACGGCAGCTCGACGCCGGGAATGCCGGCGAGCAGCGTCGCGTAGCGATCTGCCACGTCTGCGCGCTTGCCGAGGATCTCGTCGAGGCGCTCGACCTGAGCCAAGCCGACGGCCGCCGAGAGGTCGTCCATGCGGTAGTTCCACCCGAGCCGATCGTGCTCGAGCCACGCGCCCGAATCGGCGCGCCCTTGATTTCGCAGGCTGAGGATGTCCTCATAGACGTCGTCATCGTCAGTCGTGACGATGCCGCCCTCCCCCGTCGTCATCTGCTTGTTGGGATAGAACGCGAAGATCGTCGGCGAGCCGTGGGTGCCGACCTTGCGACCCTGTCGCACGGCGCCGAGCGCCTCCGCACCGTCCTCGACGATCGCGAGGCCGTGCTTGCGGGCGATCGTCGAGATCGCCTCGATGTCGCACGGCAGCCCGAAGATGTGCACGGGCACGATCGCCTTGGTGCGCGGCGTGATCGCGGCCTCGAGCGCGGCCGGATCGATGTTGAACGTGACGGGATCGATGTCGGCGAATGTCACATCGGCACCGGCGTGCAGTGCGCAGTTGGCCGAGGAGATGAACGAGAACGGCGACGTTATGACCTCGTCGCCCGGGCCGACGCCGGCTCGGACCAGGCCGAGATGCAGACCGGCGGTCCCGCTCGACACCGCCGCTGCGTGCTTCGTGCCGACCCAATCCGCGAAGGCGCGCTCGAAGCGCGGACCCATCGGGCCGAGCGAGAGCATGCCGGAGCGCAGCACCTCGAGGACCAGCTCCTCCTCGCGCGGGCCGATATCCGGCTGCGCGAGCGGGATCGGCTCGCGGTCCGGGCTCACGCGCCCTTCGGGAACTCGAGGTAGGTGGACGAAAGCTCGTGCTCGCCGTGCACCGTCGCGAAGAACATGTCCTGGATCCGCTGCGTGATCGGGCCCTTCCCGATGTGATGGTCGTCCAGCGACGCGACGGGCGTCACCTCCGCGGCGGTACCGGTCAGGAACACCTCGTCGGCGAAGTAGAGCTCGGCACGGGTGAGCTCGCGCTCCACCGTCTCGATGCCGATCGTCGCCGCCATCTCCATCACCGCATGGCGCGTGATGCCGGGCAGGCACGACGCGCTGATCGGCGGCGTGTAGAGCTTGCCGTTCATCACAGCGAAGACGTTCTCGCCGGAGCCGTCGGCGATCAGTCCGGCCTCGTTCAGCAGGATCGCCTCGTCGTAGCCGTGCTTGAGCGCCTCGACCTTGGCGAGCTGCGAGTTGAGGTACTGGCCGGAGGCTTTCGCCGTCGCCGGGATCATGTTCGGGCCGATGCGGCGCCAGGAGGAGATCATGCAGCGGATGCCGTTCTTGATCGCCTCGTCGCCGAGGTAGGCACCCCACTTCCAGACCGCGATCATCGTGTGGACCGGGCAGTTGAGCGGATTGACGCCCATCTCGCCGGCGCCGCGGAAGACCAGCGGCCGGATGTAGCACGACGGCAGTTCATTGGCCTTGATCGTCGCGTGCACGGCCTCGCAGAGGTGCTCGTCCGAATACGGGATGGTCATGTAGTACTGCTCGGCGGAACGACGCAGGCGGGCGATGTGATCGCCGAGGTGGAAGACGCCGGTGCCCTGCGGGGTCTCATACGCGCGAATGCCCTCGAAGACGCCCGAGCCGTAGTGCAGCGCGTGCGTGAGGACATGGACCTTCATGTCGTGGTAGTCGATGAGTTCGCCATCGAACCAGATGAGATCGGACTGCATGAGGAGCTCTCCCGTGGATACGAGCGCGAATGGTACCCGCGGCGAGGGGTTCGGCGCAGCGCTACGCGCTCAGACGGGCGCGCAGCAGCGCCTGCAGGGCCTTGGCGTCTGCCCGGCCGCCGCTTTGCTTCATGCACTGCCCGACGAGGAAGCCGATCACCTGCTCGCGGCCGCCCTTGAAGGCCTCTACCTCATCGGGATGGGCGGCCAGCACGGCGTCGATGATCTCGCCCAGCGCGTCGTCGCCGCCGACCTGCGCGAGATCGCGCGACTCGACGATGCCGGCCGCGGTGGCCTGGGGATCCTCGACCAGCACGGCGAAGACCTCCTTGGCGGCGGTCTGGTTGATCGTGCCGTCGACGACGAGTGCGATCAGCGCGGCGAGGCGCTCGGGCGTGACCGGCGTCCCGCCCGCGGAGAGCCCATCGGCATTGAGGTGCGCCTGCAGCTCGCCCATCACCCAGTTCGACGCCACCTTGACGTCGCCGGTGCGATCCGTGAGCTCATCGAAGTACGCGGCGAGCTCCGTGTCCGTCGCGAGCACGAGGGCCGTGGCCTCGACGATGCCGGCCTCGGCGAGGCGATCGAAGCGCGCGACGGGCAGCTCGGGGAGCTCCGCCGCGAGAGCGGCCAGGGAGTCTGCATCCTGCGTGACGGGGAGCAGATCGGGCTCGGGGAAGTAGCGGTAATCGTGCGCCTGCTCCTTCGAGCGCAGCGACGAGAGCGTGCCGCTGGCGGGGTCGAAGTGCAGCGTCTCCTGCTCGATCGGCTCGCCGTTGAGCACCATGCCGAGCTGACGCTCGAGCTCGGCCTCGACGCCCCGCTCGAGGAAGCGGAAGGAGTTCATGTTCTTGAGCTCGGTCTTCGTGCCGTACTCGCTGGAGCCGATCGGGCGGATCGAGACGTTGGCGTCGGCGCGCAGCGAGCCCTTCTCCATGTCGCACTCGGAGGCTCCGATCGCGACCACGGTGGCGCGCAGCAGCGTGAGGAAGCGCCGTGCGTCCTCCGGCGAGCGGATGTCGGGTTCGGTGACGATCTCGAGCAGCGGCGTGCCGACGCGGTTGAAATCCACAACGGAGCCGGCCGACCCGGAGATGCGCCCGCTGTCGCCGCCCGAGTGGATCATCTTCGCCGCGTCCTCCTCGAGGTGCGCGCGCGTGATGCGCACCTCGAAGCCATCGGCGCCCGGGACCCGGAAGACGCCCTCGGCGCACAGCGGCTGGTCGTACTGGCTGATCTGGTACGCCTTGGGGCTGTCGGGGTAGAAGTACTGCTTGCGGCTGAACTCGCTCGTATCGGGGATCCGACAGCCGAGCGCGAGCCCGACGCGAGCCGACTGCCGCACGGCCTCGGCGTTGGCGACCGGGAGCGCACCGGGGTGCGCGAGGCAGACGAAGCAGACGTTGGTGTTGGGCTCGTCGCCGAAGTTGTTCGGGCACGAGCAGAACATCTTCGACTCGGTGTTGAGCTGGACGTGGATCTCGAGGCCGATCACGGCCTCGTAGCCGTCACGCTGCCAGGGCGCGCTCACGAGCCGCTCCGCAGCGCCGGGGGCACGAAGTCGAACTGGTGCTCCGCCTCGAAGGCAGCGCCGAGACGCAGCAGGAGGTTCTCGGAGTACGCCGGGCCGATGATCTGCAGGCTGCTGGGCAGTCCGTCGGACAGGCCGTTCGGCAACGACAGCGCGGGGATGCCGGCGAGGTTGACCGGGAGCGTGAAGATGTCGTTGGCGTACATCGCGAGTGGATCGTCGAGACGCGCGCCGATCGGGAAGGCCGTCGTCGGTGCCGTCGGCAGCAGGATCGCATCGACACCGGAGAAGGCGCTGTCGAAGTCCTGGCGGATCAGCGTGCGGACGCGCTGCGCCTGCACGTAGTAGGCGTCGTGGTATCCGGCCGAGAGCGCGTAGGTGCCGATCATGATGCGGCGCTTCACCTCGGGACCGAAGCCCGCGTCGCGCGTGGCCTCGTACATCGAGCGGATGTCCTTGCCGTCCACGCGCAGTCCGTAGCGGACGCCGTCGAAGCGCGACAGGTTCGCGCTGGCCTCAGCGGGAGCGATCACGTAATAGGCGGCGAGCCCATGCCGCGCGTACGGCAGCTGGACATCGACGATGTCCGCGCCGAGCGCCTTGGCGATCGCAATCGACTCGTCGAAGCGCGCGCGGATACCCGGCTCGACGCCCTCGTCGAGCTCGGCCCACGGCACGCCGAAGCGGACGCCGTCGAGCCGCCCGGCCTCGGGCACGACGATCGGCTCGCGCGGCCCGGTGCAGGTGGCGTCGTTCGGCGAGTCCGCCGCGATGACCTGGTGCAGCAGCGCGGCGTCGCGCACCGTCAGCGCCATCGGGCCGACCTGCTCGAGCGAGCAGGCGAAGGCGATCACGCCGA
>CAWUMZ010000142.1:0-4209 GCA_963923625.1 uncultured bacterium | reverse complement strand
CCCCGATGGGACTCGTGCAGGATGCGAAGCGCGGTTTGGAGGACGTTCGCGAGGCGACGCCGGAGGAGATCCGCGAGCAGGCGAGCAAGACGGCGCGCAGCGCGCGCAAGGCGGCGGAGGACGCGGCGGAGCTCGCGGCGATGACGGCCTCGGCGGCGATCACTGCGGCCAAATCGGGGCGCAACGCCTACATCTCGGCGCGCGAGAGCGGCGAGACCGTGGGCGAGGCCGCAGGGGAGGCGACGCGCGAGGCGATCGACGTCGGCCAGCATGCGCACTCCGAGCCGGATGATCCCGAGGAGGCGGAGTACGCGATCCACGACGACGAGGACGACTGAGTCCGGGGTGAGGCGGGTCACGGAGCTCGCCTGACTCCTGTGTCAAGATTGCCGCATGCGGCGAATCCTCCTCAGTGGACTCGTGCTCGTGGCGGTGCTCGCCGTGCCCTCGCTCGCCGCGGCGAAGGGCCAGCTCCTCTACTCGGTCAGCAGCGCCGATGTGCGGGTGACGGGCGCGGTTGGCGCGCAGCGGGTGAGCCTACCCGCGTCGGCGGATCTTGCCTGGTTCACCGACCGCCCTGCGCGGCGCAGTGGGCACGGCACCACGGGCGATCTCGTCGCCGGCTGGTCGCTGAACGGCTTCAACCGCACGCCGCCGAATGCCGCGCTCGTCACGCGCGCGCACGGCACCACGATGCAGACGGTCGTCACGCTGCGCGATCCGCGCAATCGCGGCGGCCGCGTCTCGTTCGCGTATCGCGTGCTGCACTCCGCCTCGATGCTCGGCATGTCGACGACCGGCACACCGACTGCTGGTCGCTTCACCGGTGAGCTGTTCGTCGATGACGCGACGCTGCCGCCGTGTCCGCAGGACATGACACTGCCGACGGCGTACAACTGCGTCGCCGCACCGGGCACCACGTATCGGCTGAGCTCGGCGTCGCCGGCAGCGGGGACATCCGGAACGGTCGGGGGCAGTCTCGCCGGCTGCTCCGACACGAACGGGTACGCCACCTACACGCAGTACTCGGGCAGCGGCAGCGACCTGGCGACCTCCCCGGCGGAGATCGTCCAGTTGCAGCCATGTGCGCAGACGCCCCTGCTCACGATCACCAGCGCCACGCATCGGGTGCAGTGCACCACCCGCGGCCGTCTGCCCGTCTGCCAGAACCTCTACACCTCGCTGGCCGACGTGACGGTGTCGTCGCCGACGCGCTTCGTCGCGCCGAGCTGAGAGACGCACGCACCCGCCAGCGGACTACACTCCGCCGCATGTGCACCAACTTCAAGATGAAGCAGGCCAAGGACGGCTCCATCGTCGTCGGCCGCAGCCTCGAGTTCCCGACCCTGATGCCGACCGCGCTGGCGGTGCTGCCGAGCGACTACGCCGGCGCGGCCGAGGCGAGCGGCGGCACGGCCGGCAAGTCGTGGACGGCGACGCACGGCGTCGTCGGCATGTGCGCCTTCGGCAAGCCGCAGTGGCTGCTCGACGGCATGAACGACGCGGGCGTCTCGGCGCATCTCCTCTACATGCCCGGCGGCTACTGCACCTACCAGCCGTTCGCCGGCTCGGGGGCTGACGTCTCCCAGGTCGACCTGATCGCGTACCTCCTCGGCACGTGCACCTCGATTGCCGAGGTGAAGGCCGCGATGCAGGGGGTCAACGTCTGGGGCGTCGATCCCGGCATGGGCTTCCCGCCGCCGATCCACTGCCTCGTCCATGCGGCCGACGGCTCGATCGCGATCGAGTTCCACGCCGACGGCTGGAAGATCGTCGACAACCCCACGGGCGTCGGCACGAACGCGCCGTACATGGATTGGCACCTCACGAACCTCGGCAGCTACGTCGCGATGACGAACGACAACCCGGGTGCCGTGTCCGTGGACGGCGACACCATTGCCCCGCTCGGCCAGGGCACGGGCCTGATCGGCCTGCCCGGCGACTACAGCCCGCCGGCCCGCTTCGTGCGCGCGGCGGTGATGGTTCATCTCGCCGACCAGCCGACCGATGGGTCCGAGGCGGAGCAGTACACCGCGCACGTGCTCAATGCCTTCGACATGGTGCCGGGCATCGTGAAGGAGTCGTTCGGTAAGGCCGGCACGGTCGATGAGGTCACGGTCTGGGACAGCATCTGCAACATCACGCAGGGCCGCTTCGCCTACCGCACGGTCACGAACCCGCAGTGGTACGTCGTGGAGCTCGCGAAGACCGACTTCAAGGCCGCCGCGCGCACGCAGGATCTCAACTGGAAGGGCGACTTCACGCCGATCACGGTCTGAGCCGGGCAGCCGACGTCAGCAGCCGGAGCCGGTGACGGTGCCGTTGGGGCACGTCGTGTTGCCCCATTGCACCCCGGCCAGGTTTGTTCCGGTCAGGTTCGCGCTGCGCAGGCTCGTGTTCGTGAAATTCGCGCCGTAGGCGTTCACGTTCGTCAGGTTGGCGCTGTCCGCGATCGCGCCGGTCACGACCGCCTTGGTCAGGTTCGCGGACGTGAAGTCAACCGAGAACATCACGGCGCCGGAGAGGTTGGCTCCGGTGATGTTCGCCGCGACCAGATCCGCCCCCGTCAGGTTCGCGCCCGACAGGTTCGCGCCGACGAGCGTCGCGCCGCTGAGATCGGCGGAGATGAGCACCGCCCCCGGGGCGATGTTCTGCCGTCCGCGCCTGGGCGCGTGATCGAAGCGGACGCCATCGAGATTCGCGCCGCGCAGGTCGACGTGGCGGAGATTCGCGCCCCGCAGGTCGGCGCCGTGGAGGTCAGCGCCGCGCAGATTCGCGCCGCGCAGGTCGGCGTTGCGGAGGTCGATGCCGTGCAGGTCGCCGTGGTGCTCGACCGTCCAGCGCGCGGCGACGCCGTGACAGTCGGCGTGCGCAGCGAGGGTGCAGGTGCGGGCGCCGGTGCCGATCGGAGTCGTCGTGCCGGCGTCCGCGGCGACGGGAATTGCGACCAGCCACGCGCACAGCGCCGTCAATGCAACCACCGCTCTCACGCGGCGAGTGTAGCGGCGGATTTCCGCACGAACGGCATGCGGGGTCACACGAGTCACGCGGGCCGCGGCCCCCGGTGTCAGGTCGAGATCATCTTCTTCTCGACGCCGACACCGGCCTCGAGCGCGCGCTGGTACTCAAGCGGCACGATCGCGGAATCCTGCAGGGCGATGCCCGTCGAGTCGAAGATCGTGATCTCGTCGGGAGAGGTGCGGCCCGGCTTCTTGCCCGTCACGACCTCGCCGATCGAACCGGCCAGGTCGTCCTCGGTGATCACGCCCTCGCTGAGCGGCACGTTGATCTCGCCGTCGTGGCGGCACTGGCGGATGTCGTCGACGAAGATGCGCGCGCCGACGAGCACGTCGGACTCGAGCTCCTGGTCGCCGCCCTTGTCGGCGCCGACGGCGGCGATGTGCGTGCCGGGGGAGATCCACTCCTTCTTGATCAGCGGCTCGCGCGCCGGCGTGATCGTCACGACGACGTCGGCGCCGCGCACCGTGCTCTCGAGATCCGTCGACGTGTGGATGGGGTAGCGCCCGTCGATCTTCGGCTCCATCACGGAGCGGAAGTGATCGAGCGTCGACTCGCCGCGGCTCCACACCCGCACCTCGTCCCACGCGAAGACGGTGTCGCAGGTCTCGAGGGCGCCCTCGGCCATGTTGCCCGCGCCGACGATGGCGAGCACCTTCGACTCGGGGCGCGCCAGCCACTTGGCCGAGACCGCCGCCGAGGCGCCGGTGCGCTGGACCGTGTGGTACGAGCCGTCGCAGATCGCGAGCGGGAAGCCCGTCTCGGGATCGGTGTAGATGAGGATCGAGAAGACCGTGGGGAGGTCGTACTTGGCGCGGTTGTTCTCGCGGATCGACACCCACTTGCAGGCGGCGGCCTCCGGCTCCTCGATGTACGAGGGCATCGCCTCCCACTCGCCCGGGTACTTGTCGAGGACGATGTGCCCCTTCGGATCCATGTAGAAGCGGCCCTCGCCATGCATGCGGTAGGCCTGCTCGACGCCGGCGACGTACTCCGCCGGCGAGAGCAGCCCCATCATGTCACTGCGGCTCAGGATCAGGGTCTTCTTGCTGCGCCAGCTCTCCACGAGCGTCCTCCTCAGGGGTTGGCGCGAGTGTAGAGCCCGGACGGCGTCAGTGTGATGCCGCACGCAGTTCCTGAGATTTCCCCAGCCGCGTCAGATTCTTCTCCGTCACGCGTCTACACTTGCGT
>CAWUMZ010000141.1:0-4234 GCA_963923625.1 uncultured bacterium | reverse complement strand
CGACGATCACGCCGGCGTATGCGGATCTGCTCAATGGCGATCCGACGAGTGTCGTCAGCGGTCAGACCTGTTCCACGACGTTCACGCGGACGACTGATGCCGGGCAGACTCCGGTGACGTCGTGTCAGGGCGGTACTGCGGCGAACTACACGCTGGCGTACACCCCGGGCTCCGTGACGATCATGCAGTCGTCGGTGTCGATCTCCTGGCCGACGCTGTCGGCGATCACGTACGAGACGCCGCTCTCGTCGACGCAGCTGAGCGCCACGGCATACGACCTCAATGGCGATGTCTCCGGCCTCGGACGCTTCGACTACTCCGAGGGCGGCACGCCGCTGTCGTCGGGCGATGTCCTGCCGGCCGGCACCCACACGCTTCACGTCGAGTTCACGCCGGACAACACGACCAGCTTCTCCGGCGCTGCGCGCAACGTCACGCTCGTCGTCAACCGCTCTGGTCAGGCGCTCGTGGTCGGCGCCGTCGCGACGACGCGGATCTACGGCCAGGCGACGACGCTGACGGCGGGGTCGTACTCCGGCACCGGCGCGATCACGTATCACGTCGCCTCGGGACCGTGCGAGGTGACGGGCGCGACGCTGCAGACGACGGGAGCGGGGACGTGCCAGGTGACCGGCACGATCGCGACCGATGCCAACTACATCACCCAGACCTCCGCGCCGCTCGCGATCACCGTCAACCCGGCGCTGCTCACCGTCACCGCGCTCGACGCGCACCGTCGTCGCGCGGTCGCGGATCCGGTTCTCGAGCACGCGGTCACGGGATTCGTCCGAGGAGATGACGAATCGGTGCTGACGTCACCGGTCAGCGTTGCGCGCGCCCCTGGCGAGGCGGTCGGCACGTATCCGATCACCGCCTCGGGAGCGGCGGCCGCCAACTACGTCTTCACGTACAACCCCGGCACTTTCACGATCGTCGAGAAGGACTTCGCGACCATCACGTGGCCCACGCCGGTCGCGATCACCTACGGCACGGTGCTCTCGTCGACCCAGCTGAACCCGTCGGCCGCCATGCCCGACGGCCCGGTCCCCGGCACGTACGCCTACGCCGAAGGCGGGACGCCGGTCGCCGCGGGGACGATGCTCCCGGCCGGCACGCACCTGCTCACCGCCACCTTCACGCCGACTGACACGGACAACTTCGAGAGCGGCCTCACGCGCCAGGTGCTGCTGACGGTGCGTCCGAAGGAGCTGACGGTCGCGGGCATCACGGCCGCGGATCGCGACTTCGACGAGACGTCGGTGGCGCAGCTCTCGACCGGCGCGGCGTCGCTCGTCGGGGTCGTCGGCGCGGACGATGTGCGGCTCGACCTCACACACGTCGTCGGCGCATTCGCGGACTCGGCGGTCGCCGAGGCGAAGACCGTCAGCATCAGCGGCATCACGCTGGCAGGCCTGGGCATCGACAACTACGTCCTCACGCAGCCGACAACGACTGCGCGCATCCGCGCGGCGGTGCCGGGGCGGCCGACGGGGGTCACGGCCACGCCGGGCGATCGCTCCGCGACGATCGAGTGGACTGCCCCCGCCTTCACAGGTGGCGCGCCGATCATCGGGTACAAGGTCATCGCGTCGCCCGGCGGGCACACGTGCGAGTGGACGTCGGGCCCGCTGCGGTGCACGATCACCGGGCTCACGAACACGACGGCGTACACGTTCACCGTCATTGCGTTGAGCGCCATCGGCGAGAGCCCCGTTTCGAGCGATTCGAGCTCGGCGACGCCCGCCGCGCCGATGGCGGCCTCCGTGGAGTCGGTGCTCGACGCCGGTCTCGACGTGGCGTCCGACGGCACCATTCGCGTCGATCTCGGCTGCGCCGGTTCGAGTGAGGCGTGCTCGGTGAAGGTGACGATGATCCTCGATGGCACTGTCATCTCGACGGGCACCAGCACGTCGGATCGGGCGACGCAGGACGCGATCATCCTCTCGCTCTCGCCCGAGCTCCAGCACGAGCTCGCACGTCGGGGCACGCTCACCGTCAAGATCACGATCGAGGTGTCGATCGGCGGCTTCGCGGTGAAGCTGTCCTCCATGGTCACGCTCGAGGCGCCGCCGGCGCAGGTCATGCGCAATCTCGACCTCAAGCCGACGGCGGAGGGCGGCGCGGATCTCGGTGCGAACTGCTTCGGTACGACCGTGCAGCGATGTTCGGGTGAGATCGCCCTGTACGCCGAGCCCGCGGTGCTGAACGCCGTCTCCACGCGTGCGGTTCCGCGCGTGCTGATCGGCAGCGGCGAGTTCGGCGGGGCGGCTGGCGAGGGGGTCAAGGGCGGCGCGAAGCTGTCGGGCGACGGCCTCGCCTACCTGCGCAGCCACGGCTCGATGCGCGTCATCCCGGTGCTCACCTTCAAGGGCGGCACGCGGTTCAACGAGCCGATGCCCAAGGGCTTCTCGCTGACGATGCTCAATGCGCGCGACTGGCTCAGGCGCGCGATCCGCACGCTGTCCGTCGGCGGGCGCCCGCGCCTCGACCTCAACCTCCTGCTCGACGACGTGGCCGCGGGCCGCGTGTCGCACCTCGAGGCGGCGCGCCGCATCGACCGTCAGATCGTTCCGCGCCGCCTCGCCGCTCGAGCGAAGGTCGATGCGCTGCCGGTGCCGCCCGCGGCGCTGCGCAACGTCGTGACGCTGCTCGAGCGCTCGTTCGATCAGTCGCTCGCCGCGAACCACGCCTACATCAAGTGGCTCAAGTCCGGCCAGGCATCGGACCCGATCGGCTGGCGCTACTCGCTCAAGGCCACGGCGACGAAGCATCGGCTGATCGCGCTGCTCAACCGTCTCGGCGCGCGCTACGGCATCCACGTGCCGGCCGAGAACGGCCTCTGGCCGTAACCGCCACGGTCGACGATGATGCGCGCATGCGCATCCGCTCGCTCGATCACATCGTCCTCACCTGCGCCGACCCCGAGGCGACGGTCGCGTTCTACGAGCACCTCGGCATGACGCGCGAGGAGTTCGGCGAAGGGCGGCTCGCGCTGCGCTTCAGCGACCAGAAGATCAACCTGCACCAGGCAGGGGCAGAGTTCCGGCCGCATGCCGCCACGCCGCTGCCCGGCACCGCGGATCTCTGCCTGCTCATCGACGGACCAATCGCGGACGCCATCGCACATCTGGAGCGGGAGGGGATCTCGATCGAGGAGGGTCCCGTCGACCGCACCGGCGCCGTCGGGCCGCTGCGATCCGTGTACATACGCGATCCGGATGGGAATCTGGTCGAGCTCGCCCAGCAGGTCTGACTGCTCCGGCCTCAACGCCTATCAGATGCTACATTCATGTACATGAGTGAAACCGTGGGCGTGGCTGAACTCCGCCAGAACCTCAGCGTGTACCTGCGTCGCATTGAGAAGGGCGAGCGTCTGATCGTGACCGACCGCAATCGTCCCGTCGCCGAGCTAGGACCGGTCGGTCACGACTCCGCGTCCGTCGACCGCCTCGTCGCCGAGGGCCTTGCCATTCCCGCACGCACGCGCAGGCGGTTCCATCCGCTGGTTCTGGACATTCCGAGGAACGCTCTGTCCGATGCGGTGATCGAGCTGCGGGGTGATCGCTGATGACCATCGCGTACGTCGACTCCTCTGCCATCTCGAAGCTGGTCCACGAGGAGGACGGCAGTGATGAGCTCGATGCCTACCTCAGCGAGTGCGTCGTGGTCTCGTCGGATCTCGTGCTCACTGAGGTCGTGCGAGGTGTCCGTCGGGTTGCTGACGACACTGGCACGGATCTCGGTGATCTTCTGGAGCAGACGATGTCGACGATGGAGCACATGACGCTGATCAACGCCAGCACCCGGATCTTCGCCGAGGCCGGGGCGCTACCCGGGGGATACCTGCGTTCGCTCGATGCGGTGCACGTTGCGACGGCCGCGGTCCTCGGCGATGTCGATGTCTTCGTCACGTATGACGAGCGTCAGGCCGCGGCTGCGCGCCTCGCCGGCTTCCGCACGATCTCGCCCGGCGTCTAGGAGAGCTCGACGCGGTAGCGGGCGCTCGTCTCGGCGGCGACCTGCTCCTCCGTCGCCCCGTCGAGCAGCTCGGTCAGCACGAGCTCGCCATCGGCGATGCGGAACACCGCGTGCTCGGTGATGACCACCTTCACGACGCCGGTGGCGGTGAGGGGGAGGGTGCACGCGGGCACGAGCTTTGGCTCGCCCTCGGGTGTCGTCGCCGTCATCGTCACGATCACGCGACGCGCTCCGACCACGAGGTCCATCGCACCGC
>CAWUMZ010000140.1:0-4236 GCA_963923625.1 uncultured bacterium | reverse complement strand
CCTGCCACGAACCCCGTCACACGGCGCACGCTACCGCGCCCGCCACCGTGCGCCGTCGATCACACTGCGCCTGATGAGCGGAGCGCAGCGGCAGAGTCGGCACGAGCTCGCGGAGCGGGTCGAGCGCTGGTTCATCGTGCCGACCACGATCGCCGCGCTGTTCGCGATCCCCGTCGTGGTCACGCCGCTGATCTGGCCGCAGCCGGACGTGAAGACGATCTGCCTGATCCTCGACTGGCTGATCTGGGGCGTGTTCCTGCTGGAGGTCGTGGTGCTCGAGCTGATCGAGCCGGAGCACACCGCCTGGCTGCGCCACCACCGCCTGCTCCTGTTCGTGCTCGTCGCGGCCTGGCCCGGGTGGATCACGATCTTCCACGGCACGGGATTCGGCAGCCTCGTGCCGTTCCTGATCCTCGTGCAGAAGCTCCTGAAGCTGCTCAAGATCGACAGCTTCTTCCGTCACCGCGGCACGCACGCGTTCGTGGGCCGCTGGCTGCTCATCGTCCCCGGCGCGGCGGCCGTCGTGGTCGTCTGGGTGAAGCTCGGCTGGATCGCCGGCCTGATCCTGCTCGCCGCGCTCGTGCTCGGCGTGATCGGCCCCGAGGGGCGCCCGCATCCGCGCCTGCGACGGCTCGTGCGTCGCGGCGACGCGGACCTCTAGTCGTCGCCGGCGAGGATGCCGGTGCGCACGCGCTCGACGATCGACGGCCGCACGAGCAGCAGCACGACGGCGATCAGGATCCAGCCGAGCGCGATGAACGGGATCACGGCGTACGCGCCCTCGCCGAGCGGGAAGAGGCTCGCGCGCAGGGTGTAGACGATCAGCACGCACGCCAGCACCGGGATGATCACCTCGATGCGTCGGGCGCCGCCCTCCCGCCAGAACGAGAATCCGGCGCCGACGCACATCAACAGGTATGGCACGAGGATCAGCAGCGCGCCGGCGGTGCCCGACCAGAAGAAGACGTCCTCCGCGGTGCCGCCGAGGATGATGCGCACCACCGCGTACGTGGTGAGGCCCGCGAGCGAGCACACGATGATCGTCACCCGCGGGACATCACCGGTCTCGGAGAGGTGGGCGAAGCGACCGCTCGGCGCGAGGTCGCGGGCGTACGCGTAGATCAGGCGCGACGTCGCGACGACGATCGACAGTCCGCCGGCGAAGGCCGAGCAGATCGCGAAGATCTCGAGCGTGGTGCCGGCTGCGGTCGAGATGTAGTGATCGCCGAGCGTCTGCAGGAGGCCCTGCGAGTCCTCGAACGCCTGCATGCCGCCGCTCATGTTGTAGATCCCGACGACCTGCGCGGCGGTGATCACGGTGTAGGCGATGCCGCCGATCACGGCCGTGCCGAGCAGCGCGATCGGGATCTGCCGGCGCGGATCGAACGAGTCCTCGCCGAGCGTCGTCACCTGCTCGAAGCCGGCGAACGACAGCAGCGCGAACGACAGCGCGAGCGCGACGGCGTTGAAGCTGATGCCGCCATCTGGGACGAACATGTCGACGGCGCTGAGGCTGAGGTGGTCGTAGTCGGCGCTGCCGAGCACGTCGACCGAGAGCGCCACCATGGCGGCGACCGAGACGAGCTCGATCACCAGCAGGATGATCGTGACGCGACGCACGGGGGCCAGCGCGAGCACGATCAGCAGCGCGGTCGCCACGAGCGCGATCACGTCGGAGTTCGGGTCGGCCCAGAGTCCCGTCGCCTCCAGCGTGCTGTTGACGAAGATCGAGACGCCGCCGATGAAGACGCCGCCGAACGAGAGGTAGGCGCCGACGAGTGCCCACCCGGCGACGAAGCCGGTGCGCGCGCCGACCGTCGCGCCGGCGAAGCGGTAGGCCGACCCGGCGTTCGGATACCGGCTGCTGAGGCGCGCGAAGCACCAGGCGATCAGCGTGATGCCGACCGTGGCGAGCGCGAAGACGAGCGGCACGGCCGAGCCGACGTGCTCGGCGAGCTGCTGGGGATTGAGGTTCATCGCCAGCGTCGGCGCCATGCCGGCGACGGCGACGCCGATGGCGCCGATCAGCCCGACGGAGCGGACGAGGCTGCGGCGCGAGCCCTCCACCGCTACGTCCGGGGGTCGATCACCGCAGGCGCGCCGTAGTGCAGGAGCGGCTGCGGGACGGCGACGGTGCCGTCGGCCTGCTGGTGCTGCTCGAGCACGGCGATGACGGTGCGCGAGCTGGTCACGGCCGTGCCGTTGAGCGTGTGCACGGTCTGCGGGCCGCCCTTCTCGGGGCGGAAGCGCGTGTCGAGACGACGCGCCTGGTAGTCGGTGCAGTTGGAGCAGCTGGTCAGTTCGCGGAAGCGCTGCTGGCCGGGCAGCCAGACCTCGATGTCGTATTTGCGGGCCGCGGATGCGCCGAGGTCGCCGGCGGCGATGTCGACGACGCGGTACGTCAGCCCGAGTGCCTGCGCGATCGACTCCTCGATCGACAGCAGGTGCAGATGCTCGTCCCAGCTCCGATCCGGGTGGCAGAACGAGAACATCTCGACCTTCTCGAACTGGTGCAGGCGGAAGATCCCGCGCGTGTCGCGACCGGCGGCACCCGCCTCGCGACGGAAGCACGAGGAGAGGCCGGCGTAGCGAAGCGGCAGCTCCTCCTCGGCGAGGATCTCGCCGGCGTGGAACGCCGCCAGCGGCACCTCGCTCGTGCCGACCATGAAGAGGTCGTCATCGGACAGCGTGTAGACGCTCTGGCGATCGGTCGGGAAGAAGCCCGTCGCGTACATCGCCTCCTCGCGCACCATCACCGGTGGGACGACGGGCGTGAAGCCGCCGTCGGCGAGCGTGTCGAGCGCCATGCGGGAGATCGCCCACCAGAGGCGCGCGATATCGCCGGTCAGGTAGCCGAAGCGCGACCCGGACGTGCGGGCGCCGCGCTCCATGTCGATGCCGCTGCCGGCCAGCTCGAGGTGGTCGCGCGGCTCGAAGTCGAACGTCGGGATCTCGCCGACGACGCGCAGCTCGCGCGCGTCCTCGTCGGTGTCGCCGAGCGGCGACTCGGGATGGGGGAGGTTCGGCACGACGAGCAGCGCCTCGTTGAGGCGCTCGTCGAAGCCCTTGAGCGACTCCTCGAGCCCGTCGAGCGTCTCCTTGAGCGTGCGCATCTCGGCCTGCGCGGCCTCTGCCTTCGCCTTGGCCTCGGGGTCGTCCTTGGCCGCCTTCATCAGTCCGCCGATCGCCTCGGACGCGCGGTTGCGCTCGGCGCGCAGCTCGTCGACCTGCACCTGGAGCGCCCGGCGCTCGGTGTCGAGCTCGAGGACGGGGGCGAGCAGTTCGGCATCCCCGCGGCGCGCGAGCGCCTCGCGGACGGCGTCGGGATCGGAACGGACGAGGCGGAGATCGATCATGGCGACAGCCTACCGCTGCGGCGAGCGCGCCTCGGCGATCGCCTGCAGCACGCGCGGCACGCCGTCGTCGTCGATCGACGGCGCGACCCAGTCGGCGCGGCGGATCAGCTCGTCGTGCCCGCCGCCGACCGCGATGCCGAAGCCGGCCCAGTCGATCAGCTCGAGATCGTTCTCGCCGTCGCCGATCGTCACGCAGTGCTGCTGGTCGAGCCCGAGCAGGTCGGCGACGAACTGGCAGCCGACGCCCTTGTGCACGCCGGGTGCCGCGACCTCGAGGTAGAACGGCAGTGACTTGGCGATGAACGCGCGGTCGCCGAAGCGGGGGACGAGAGCGTCGCGCAGCGCGTCCATGCGCTCGGGCTCGCCCGAGACGACGAGCTTGGTGACCGGCTGGTCGAGCCACGCGGCGAGGTCGCCGACGGCGTTCACCGGCACGCGGGCGCTCTGCGCGTAGCGCTGCGCCTCGGCGTTGTCCTCCGACACGTAGAAGGCGTCGGCCGTCATCACGTTGATGTGCTCGCCGGTCTCGGCGATCGCGGCGATGATCTCGCGCGCGGCCTCGACGTCGAGCTGCTCGTGGTGCAGCACCTCGCCGGTGGAGCGGCTGCCGACGAGCGCGCCCTGGAAGCAGATCACCGGATCGGCGGCGTTGAGCAGGTCCGCGAAGCGGCACGCCGAGATGAACATGCGCCCGGTCGCCACGACGACGGGCACGCCCGTCGCCTGGAGCGCCGCGACGGCGTCGACGGCCGTCGGCAGGAGCTCCGCATGGTGGACGACGGTGCCGTCCAGATCGACGAAGACGCCCTCGATCCGCTCGGGATCGAGACCCTCCGGCAGCGGCACGAGGCTACTTGCCGGCGTTCTGGGAGACGTACGC
>CAWUMZ010000139.1:0-4267 GCA_963923625.1 uncultured bacterium | reverse complement strand
CTCGGCATCGGCATGATCGCCGTCGTCGATCCGTCCGAGGAGCGCGCCGCGATCGACGCGCTCACGTCCGCCGGGCACGACGCCTGGGTGATCGGCGGCATCGAGGCCGGCTCGGGCGTGCGCTACACCGCATGATCCGCGCGGCGACGGCTGACGATCCCCTGCGCATCGCGGTGCTGGCCTCGGGCCGCGGCTCGAACCTCGCCGCGCTGCTCGAGCGGCTCGACGCAACGGTCCGCATCGTCGGCGTCGCCTCGAACCGCGCCGACGCGATCGCGCTCAGCCGCGCCCGCGAGGAGGAGCTCGAGACCGCCGTCTTCCCACGTGGCGAGGATTGGGCCGAGCGCGACCGCGAGCTCTGCGACTGGCTGCTCGAGCGCGATGTCGAGCTCGTCGTGCTGGCCGGCTTCATGGAGATCCTCACCGCCGAGGTCGTCGATCGCCTGCCGGTGATCAACGTGCACCCGTCGCTTCTGCCCGAGTTCCCCGGCCTGCATGCGTGGGAGCAGGCACTCGAGGCCGGCGTGGAGGAGACGGGCGTGACGGTGCACTTCGTCGATACCGGACTCGACACCGGACCGGTGATCGCCCAGGAGCCCGTGCCCGTGCGCGAGGGCGACACGGCCGCCTCGCTGCATGAGCGCATCCAGGCCGTCGAGCACCGGCTGCTGCCCGACGTCGTGCGCCGACTCGCCGCCGACGACATCCCCGATTCCGTCAGGAGCGCCGCATGAGCCGCATCCACCGCGCGCTGATCAGCGTGTCCGACGCCACGGGCCTCGAGGAGCTCGCCCGCGCGCTGCATGCGCTCGACATCGAGATCGTCGCGTCGAGCGGCACCGGCGCGAAGATCGAGGCCGCCGGCATCCCGTGGATCGCGGTCGACGAGGTCACCGGCGCGCCGGAGATGCTCGGCGGGCGCGTCAAGACGCTGCACCCGGGCATCCACGGCGGCATCCTCGCGCGCCGCGACGTGCCCGAGGATCTCGAGCGCATCGCCGAGTTCGGCATCCGCGAGATCGGCCTCGTCGTCGTCAATCTCTACCCGTTCCGCGAGACGATCGCGAAGCCCGGCATCACCGACGCCGAGGCGATCGAGAAGATCGACGTCGGTGGTCCGGCGATGGTGCGCGCCGCGGCCAAGAACCACCGGGCGGTCGGCGTCGTCACCTCGCCGAGTCGCTATCCGGAGGTGATCGCCGAGCTGCAGGAGCGCGGCGGCGAGCTGTCGGACGAGACGCGACGTCGCCTCGCCGCTGAGGCCTTCACGATGACCGCCGGCTACGACGCCGCGATCTCCGCGTGGTTCATGGGCGGCGTCACGCTGCCCGACGAGCTCATCATGGACCTGCACCGCGAGCGCGAGCTCCCGTACGGCGAGAACCCGCATCAGGCCGCCGGCTACTACGTGGATCGCACGCAGCCGCGGCACCTGCTCAGCGGCGTCGTCCAGCATGGCGGCAAGGACCTCTCGTACAACAACCTCGCCGACCTCGCGGCCGCGTACGCGATCGCGAACGAGTTCGACGAGCCGGCCTGCGCGATCATCAAGCACCAGAATCCGTGCGGCGCCGCGATCGGCGCCGATGGGGCGGAGGCCTACGAGCGCGCGCTGGCGGGCGACCCGGTCAGCGCCTTCGGCGGCGTCATCGCGATCAATCGGCCGATCACCGCCGAGCTCGGCGCGCGCCTGGCCGAGCAGTTCCTCGAGGTCCTGATCGCGCCGGGCTACGAGGATGGCGCGCTCGAGGCGCTGTCGGTCAAGGCCAACACGCGGCTGCTCGAGGACACCGATCCGGCGAAGCGCCCGCCGCTGCGCCACTTCCGTCCCGTGCCCGGCGGGATGCTCGTGCAGGATCCCGATACCGCCGACGAGCCGCGGGAGGCGATGACCGTCGTCACCGCGACGCAGCCCGATGCGCGGGAATGGATCGATCTCCTGTTCGCGTGGCGGATCGTCCGGCACGTCGGCTCGAACGCGATCGTGATCGCCCGCGACGGCGCGACGCTCGGCATCGGCGCCGGGCAGATGAGTCGCGTCGACGCGGTCCGCATCGCCGTCGAGAAGACGCCTGAGGAGAAACGCGCCGGTGCCGTGCTCGCCTCCGACGCGTTCTTCCCGTTCGCCGACGGCCCGCAGCTCGCGCTCGACGCGGGCATCACCGCGCTGATCCAGCCCGGCGGCGCCAAGCGCGACGACGAGGTCACGGCCGCCGTCGATGCCGCGGGCTCCGCGATGGTGCACGTGGGCCGCCGGCACTTCCGGCACTGAACGACCGAAGCACCTCGGCTCAAACGGGGTCGCGCGACACCGGTACCATCTCCGCATGCGCCGCGTCATCGCCGTCCTGACCCTGGTCGCCGGGCTCGCGGTCGCGCCGCTCGCCTCGGCCTCGAGCCCGCTCGCGGCGTACACGCTCGTCGTCCCGCGGAGCGTCGCGCCTGCGGGGCTCGAGGCGCGTGCGGTGCTGCCGGCCGGAGCGCGCTGCCCGACCCTTGATGCGACCGTCGACGGCACGCTGCGTCATGTGCCGATGGTCGCCCGTCGGCCGGCATCGACTACTGGCGCCGCGTTCGCCTCGCTCTTCGTGTGCCGGGCGGCGCTGCCCGCGGGCGCGACGAGGGCCACCGTCGGCGCGGTTTCGGTCCCCGCTGCGCTGCCGGGGCGCATCACCCGCGTTGCGCTGCTCGCGGATACCGGCTGCAGCGTGCCGCCGGGCAAGCCCGCCCAGGATTGCGCCTCGGCGGCGAAGTGGCCGCTCGCCCGCGTTGCCGCGTCGATCGCCCGTTCGCATCCGGACCTGGTCATGCACATCGGCGATTACTTCTACCGCGAGGGCGAGTGCTCGGAGGCGATGGCCGCGCGCTGCGGCACCTCGCCAGGCCAGCTGCCGGGCGCGGCCTTCGACGACTCGGCCTACGGGTGGCTCGCCGACGCCATCCTGCCGATGTCACCGCTGTTCGCCGCGGCGCCGATTGTGATGACGCGCGGCAATCACGAGGCGTGCGATCGCGCGGGCAACGGCTGGTACCTGTTCTTCGATCCGTGGCCCGATACGGCCCAGCGTTGCGCGCCGGACGCAGCCGGGAGTGTGCCGACGGCGGTGTCGCCGACGTGGGTGCGCGACTTCCCGCTCGGGAACGGGCGCAGTCTCCATATCGCCGTGGTCGACTCGGCGTACGGGAACGACCCGGCCGTCTCATCGTGGCTGCCGCACCAGGAGCCGCTGTACGCCGCCGCGGAGGGGCTGTCGCCCGCACGGCCGGGGCGAGAGTCCTGGCTGATCACGCATCGCCCGATCTTCGGCTCGATGGAGTGGCTCTCGGCGAAGACGCACCAGCTGTACTGGACATGGATCTCCGCCGACCAGACCGCCGCGGCGCTACCGCACCTCGCGCCGTTCTCGCTCATCCTCGGCAGCCACATCCACGCCGCGGAGGCCAACCAGCTGCCGGGCATGCCGGGCCAGCTCGTGATCGGGAACAGCGGTACGGAGCTGACGGCCTTCACGACGCCGTTCGAACTGCCGGCGTACGGTCCGCTGCGCAACGAGGATGGGACGCCGATGGTCACCGAGTTCGCGCTGCCCGGCAACGCGACGTCGACCTGGAACGCGTCGCGCTTCGGGTGGATCCTCGCGATGCCGGGCGCGCAAGCGGGGCAGTGGCGGTTTTCGCAGCGGAGTCCGAACGGCGTCGAGTTCGCGCGCTGCGCACTCGCCCATCGCACGATCGCCTGCGGATAGGCAGTGGGGAGCGTCGCGGGTTCCGGTGCGGAGGCCCTTGCCCCTGCGGAGGCACGCGCGATCGCGGTTGCGCGCCAGCGTTTCGCGACCCGCAGCCGGGTGGCGACCGCGGATGACGTACACGCGTGCATCGACCGGCTCGGCTGCGTGCAGATCGATTCCGTCATGACCGTCGCGCGGGCGCATCGCCTCACGCTCGCCAGTCGCGTCGGAAAGGTGCCGGCGGGCACGCTCAACGACTTGCGTCGCACGGGGCGCATCGCCGAGGTCTGGGCGCACGAGGCGTGCTTCATCACGGCGGACGAGCTGCCGTGGTTCCGCGGGGGCATGCTCGCCGAGACGGAGCACCGGTGGTACGGCGACGTCCTGCGCGAGCACCGCAAGACTGCGACGGAGATCATGCGGCGCGTCGAGATGGACGGACCGATCACGTCCGCCGATGTCGGCGGCGCCGGATCGCCTGGTTGGTGGGAGTGGTCCGATGCGAAGAAGGTGCTCGAGGCGCTCTTCTCGAGCGGCCG
>CAWUMZ010000138.1:0-4284 GCA_963923625.1 uncultured bacterium | reverse complement strand
AACTCGATGCTCGATCTCGTGCTCGAGCGCCGGCGCGGGCTGCCGATCCTCCTCAGCGTCGTCTGGATCGAGGTCGGGCGGCGCGTCGGCATCCCGATCCGCGGCGTCGGCCTGCCCGGTCACTACGTCGCCGGGTGGTTCGGCGACGGCCAGCCGATCCTGCTCGACCCGTTCAAGGGCGGCGTGCCCGTCGCCGACCCGCCGCCGCCGGGACGCATCGCGCAGACGCCGGTGCACCTCACCGCGCTGCGGATCCTCTCGAACCTCGTCGCCTCGTACGAGCGTCGCGGCGACGTCGGACGGTCGCTCAAGGCAGCGCAGCTGCGGCTCGAGCTGCCGCTCGGCGACCGCGATATGAAGGTGATGGAGTTCGAGCACCGCCGTCTCGGCGCCCGTATGAACTAGTCGGACATGCACGGGACGACGGATTCGCTCTAGGATTCCGTCCATGCACTCGTCCTACGCACTCAACTCCGAGGATTTCTCCGTCGAGCGCGACGGCGTCTCCGCCCCGCTCAACACCCTCTGGCCCGGCGGCTACAAGAACGGCGACCGCTTCTGCGTGCTGATGGGCACCCCGATGGACGCGATCGGGTGCTCGAATCTGATCGGCGGGACGAACACGCTGTTCTACGACCACCTGCGCGAGACGCGGGGCAGTGCGAACTTCTTCCGGTATGCCGACACGTACATGATCGGCGTCGACTGCGAGCCCGGCGACTGGAACCAGCTCGACGTGTGGCCGATGCACAAGTTCGTCAGCATCATGTCGCCGACCGCCGAGTCGCTGATCCACACGATCAACGACCGCCGCATCACGCATCTCGCGATCCCGGAGACGGGCATCCGCGTCCGCGGCCCCGTCGTGCTGTCGACGTGGAACTCGTTCCTCGACACGATCAAGTGCGTCGTCCTCTACAACCCGCTGACGGGCAAGGCGCGCGAGGCCGATGTCGCGCTGCTCGGCAACAAGGTGATCGAGTCGTACGTCGAGCAGGCGATCTTCTCGACGCCGGGACTCGGCGCCGGTGCGCAGGCGCGCTATCGCCGCATCCGCCGCAACCTCGACCAGGAGCCGATGCGCTGCCTCGAGGAGTACCGCACGCTGCCGAATCCGGCCGCCGCGCGCGCCCTGCTGGGCGTGTCCGAGGTGCTGCCGCCCGGCCACCAGCCGCCGGACCTGCGCCAGGCGCCGATCGTGATCATCCCCGTCGACACGCCCGTCGCCGCCGCCGACCAGGAGGGTTCACCTCCCGCTGAGGCCGCTGGCATCGAGGTCGTCGAGGCGCCCGCGCCGCAGGTGTCGACCGAGGGCCTCCGCAAGACCGCGTTCGACGCGATCCTGCGCCGCAACGGCGGCACGTTCGCCGAGTGGGAGGGCTGGGACTGGATCTCCGACTTCGGCGATCCGATCGACGAGCACCACGCGGTCCGCGAGACCGTCGGCATCTGGGACGAGTCGCCGCTGCAGAAGTGGATCTTCCGCGGCCCGGACGCGCTCAAGGCCGTCGACTACTGCTTCGCCAACGACATGGCCTCGATGCAGGTCGGCCAGGCGCGCTACTCGTGCTTCCTCGACGAGTACGGTCGCATGCTCGGCGACGGCGTCGCCTTCAACACGGGCGATGAGCTCGGTGCCGGCATCCTCGTGGTGACGGCGCTGCCGAGCGATGTCGATCAGTTCCGCCGCGTCGCCAAGCAGCAGGGCTTCGACGTCGAGATCCTCGACCGCACGGAGGAGTGGCCGCACATCCAGGTGCAGGGTCCGAAGTCGCGCGAGTTGATCAGCGCGATGACCGACTTCGACGTCGCGTCGCTCAAGTACTTCCGCTTCACGACCGAGCCGATCACCATCGGCGGCGTGGCGGGCTGCTACCTGGCGCGCACGGGTTACTCCGGCGAGCTCGGCTACGAGATCTACGTGCCGAAGGCCGGCGCGGAGGCGCTCTGGCAGGAGCTCCTCAACGAGGGCGCTTCGCGCGGCATCCGCCAGTACGGCCTCGCCGCCGTCGAGTCGCTCCGCATCGAGTCGGGCCTGATCTTCATCGGCTACGACTACTTCCAGGGTCTGACCTCGCCGTTCCACATGAACCTGGACCGGACGATCAATCTGGAGACGGGCGACTTCGTCGGCAAGCAGGCGCTCGTCGACGAGCTGGCCGCTGGCATCACGCATCGCCTCACGACCCTGGTCGTCGCGGGCAACGAGGCGCCGGACTACGGCGCCGACGTCTTCGTCAACGGTCGCGGTGTCGGCAAGCTGCTGTCGCCGTCGGCGGGGCGCTCGCCGAGCGTCGATCGCCTGATCGGCATGGCGTGCATCGAGGCCGAGCTGGCCGAGCCGGGCAATCGCGTCGAGGTGGCGCTGCCCGACGGTCGTCTCGTCCCGGCCTACACGGACACGTTCCCGATCTACGACCCGGAGAAGAAGCGACCGCGGTCGTGACCTGGAGCGCCGACCCGGAGGGTCCGATCGGGGTCGTCGCCGAGGGCTGGGAGGGCGTGCGTGGGGCGGAGCTCCTGCGCGCCCAGCTGCCGAAGGAGGACGTGCTCGTCGTCGCCGACCAGGCCTTCGCCCCGTACGCGGGGCGGCGACCCGATCAGGTGACGCGCCGCGTCCACGACCTCGCGGCGGGACTGCTCGACGAGGGGGCGAAGGCGCTGCTGCTCGCCGGCGGTTTCGCATCGTTCGAGGCGCGGCCCGAGTTCGAGGGAATCTCCACGCGCGGACTCGAGTGCGGCCTGCGCGCGGCGCTCGCCGAGGCGCAGGGTCGGCCGATTGCGGCGGTGTTCTCCTCGGATGAGGTGAAGACGATGGTGCTGGCGAAGTCGATTCGCACGCTGCGGGGCGGCGGCAGCGTCACGCTGATCGAGCGCGGTGCGGATCCCGTTCGCGATCTCCTGATGCGCCTGCGCGGCCACGTCCCCGACGTGGCGGTGATCCTGCTGCTGACGCCGAGCGCCTACGCCGACGCCGCCGAGGTGGGCGAGCTCGCCGGGGATGTCGCCGTGATCGACGGCCTCGCCGCGACCGTCGACTTCCTCGTCCACGACATCCGCCGCCACCGCCTGCTCGCGCACCACGGCGAGCGGGCCGGCCGCATCACCGCCTTCGCCACTCGCGGAGGCACCACGGGCATCACGCGCGAGCCGCTGTCGACCGCCTCGGTCGCGGCGCTCCAGCGCCGCCGCTAGCCGAGCAGCCCGAGGCCGGTCACGGCTGAGAGCGTGATCACGATGCCGATGTACTGGTGGTGGTGCAGCCGCTCGTGCAGGAAGACGATGCCGATCAGCGCGGCGGCGGTGCCCCACTGCGTCGCGGCGACCGATGCCACCGAGATCGGCCCGATGCTGGCGGCGAGTGCGAACGTGGAATAGCCGACCGCGTCAAGCACGCCGCACGGGATCAGCATCAGCGCGGTGGAGCGATCAGGCAGCCGCGCGACGAGCAGGAACGCGGGGAGGAGCACCAGCATCGTGGTGCCGCGCGAGAGCGCGACGGTGGTGAGGTCGGGCAGCGGCGATTCGCCGAGCGCCACGAGGAGTCCGGCGTAGCCGACGGCCGCCAGCACGGCCGGTACGGCGCCGGCCGCGGTGCGGCGGCCGGGCTCGAGCGACACGAGCAGCGCGCCGACGATCGCGAGCGCGAGGAGCGCGTACTGCAGGACGCTCGGTCGCTCGCCGAGCGCCACGGACATGGCGGTGGCGATGCCGCCTTCGAGGGCGATGATCGGCGCGACGACGCTGAGACTGCCCGTTCGCAGCGCGCGCATCAGGAAGGCGAGCGCGATCGTCGCGAGCACGCCGCCCGCGACCGGCCAGGCAACCGCGTGCGCATTCCACGGGCCGTCGACGCCGTCGACCGCGATGGCGACCGGGACGATGGTCGCGGTGACGACCACGAGGATCCAGAACATCACCGCGGAGGTCGGCGCGCCGGTGCGGCTCATCTTCTGCGTGAAGACGTTCGAGGTCGCCCACGCGAAGGCGGTGAGCAGGCCGAGCACGGCGGTCATCGGGCGCTCACGCAGGTGATGCTATCGACGGTTCAGCGCCGCTCTCCGGACCGTTCCATGATGTGACGCGCGGCTAGCCGAGCAGGCCGAGGCCCGTCACCGCGAGGAGCGTGACGGCGATGCCGACGTACTGGTTGGTGCGCAGGCGCTCGTGCATGAAGGCGATGCCGATGACCGCGGCGGCGGTGCCCCATTGCGTGGCCGTCACCGAGGCGATCGCGAGCGGCCCGACGGCGGCGGCGAGCGCGAAGAAGACGAATCCGACCGC
>CAWUMZ010000137.1:0-4322 GCA_963923625.1 uncultured bacterium | reverse complement strand
CTCGACGAAGATCTGCTGCGAGAGGTTCTGCGCGTTCGCGTAGCTGGTGTTGATGAGATCGGAGTTCTTGATCGTCATGTGCGACCACGTGACCGCGTTGAAGGTCGCGCACCACGCGTTGACACCGTCCCAGACGGTGCTGCCGAAGTTGTAGTCGCTCTCCCAGGCCCAGCCGATACCGCTGCCCTGGAAGACGGTGCCATCGCCGCTGCAGATCGCGGTGCCACGCGTGCTCTTGCCCTTGACCATCGGCTTCGCGCTGAGGTTCACGTTGACGAGCGTCGACCCGGGCATGCCGCCGCCGATGAACTTCGAGCTGTGCATGTCGGTGCCGTCGAACGTCGAGTTCGTGAACGTGACGTCGACGAGGCGCATACCGGACATCTTGGCGTCGGTGAAGTTGGCGCCGGTCATCTTCATGTGGCGCATCTTCATGCCCGTCATGTTGGCGCCGGTCATGTTGGCGCCGTTCATCTTCGCGCCGCTCAGTTTCGCGCCGCGCATGTCGGCGCCGGTGAAGTTGACGTTCTTGAGGTTCATGCCGCGCATGTCGGCACCGCGCATGTCGGAGCCGCTCATGTCGGCGCCCATCATGGCCTTGCCGAGATGGCGCATGTCCTGGTTCTGGCACGAGGCGTTCTTGCCGATGGTGCAGCCGGCAGCGCCGGCGGTCGGCACGAAGGCCGCTGCGACCGCGAGTGCGGCGAGCGGGATCAGCGCACGACGCAGGCGGGTCTTGGAGATCACGTGCATGGGTCTCTCCTTGGAGAAGGTGGTGGAAGCGCCTGATTGACAGTGGTGTCAACTGGCGACACGCGGATGATGGCACAGTGTGCTGACAGCGGTGACAATGCGGTGACGCGTCACACGTGTGCAATCTGCATTCGTCGCGAACACGCGCTGCTGCCTCGTCCGATCACTCGACCGCTCTGCGCGGGAGTTCGACTCGGCGCCTCCGAGGGGAGGAGTGGACCCGGGCGGGATCGAACCGCCGACCTCCTGGGTGCGATCCAGGCGCGCTCCCAACTGCGCTACGGGCCCGTGGGGTCGTGAGTGTACCCAATCGGCGCGCATCGGCGCCGAAGGCGGGCTACTTCGAGAAGTCGACCTTGACCGGCTCGCGGTCGGTCGGGTCCTCGAGCTCGAAGAACGCGCGCGGCGAGAAGCCGAACGGCCCCGCGATCAGCGCGCCGGGGAACTGCTGGCGCTTCGTGTTGTAGCTCTGCACGTTGCCGTTGTAGACGCGGCGCGCGGCGGCGATCTGGTCCTCGGTGTTCGTCAGTTCGGTCTGGAGCTGGGTGAACGACTCGACGGCGCGCAGCTGGGGGTAGGCCTCGGCGATCGCGAAGAGCTGGCCGAGCGCCTGCGTCAGCAGCCCCTCGGTCTTGGCGGCCTCGGCCGGCGTGCGGGCGCCGATCGCCGCTGCGCGGGCCTTGGAGACGTTCTCGAACGCCTCCGTCTCGTGCGTGGCGTAGCCCTTGACGGTCTCGACGAGGTTCGGGATCAGGTCGTGCCGGCGCTTCAGCTGCACGTCGATCGTGCTCCACGCCTCATCGCACAGGTTGCGGGCCTTGACGAGCCCGTTGAACGTCACCAGCACGATCAGCGCGAGGATGACGATGATGACGATGACGGCGATGACGATGATCATGGCCTCATCCTAGTCCGCGGCCGCGGGCATGTCACGTCGCGGCGCGCACGACGCCGAGCAGCGCCGCGACGCCGATGGCGATCGGCGCCTCCGCGATCCACTCGTCCAGGCGGTGCGCGTGATCGCCGCGCGTGATCCCCATGCCGATAGACGGGATGCCGCGTGCGATGCCGGCGTTGGCGTCGGTCGACGCGAGGTGCTCCTCCGCGGCGCCGAGACCCACGGCGAGCCGGGCGGCGCGGGCCGCCTCGACCAGCGGCGCGTCCGGCGCGTTCGCGCCGCCGGGTCGATTGCCGACCTGCTCGGCCACGACGGTGACGCCCTCCGGCACCGGGGTCGCAGCCGCCCGCTCGACGCGTGCCGCCGCGGCGTCGACGACGCGCTGGTCCTCGTGGCGGATGTCGACCAGCAGCTCCGCGCGGTCGGCGATCGCGTTGATCGCGGTCCCGCCCTCGATCGTGCCGATGTTGACCGCCGCGGGACGTCCGGCTTCGAGCACCTGTTCGCCGACGGTGATCAGGTGGTGGACCGCGCTCGGACGCCCGCGATCCGTCCACGAGTGCCCGCCCGGCCCGGTCACCTCGATGCGGTAGCGCCGCGCCGCGATGCCGCCGACGGCGAGGCTGTCGACGCCGTGACCCTCGATCGCGATCAGGGCGCGTACGGGCTCGCGGTCGAGCAGCGCGCTGACGCCGCGCAGGTCGCCGAGCCCCTCCTCGCCGACGGTGAAGGCGATCAGGACAGGGGAGGCAGGCGGATCCAGGACGAGATCGCGCGCCACGTGCAGCAGCGCGGCGATGCCGAGCGCGTTGTCGCCGATGCCCGGGCCGATCAGGCGCCCGGCCTCGCGCCGCACGGTCAGCGGCGTCTCAACCGGGAAGACGGTGTCGAGGTGCGCGCAGAGCGCCAGCGCCGGCCCGTCCTCGCCGATGCGCGTGACCACATTGCCGATGCCGTCGAAGGCGGCATCGAGGCGCAGCGTATGCAGGCGCGCGAGCACCTCCTCGCCGCGCATGCGCTCGGCGAACGTCGGCGCGGGGATCAGGCAGAGCGCCTCCGCATCGTCGACGATGCGGGCCACCGCCTCGGAATCGGGAACGCGCGCTGCAGCCACGCGGAGAGGGTACTGCGAAAACCCGTTACACACGTGTGAGGGCTTTCCCGCAGATCGCGGCTACACTTCGACGCGTCCGATCGGCCCGCGGGCCTTGACCGGGAGATCCATATGGCTGAAGACCAGACCCTTTTCGCGTCCGTCATCGAGCAGCACCTGGCGCTCAAGCGCCGCAACGCCGAGCTCGAGCAGGACATGCCGCTGGAGGAGTTCATCCCCGCGGATCCGTTCGACAACCACGCGCTCTTCAAGACCGAGGCCGACGCGCAGTCCGAGGAGGAGGAGACCGGCGAGCATCCGGCCGTCCGCCTCGACTGGGACGAGGACCCGCTCGTCGATCCCACGCTCGAGACCGGCTGGGCCGAGACGACGGCCTCCGGCGAGTTCGACTGGGAGAGCTGATCCCGCTGCGGCGCCGACGCGCCGCAGTCGATCAGCCGAGGGAGCGCAGCACGCGGCAGACGTCCGCGCCCGTGGTCTCCGCCGCCGCGAGTGCGCCCTCGATGTGCCCGGCGTGATCGCGGCCCGTCTCGGTGGCGGCCAGCCAGATGCGCTCGTGCGCGGCCTCGCGGAAGCGCGGGTGTCCGTACGTGCCGTAGTCGCCGAGCGCCTCGACGTGCGTGGGTGATGTCCAGCGCTCCGTGCGCCAGTCCTGCACGTGCAGGGCGAGCGGGCTGCGCGCCTCGTCGCCGAACAGCTCGGCCAGCTGCGCGAGGATCGCGCCCTCCTCGAGCGGCTCGGGCGCCGGCATGGCGAAGCCGAACAACGCGGCGGGGCTGCCGCCGGGTCCGCAGAGGTCGTGGAGCTCCCGCAGCGGACCGGTATAGCTGATCGCCGCGCCCGCGAGGCCGCGCTCGCGCCAGAACGGCTCGGCGTACTCGGCGACGACCTTCGTCATCGCGCCCATCCACACGGGCGTGCGCACCGCGAGCTCGGCGAGCTCCGCTGGGAGCGGCGGCTCGAATCTGATGTCGGCGACCGTCAGCGCCGGCGGCAGCGCCACGACCGCGCAGCGCGCGCTCTCTGTCCCTCCGCTGTGCATCACCTCGACCTGCGCGTCCGCACCGCGACCGATGATGCGCACCGCCTGCACCGGCGTGTCGAGACGGATCGCGTCGCCGAGTCGGTCCGCGAGTGCGAGTGGCAGGGACTGCGCGCCGTCCTGGAAGCGCATGGCGGGGCCCTCGATCGGGTTGCCGGCGATGCGCTGCACCGGACCGCCGGGCTGGAACATCGCGTCGCCGGCGATGTGCTGGGGGTGCGTGCGGATGTCGAGGTCGCGCACGAGCGCGTGCACGCGCGCCTCGTCCGCCCAGAACCACGATGCGCCGAGGTCGATGCACGGCGCTCCGTCGGTCGCCGGAACGGTCAGCAGGCGACCGCCGACGCGGTCGCGCGCCTCGAGCACGACGGCGTCTAGACCGGCCGCGACGAGCTGCGAGGCGATGGCGAGCCCCGTGATGCCGGCGCCGATGACGATCGCGTGATGCGCGCCGCGCGACGCGGGCGTCACCCGAGCTTCATCTCCTGGATCGTGTTGCCGCCGTCGACGACGAA
>CAWUMZ010000136.1:0-4376 GCA_963923625.1 uncultured bacterium | reverse complement strand
CGCAAAGGGGCCAGACCCCTCTGCGTCACCGAGTCGTACCAGGGACCTCAACGCCGTCGAAGTGACGCATAGGGGTCTGGCCCCTTTGCGTCACCTCACACCCCGTAGAGCGCGCCGTACTTCTGCTCGAGGTACGCCATGAACGAGTCGATCTGGAGCGGCTCGCCCGTCACCTCGCGCATCAGGTCCTCGCCCAGTGGGACGGCGCCGACCGCGTGGATCCGCTCGCGCAGCCAAGCGAGGATCGGCGCGAATTCGCCGGCGCGGACGAGGTCGTCGATCGCCAGGTCCTTCGCCATCGCATCGCGAATCGCGGCGGAGTAGAGGTTGCCGAGCGTGTACGTGGGGAAGTACCCGAACAGCCCCTCCGACCAGTGGACGTCCTGCATGACGCCCTCGACGTCGTCCTTCGGCGTGTATCCGAGGTACTGCTCCATGCGTGCGTTCCACGCCTCGGGCAGATCGGCGACGGCGACGCGCTCCTCGATCAGCTCGACCTCGAGCTCGAAGCGCAGGAGGATGTGCAGGTTGTACGTCACCTCGTCCGACTCGACGCGGATCGGCGTGCGCGCAACGCGACAGACCGCGCGTTGCATCGCCATCGCGTCGACGCCGTCGAGCTGACCGGGGAAGAACTCGCGCGCGATCGGCAGGTAGTGCTCCCAGAACGGCAGCGAGCGGCCGATCACGTTCTCGTAGAAGCGCGACTGCGACTCGTGCAGGCCGAGCGACGGCGCGCCGCACACGCTCGTGCGCCACAGCTCGGGCGCGTGCCCCTGCTCGTACAAGCCGTGGCCGCACTCGTGCACCGTCGCGTAGAGGCACGCCGGCAGCCAGTCCTCCCAGACGCGCGTCGTCAGGCGCACGTCGCTCGGCGCGGTGCCGCCGGTGAACGGGTGCGTCGAGAGGTCCTGGCGGCCGTGCTCGAAGTCGAACCCGAGGTCCTCGAGGACGCGGAGCGAGAACGCGTACTGACGGTCTCGGTCGAAGCCCTGCTCGAGCACGGCGACGTCGGGCGCGGGCGCATCGAGCAGCGTCTGCGCGAACGGGACGAGCCGATCGCGCAGCGAGCCGAGCAGCGGCTCGAGGCGCTCGAGCCGCATGCCGGGCTCGAAGTCGTCGAGCAGCGCGTCGTAGCGCGTGCCGTCGCCCTTGAGCAGATCGGCTTCCTCGACCTTGAGGCGCATCAGCTCCTCGAGCGCGGGCCGGTAGTCCTCGAAGCGCTTCGTCTCCCGCGCGTGCTCCCAGGCCTGGTTCGTGACGGAGCGCTGCTGCGCCATCGCGCGCACGAACGCCTCGGGCAGCTTGGTCGCCTTGTCGCGCGCACGGCGCGCCTCGCGCACCATCGCATGCTGCGCGATGGAGAGGTCGGGCAGCGCGGCCGCCGCCTCGATCGCCTCGCCGTAGGCGGGATCGACGAGCCGCTGATGTGCGATCGCCGCGATCGTCGCGCCGTGGTGCGCGCGGGCGCCGCGGCCGCCGGGCGGGCACATCGTCTGCTCGTCCCAGCCGAGCAGCCCCATCACGCCGCCCAGGTCGCTCTGCTCGTTCATCCGCGCCTCGAAGGCGCTCCAGGCATCGGTCATCGCTCGCTCCTCCGTTTCACGCGGGCAAAAAAAGAGGCGCCGCCTCCACCCGAAGGCGGAGACGGCGCCGCACGACGCAGTTGATCAGTCGACCATCTCGACGTCGATCGCCTCGGGGCCCTTCTGGCCCTCGCGCGCCTCGAAGGTGACCTTCGCACCCTCGCGGAGCGTGCGGAAACCCGAACCCGCAACGCTGGTGTAGTGGACGAAGAGATCCTTGCCTCCGCCATCAGGGGCGATGAAGCCATAGCCCTTTGCATCGGAGAACCACTTCACAACTCCGGTCGCCATGCGGCACCCGTCCTTCTCTAACGACCCAGTGCGCCGGGCCTCACGTCCCCCCAAGCGGCGGGATGGCGCCAACCCTAGCCGATTGCAACAGAAATTGCAGCGGCCACGTGAGAATCCGCACGGAATCCGCGCGGCGCGCTTCTACATCCAGCCTTCGCCGTCGGAGATGCCGATGACGCGGCCGCGCGGCACGAGCGCATCCTCGTCGAGGCCGCCGAACGCACCGCGGTGGAAGATCAGCGGCTCACCCGGCGAGCTCTCGAAGTGGACGACCTCTCCGATCACCAGGTCGTGGTCGCCGGCGGTGACGATGTCGAAGATCTCGCAGCGCATGATCGCGAGCGAGTGGCGCACGGAGTAGAAGCCGTGCGGATCGAGCATCGCGTGCTCGAGCGGAAAGTCGCCGCCGCGCTGGGCGAACGCGAGCGCCGCCTCCTGCTGCTTGCGGTGCAGGACGTTGACGGCCATCTTCCGGCTCTGCTTGACGCCGTCGAGCGTGCGCGTGCCATGCGCCAGCGAGACGAGCACGAGCAGCGGATCCAGCGACACGCTCGTGAACGAGTTCAGTGTCATGCCCTGCGGCAGGCCGGCGTTCGACGTCGTGACGACGGTGACGCCCGTCGCGAAGGCGCCGACGGTGTCGCGGAACGCGCGGGACTCGTGCGAGAGGGCGGCCATGCGGCGAACACTACCGCGCCGCGACCGCCGTGCGCCACCCGCCTTCGTACGATGCGCGATGTGGCGACCCCGCCCTCCAACCGGCTGATTCGCGCTCCGCACGGCCTCCGCACGGCGCAGTTGTTCATCGCGGTCTCGGCGGTGCTCTACGGCACGCAGGGCATCTTCGCCTCGATCGCGTTCGACCATGGTGCCTCCGTCGGCGTGCTGCTCGCGGTGCGCGCCACGCTGTTCCTGCTGCTGGCGCTGTTCCTGCTCAACCCGCAACGCCGCGCCACGCTGCGCGGGCACCGCCGTCCCGTGCTGATCGCGTGCTTCACCTCGGTCGCCGGCCCCGCGCTCTACTTCGCCGCCGTGCAGCGCATGGATCCGGCGACGGTGACGCTGATCCTGTTCATCTACCCCGCCCTGACGGTGCTCGGCGCCGGCGCACTCGGACGCGTGCATCTCACCTGGCTGTCGCTCGGCGTCACGGCGATCACGCTCCTCGGCGTCGCGCTCGCGATCGGCAGCCCGGTCGGGTCGATCGACATCCTCGGCGTGATCCTCACCCTGCTCTTCGCGTGCATCGTGGCCGGCTACTTCCTCGTCGCGGAGGAGGGCCTCGAGGGCGTCGACCCGCTGGCCTGGCTCGGCATCACCGTGCTGGCCGCGGCGATCTTCCTCGTCCCCGGCGGGCTCCTGCTCGGTGGCCATCACGTGCCCGACGCCACCGGGTGGCTCGCGCTGCTCGGCGTGGCGTTCGTCTCGAGCATCATCGCGTGCCTGTTCCAGACGATGGGGCTGATGCGCCTCGGCAGCGCGGCCACCGCGCTCGTGGCCTCCGTCGAGATCGCGACCGTCGTGCTGCTCAGCTACGCCGTGCTCGGCGAGCGCCCGGGCGTCGTCTCGCTGATCGGCGCCGTGCTCGTGATAATCGGCGCGGCGCTGGCGCCGATCGCCGTCAAGCGCAAGGTGGACACGGGCGGCTCATCGGTGAAGCCCGGTGCAGTCGCGTAGCGCGTTCCAGTCCGCGATCCGCGCCGCCTTGTCGGCACCCGTCACCGGCTCTGGGCGTCCACCCGAGACCGTCGCCGGCACGAAGCGATAGCCGTCGATGCGACGGCCCGTCGCCGTCACCTCCACCACGCCGCTCTGCGCGGTGATGCCGCCGCCGGTGTAGAAGACGAAGTTGCCGAGGCCGTAGTCGACGAACGATCGGCCGAGCATGCCGCCGCCGAGCAGGATGTGCGCGTGCGAGCCGACCACGATGTCGGCGCCGGCCTTGACGAGGTGCTCGGCGATCGACGTCTGGTTGTCGGTCGGACAGCCCTTCATCTCCTCGCCCCAGTGCAGGTACACGACGACGGTGTCGCTCGTGCGTCGCGCCTTCCGCACCTGCTGGACCAGACGTTCCTCCATGCCGTATTTGGCGCTCGCCACCCCGGTCTGGCGGCCGCGCGCCTCCCACCAGGACAGGAACTCCTCGTCGATCACCTGCGTGGCGCCGATGACCGCGATGCGCTGGCCGTTGACGGTCGTGCGCCACGGATGGAACGCCTGCGCCTCGTTGAAGCCCCCGCCGACGACGGGGAAGCCCTTCCGCTTCGCCGTGCGCAGCGTGTCCTCGAGTCCGATGGCGCCGTAGTCCATGCCGTGGTTGTTGGCGACCGTCACGACGTCGAGGCCGCTGCGCTTGAGCGCGTCGAAGGCGCTGGCGGGCGCGCGGAACAGGTACTGCTTGTTCGCCGTCGGCGTGCCGCGGTCGGTGACCGGCGTCTCGAGGTTCGCCATCGCGACGTCGGCCCGGCGCAGCACGCCGCGGATCGGCGCGAAGACCGA
>CAWUMZ010000135.1:0-4459 GCA_963923625.1 uncultured bacterium | reverse complement strand
CCCCATCCAGTGGTCGCCGAAGCCGGCCTCCGTCGCGAGCTCGAGACCGCGCAGGTAGAGGTCCTCGCTCGGCGTGCCGGGGATCATCAGCTCCTCGAGGGCGGCGAGGATGGACTCGCACACCGCGAGCGCCTCGGCCAGCTGGGGATCCGGCGTGCCGCGGAAGAACGTGCGCGTGGCGTCGGCGAGGTAGCCCTCCCATCCGCCGACGAGGTCGACGGTGACGGCGTCGCCGTCGCGGATCTCCCAGCCGCCCGGCCCCTTGCCGACGGCGGCGCTCGGGCCGGGACCGCCGAGCGGTGTATCGGCCCACGGCGCGACGGCGCCATCGGGGCCGGCGAGGACGGCGCCGTAGAACATCTGGCCGTTGAGCCCGCGGAACCGCAGCGGCCCCTGGTGCCCGGCGCGCCGCATGAGCGCCTCGAGCTCGATCTGAATCGCGCGATCGGTCGGCTGCTCGGCGACGAGTGCCGGTGCAGCGGCGAACGCCGCGGCGACCTGCTCGGCCGCCTTGCCGATCATCTGCAGCTCCCACGTGCTCTTCACCGCGCGCACGCCGGCCAGCGCCGGCGACGCGTCGACGAGGTCGATCTCGGGCAGCAGCGAGCGGTAGCGCAGGTACTGCCCGGCAGGCAGCACGTCGAGCTCGAGCCCCACACGACGGGCTCCGAGCTCGCCGATCAGCGGCGGCAGCTCCTTGAAGGACCGGAACGGCCGTACATCCTCGATCGGCGACTCCGCCTGCACGCGCTCCAGACTGCGGCGCACGAGCAGGATCGGATCGTCCGCGGCCGGCACCAGCAGATGCGCATCGGCCATGACGCCGGTCAGGTAGACGAGGTCGCTGGCCTCGACGAGGAGCGCGCAGTCGATCTCGGCCGCACGCAGCGCCTGCTGGAAGTGGACGATGCGACGCTCGATCTCGGCGGGCAGGATGGGCATGCGGGCAGGGTAGCGGCAGGGCGCTACGCTCCACCCCGTGATCCTCGAGGGCGGCACCATCCACACGGCCGACGCCGCCCTGCCGCAGGTGCGGGCCCTGCCGATCGACGATCGCGGGCGCATCACGCGCGGCGTCGAGGCCTGGGAGGGCGACACCTCCCGCGTCTCGAACGAGCGCATCGACCTGGGCGGCCGCACGGTCGTACCGGGCTTCGTCGATGCACACGTGCACTTCCTCTCGTGGGCGCTCGACCGTCTGCGCGTCGACGTCCGCGATGCACCGAGCGCCGAGGTCGCGCTCGCGCGCATCGCCGAGCAGGCCGCCGCCGATCGCGCGGCCGGCACCGACGGCAGCTGGCTGATCGCCACCGGTTGGACCGAGGCCATGCTCGCCGAGGTGGCCGATCCCGCCGCGGCGCTCGATGCCGCGACCAGCGAGCGCCCCGCCGCCTTCTGGGCGCGCGATCGCCACGCCCTCTGGCTCAGCACGGCGGCTCTCGCCCAGATCGGCGGCGACGCGGTGCGACGCGAGAACGCGGCCTGGGAGACGCCGCTGCCCGAGCCGACGCGCGCCGAGCGTCAGCGCGCGGTCTCGCTCGGCCAGCAGGAGGCGCACCGTCTCGGCCTGACCGGCATCCACGATTTCGAGCGCCGCCTCGGGCGCCGCACCTGGCAGGAACTCGATGCGCAGGAGCGCGTCACGCTGCGCGTCTCGACGTCGCTGCCGGCCGAGCACCTCGACGCCGTCGACGAGCTCGAGCTGGTCTCGGGCTTCGGCTCGGACCACGTCCGCATCGGCGCGGTCAAGACCTTCCTCGACGGCACCGTCGGCGCGCGCACCGCGCACATGCTCGCGCCCTACGACGACGGGGGCTCGGGCATGCAGCTCGTCTCGACGGAGGAGCTGGCCGCCACGATCCGGCGCTCGGCGGCGCTCGGACTGCCCGTCGCGATGCACGCGATCGGCGACGCCGCCGTCCGCTCCGCGCTCGACTCGCTCGAGGCAACGCAGGACGACTGGCGCGAGCTCGCCACGACCCACGGCCGCCCGCCGCGCATCGAGCACGCGCAGCTGGTGCACCCCGACGACCTCGCGCGCTTCGGGCAGCTCGGCGTCGTCGCCTCCATGCAGCCGGTCCACGCCGCCGAGGACCGCACCGCCGCGCAGGCCGCCTGGGGCGAGCGCTGCACGGGCGCGTACGCGTGGGCGCCGCTCCGCGATGCCGGCGCCACGCTCGTCTTCGGCACCGATGCCCCGATCTCCCCCATCGATCCCCTCGCCACCCTCGCCGCCGCCGTCAACGCGCCACTGCTGCCGGAGCACGCCGTCGGCATCGGCGATGCCCTCGCGGCAATGACGATCACCCCGTCGGCGATCATCGGCCTCGAGCGCCGCGTCGGCCGGCTCTCGCCCGGCTGCTTCGCCGACCTGCTCGTCCTCGATCGCGATCCCTTCCAGACGCCTCCGGACGAGCTCGCGTCGATCGAGGTCGTGGCGACCATGGTCGGCGGACGCTGGGTGCACGGCCGCCCACCCTGGTGAGCCTCTCCCCGGCCTACCGCGAGCTGCTCGCGCCGGAGCGCCGCTGGCTCCTCCTCGCCGCGGGCGGCGCGTCATTCGTCGCGGCCTCGGACGTGCTACTCGTCGCCACCGCGCTGCCGAGCGCGGCGCGCGATCTGAGCGGCCTCGATCGCTACGCGCTCGTCGTCGGCTGCTACGCCGCCGCGCTGGCGGTCGGTCTGCCGATCAGCGGCGCGATCATCGACCGCTACGGCGCCTGGCACTCGCTCGTCTTCGGCTGCGCGCTGTTCGCCGCCGCCGGCGTGTGCGCGCCCTTCATGCCCAACATGGAGGCGATCGCCGTGCTGCGCCTGCTGCAGGGGTTCGCTGCCGGCTTCCTGCTCGCCGTCCCCCTCTCCGTCGTCGTCCAGCGAATCCCGAAGCACCTGCAGAAGGCCGCGTACGCCCTGAGCAACTCGGTGTGGGCGTTGGCCGCACTCGCCGGTCCGGTGCTCGGCGCCGTGCTGACGGACTTCCTCTCGTGGCGCGCCGCATTCCTCGTCCCGGTGCTGATGACGGGGCTCGTGGCGTACGCCGGCTTCCGCGGCCTGCGCGACCCCTCGATCAGGCCCGCCGATCCGCACGCCCGCGTGCACCCGCTCGGTCCGCTCCTCCTCGGCGCCACCGTCGCCGCGCTGCTGATCGACCCGCGCTTCGCACCGCTGCCCGCGATCGCCTTCGTGCTGCAGGAGTGGCGCGCGCGGGAGCCGGTGTTCCCACGCACCAGGGCCGGTCGCGGCATCGCGATCCTCTGCGGCACGGCCGGCATCGCCTTCACCGGAGCGGACGGCATGGTCCCGCTCGGCCTGCAGGTCGGCCTCGGCTGGCCGATCCTCGTCGCGGCGCTGCCGCTGATCGCGACGACCGGCGCGTGGGCGTCGGGCTCGTTCGCGAGCTCGCGCGTGCATTACGCGCACCGCACGCAGATGCTGATCGCCGGCGCGCTCGTCGTGGTCGGCGTGCTCGTGATGGGCACGCCGCTGCTCGGCGGGGCGACGATCGCGATCGGCATCGTCATCGCCGCCTTCGGAATGGGCATTCAAAGTCCGGTCGCACTGCTCAGCGCAGCCGCCGAGCGCCCCGGCGGCGAAGGCCGCGCCACCGCCTCCGTCCCGCTCGCGCGGAGCATCGGCGGCGGCATCGGCATCGCCGCTGCGGGCGCGATCGTCGTCGGCCGCGTCGGGCAGGACACCCTGACAGCAGCCGAGCACGTCCACGGCGGAGTGCCCGCGATCGCGAGCGCGGTGCAGCACGCCGATGTCGTGCTGGCACTCGTCAGCCTCGCTTGCCTGCCTGCCGTTCTCCTGCTGCGCCGGGACTGAGCCCGGCAGGCGCTACGCCGCCTTCATCCCCTGCGCCGCCGCCATCGCCTGCAGCTTGCGCAGGCTCTGGTTCTCGATCTGGCGGATGCGCTCGCGGGTGACGTTGAACGCCCGACCGACCTCGTCGAGGGTGCGGGGATCGTGGCCATCGAGCCCGTAGCGGAGCTCGAGGACGCGACGCTCGCGATACGAGAGCATGCCGAGGATCGTCTGCAGCGCCTCGCGCTGGAGCACCTCCTCCGCCGCCTCGTCCGGGCGCGGACCGACGGTGTCCTGGATGAAGTCGCCGAAGGTCGACTCGTCCTCCTCGCCCACCGGCTTCTCCAGCGAGACGGGTGCCTGCGCGGAGCGGCGGATGTACTCGATGTCGGCGACGGAGACCTCGGAGGCCTCGGACAGCTCCTCGATCGACGGATCGCGCCCGAGCTCTGCGAGCAGGCGGCGCTCGATGCGCGCGACCTTGTTGAGCTTCTCGACGACATGGACGGGCATGCGGATGGTGCGGCCCTTGTCGGCCAGAGCACGCGCCACGGCCTGGCGGATCCACCACGTGGCGTACGTGGAGAACTTGTAGCCCTTGCGGTAGTCGAACTTCTCCGACGCGCGCACGAGTCCGATCGTGCCCTCCTGGATC
>CAWUMZ010000134.1:0-4516 GCA_963923625.1 uncultured bacterium | reverse complement strand
CCTCGCGCCACGTCATCGATGCGCGCGCGGCGGCGTCGCTGTCGCGGTGGGCGTACAGGACGTACCGCTCCTGCGCGACGGGGATGCCGCGCACGCCGTGCAGCGGCTCGTTGTCGAGGTAGGTGATGCCGGCATCGAGCTCGAACTCGAGCAGCCGCCGCTCGATCTCGCGGCTGGCGAGCGACAGCACCGTGATCGACAGGCCGGGGTGGAGGGCGGCGACCGATGCCGAGAGCGCGCTGGCGATCGGCAGCGCCGTCGGGATCGCGCCGAGGCGCAGGCGACCGGTCAGCGCCCCGCGCATCGCGGCGAGATCCTCGCGCAGGCCCTCGGCGTCGTCCAGCAGGCGGTGCGCCCAGGCCACGACGCGCTCGCCCTCGGGCGTCAGGCCGCCGTAGGTGCGTCCGCGCACCACGATAGGCACGCCCAATTCCGCCTCGAGGGCGCGGATGCCGCCGCTCAGCGATGGCTGCGACACGTGACATGCAGCAGCAGCGCGCCCGAAGTGGCGTTCCCGCGCCAACGCGATGACGTATTCCAACTGCCGCAACTGCACGGCGCCATGATAGCCGTTGCCTATCGAATGAGTGGGAATCCCATGTTTCGCCGCGCGGCACGGGCCGTCATCATGGGCGTGTTCACGCGTATCCGCTGGAGGACCGCTGCGATGACGACGACACTTCCCAAGGGGCGCCTGACGCATCCCTGGATCAAGGAGAACGGCGAGTTCCGGCCCGCCAGCTGGGAGGAGGCGCTCGACCGCGCCGCCGCCGGCCTCGCGCCCGCGCGCGACCTCGACACCTCGAAGAGCTTCGGCATGTTCTCGTGCTCGAAGGCCTCGAACGAGATGAACTACCTCGCCGGCAAGTTCACCCGTCAGGTGATGGGCTCGAACAACGTCGACTCATGTAACAGAACCTGACACGCTCCGAGCGTCGTCGGTCTGGCGACTGTCTTCGGAGCCGGTGGCGGTACCTCCTCGTATGAGGAGTACCACGACACCGATGTCATCCTGCTGTGGGGCTCCAACGCCCGCAACGCGCATCCGATCTTCTTCCATCACGTCCTCAAGGGCGTGCACAACGGCGCGCGGCTCTTCGTCGTCGACCCGCGCCGCTCCGAGTCCGCCCAGTGGGCCGACATCTGGCTCGGCAACAACGTCGGATCGGACATCGCCCTCGCCAACGCCATGGCCAACGAGATCATCCAAGCGGGTCTCGCCAACACGGCGTTCATCGAGCACGCGACGGAGAACTTCGAGAACTACAAGGCGCACGTCGCCGAGTACACGCTCGAGCGCGCCGAGGAGCTGACCGGCGTTCCGGCCGAGGCGATTCGCGAGGTCGCCCACGCCTACGCCAAGGCGGACCGCGCGATGATCTCGTGGACGCTCGGCATCACCGAGCACCACACGGGCGTCGACAACGTCCTCAGCCTGATCTCGCTGGCGCTCCTGTGCGGCCACGTCGGGCGCTACGGCTCGGGCCTCAACCCGCTGCGCGGCCAGAACAACGTGCAGGGCGGCGGCGACATGGGCGCGATCCCGAATCGCCTGCCGGGCTTCCAGGACATCGAGAACAACCACGAGGCGCGCGAGCGCTTCTCGAAGGCATACGGCGTCGAGATCCGCGACCGCTACGGCTGGCACCTCACGCAGATGTTCCACGGCATGGAGACCGGGGAGCTGAAGTACTGCTACATCATCGGCGAGAACCCGGCCCAGTCCGACGCCGATTCGAACCGCATCCGCACGCTGCTCGGTGGTCTCGACTTCCTCGTCGTGCAGGACATCTTCGCGACGAAGACGGCGGAGCTCGCCGACGTGATCCTGCCGGGCACCGCGTCCTGGTGCGAGACCGACGGCACCGTCACGAACTCCGAGCGCCGCGTCCAGCGCGTGCGCAAGGCGCTCGACCCGCCGGGCGAGGCGCGCGACGACCAGTGGATCCTCACGGAGATGGCCAAGCGCCTCGGCTTCGAGTGGAGCTACCCGACCAGCGAGGACATCTGGAACGAGGTCCGCTCGCTGTCCCCGATGCACACGGGCATGTCGTACGAGCGGCTCGAGGAGCTCGGCGGCATCCAGTGGCCGTGCCCCGAGGACGGGCACCCCGGCTCGCCGCGGCTGCACGAGCGCCTCTGGGCCGATCCGGTCCAGGGCATGAAGGCGCCGTTCGTGCCGGTGCACGACCGCCCGCCGTTCGAGGCGACCGACGCCGAGTTCCCGATCCGCCTCACGACGGGTCGCCGGCTCGAGTCGTACAACACGGGCATCCAGACCGAGAAGTTCACGAGCCCGCTCCACCAGGGCGAGTTCCTCGAGCTGTGCCCCGAGGACATGCAGCGCATGAACCTCGAGGACGGCGAGATCGTGCGCGTGTCCTCGCGCCGCGGCTCGGTCGAGTCGCCGGTGCGCACCGACGTCCGGCTGCGCCCGGGCCTCGGCTTCATGACGTTCCACTTCCCCGACCAGGTTGACGTCAACCAGTTGACGATCGACGCCGTCGACGAGAAGAGCGGCACCGCGGAGTTCAAGGCGTGCGCGATCAAGGTCGAGAAGCTCGCCAAGGGCGAGCAGACGATGACCGCGCAGGCCGACCGCGAGCTGGTGGCGGGCGACTGATGGACATCAAGCTCCTCGACATCGCGCCCACCGAGGCCGAGAAGGAGGCCGTGGATCTGCTCCTCGGCCCGCCGCTGTCCGGCTGGGACGGCGGTGAGCGCGATGCGCTCACCGACACCCGCGTCGCCGAGGGCGGCCACGAGTCCCGCGAGGAGCGGCACCTGCTGCTGCCCGTGCTGTGGGCCGTGCAGGACCGCATCGGGTACATCAGCGCGCCCGCGCTCGCGTACATCTCGAAGCGCCTGACGATCCCGCCGGCCGAGGTCTACGGCGTGGCGACCTTCTACATGATGCTCGCCACCGAGCCCACGCCGCCGCGCGTCCTGCACGTGTGCGAGGACATCGCGTGCAAGTGCCTCGGCTCCGACGAGCTGATCGCCAACCTCGAGGAGCGCTTCGGCCCTGAGGGCGCGGTTTCCGCCGACGGCCGCTCGACGTGGCACCGCTCGCCGTGCCTCGGCCAGTGCGATCGCGGCCCCGCCGTGCTGATGATGGAGGCCGGCCTCGAGCCGTTCACCCGCACCTACGCGCCCGCCTCGAGCGGCACCGCGTTCGCCTCGCTCGCCGAGGAGGACGAGGTTGTCGGCACCGAGCCGGCAGAGCCGAACCAGCTTGGCGATCCGAACCTGCGTCTGCTGCGCCGTGTCGGCGTGGTCGATCCGTGGAGCCTCGACGACTACCGCGCCAAGGGCGGCTACGACGCCCTGCGCCGCGCCGTCGCACTCGGCCCCGCGGGCGTGATCCGCGAGGTCAAGGACTCGCGCCTGATGGGCCGCGGCGGCGCCGCGTTCCCGACGGGCGTCAAGTGGGAGGCCGTCGCCCAGCAGCCCGACCGCCCCAAGTTCCTCATCTGCAATGCCGACGAGTCCGAGCCCGGCACCTTCAAGGATCGCGTGATCCTCGAGGGCGACCCGTGCTCGCTCGTCGAGTCGATGACGATCGCGGCCTACGCGATGGGCATCGAGACCGGCTTCATCTACCTCCGCGGCGAGTACCCGGAGGCCGAGCGCGCCGTCCAGAACGCGATCGACCAGGCGTACGACCGCGGCCTGCTCGGCGACGACATCATGGGCGAGGGCTTCACCTTCGACCTCGAGATCCGCCGCGGTGCCGGCGCGTACATCTGCGGCGAGGAGACGGCGATCTTCAACTCGATCGAGGGCTTCCGCGGCGAGCCGCGCTCGAAGCCGCCGTTCCCGGTCGAGAAGGGCGTCTTCCAGAAGCCGACCGCGATCAACAACGTCGAGACCCTCGTCAACGTCCTCGACGTGATGATGAAGTCCGGTCCGGGCTACGCCGAGACGGGCACGCAGGGCTCGACGGGCACGAAGCTGTTCTGCCTGTCCGGCTGCGTCACGCGCCCCGGCGTCTACGAGGTGCCGTTCGGCGGCACGCTCCGCGAGCTGATCGAGATGGCCGGCGGCGTGCCCGATGGGCGCGAGCTCCAGGCCGTCCTGCTCGGCGGCGCCGCGGGCAGCTTCGTCCGCCCTGACGAGCTCGACATCGAGCTGTCGTTCGAGGCGGTGCGCGAGGCGAAGACGACGCTCGGCTCGGGCGTCGTCATGGTCTTCGACGACTCCGTCAACATGCACCGCATCCTCCAGCGCATCGCGCAGTTCTTCCGCAACGAGTCGTGCGGCCAGTGCGTCCCGTGCCGCGTCGGCACCGTCCGCCAGCAGGAGGCGCTCGCGCGTCTCGCCAGCGGCAAGCCGCGCGAGTCGGTCGAGCAGGAGCTCGAGCTGATCAGTGAGATCGGCGGCTGCATGCGCGACGCATCCATCTGCGGTCTCGGCCAGGCGGCGTCCAGCGCCGTGGAGTCCGCCATCGACAGGCTCGGTGTCTTCAAGGGAGGTGCCCGATGAGCGATCCCGTGATGATGATCCCGAAGCGGAT
>CAWUMZ010000133.1:0-4531 GCA_963923625.1 uncultured bacterium | reverse complement strand
GCGACAGCACCGCCGCCGCCCGCTCCTCGATGACGTGGCGCGAGGCCGCCGAGCTGCCGCTCTGCCTGCTCACCCAGACGATGCAGAACCGCCGCATCATCGACGCCGCCTTCACCACCGCGGGCTCCTCCCCCGCACCGCGGATCGAGTCGGACGACATCGTGCCGCTCTGGGAGCACGTCGCCGACGGCCGCTGGTGCACCATCGGCCCGACGTCGTGGCTCGACGGCGGCGCGCTCCCCGACGAGATCGTCGCCGTGCCGCTGACCGACCCGACGGTGGAGCAGCGCATCGGCGTCGTCGTCCCCGACCGCGATCCGCTCCCGACGATCACGCGCGCCCTGCTCGACGCGGCACGCGCGGACGTCTAGCCGTCGACGTCCGCGAGTCGGTAGCCGACGCCGGCGGCGGTCTCGATCGCGGATCGCGAACCGCCGGCCTGCTCGAGCTTGTCGCGAAGCCGGGCGATGTGCACGCGGAGCACCGCGGTGTGATCCGCGTAGCCCACGCCCCAGACCCGCTGCAGGATCGTCCCATGGGTGATCACCCGCCCCTTGCCGCGAACGAGCTCGGCGAGGAGGCGCAGCTCCGTCGGCGTGAGATGCAGATCCGCATCTCCGTACCGCGCCGCGTTCCCGGCCCAGTCGATGGTGATGCCGGCGTACGCGATCGCGTCGGCCTCGGCCCCACCGGACTCGCCCCGCCGAAGGGCGACGCGCACGCGCGCGAGCAGCTCATCGAGCCCGAACGGCTTCACCACGAAGTCGTCCGCGCCGGAATCGAGCGCCCGCACCTTCTCGGCCTCGTCGTCGACGACGGACAGGACGATGATCGGCGCCGCGGAGCGACTGCGGATCTCGCGACAGAGATCCACGCCATCGTCGTCTCCGAGCACGAGATCGAGCAGGATCACGTCGGGGTGGGAGATCGCCAGCTCCATCATCGCCTCGTCCGCGCTTCCGGCGCCGCGTGCTCGGTACCCGGCGCGCGTGAACGCGTACTCGAGCGCGCGGAGGATCGAGCGATCATCGTCGACGATGAGCACGCGGCGCCCCTCAGACACGGGCGCTGCTCCCGACGGGAAGCTCCAGGGTGAACACGCTCCCACCGCCGCTGCGCCCATCGATGTCGATCCGCGCGCCGTTCGCCTCCGCGAGGCCGCGGGCCACCGCGAGCCCCAGTCCGGAACCGCCGACGCCGGCCGTTCCCCGACGCCCGCGATAGAAGGGCTCGAACACCCGCGGACGATCGCCGGGATCGATGCCGGGGCCCGCGTCGGTGACGACCACGCGCACCGCGCGCTCGCCCGGCTCCACGCTCACGCGCACGGGGCGCTCCGGCGGCGAGAACTTCACCCCGTTCTCCACGAGATTGACGATGACGCGCTGGATCTGCTGCGCATCCACGCGCACGAGCGGGACGCCGCGACCGGGCACGAATTCGACAGCCCTGCCCGAGTGCCGCTCCACCTCATGCGATGCCGCGGCGACGAGGTCGTTCGCGTCGCACCAGTCCCGACGCGGCTGGAAGCCCCGGGCCTCGAGCCGGGAGAGGTCGAGCAGATCCCCCACCACGCGATCCAGCCGCTGCGCGGATTCCAGGATCGAATCCACGAGGTCGGCATCCGCCGCATGATCGGCGGACGCATCCACCAGACGGAGCGCCCCCGCCGCCGCCTGAATGGCGACGAGCGGACTGCGGAGGTCATGCGACACCGATCGCAGCAGCGCGGTCTTGAGCGCGTCGGACTCGCGCAACGCCGACACCTCCACGGTCTCGCGGATCGCGGCGTCGCGCTGCGCGCCGAGCTGGAGCACCACCCCGAGCGCGTTGGCCGCTCGATCGAGCGCAGCACGATCGAGCGATTCCGGAGGGTCGTCGAGCACCCACCACTCCGGCGCACGGGACCCGCCGTCGAGCGCGATCGCAAGCGCCTCGGACGCGGGTGGCTCCGAACGGACGATGCGTCCGCCACCCGCGCCCAGCGCCACCGCGAGGGACCGGGAGAACTCGTCGATGATCGCCTCGAGTTCATCGCCCGCCGCCAGACGCCGCGTGGAGCGCGCGGTCATCCGGATCTCCTCCGCCTGCCGCTCGGCTTCGACGCGTCGGCTCTCGGCGCGCGTCGCAAGGCGGCTCACGATCAGCGCCGCGGCGAGGAAGACGGCCAGCACGATCCAGTCCGAGCCGCTCTCCAGCTTGAACGTGTAGAGCGGCGGCAGCAGGAAGAAGTTGAACGCCGCGACGGATGCGACCGCCGTCACGAGCGAGGCGGCGAGCCCCCCGTACGTGGCGAGGAGGAGCACCAGCACGAGGTAGATCACGCCGGCCGAGCGCACCGGCACGTATCGCTCGGCGACGGCGAGCAGCAGCGTGACGACCGCGACACCGGCGATGCCCGCCGCGCAGCCGCTGATCGCGCGGTGCCGACTCCTCGGAATGCCGCTCCGCACCACGTTGGCCGCCTCTGTCCGCCTAGATCTCGACGAGCGCCCCCAGCGTAACCGTCCTCTCCGGCGGAATGCCGAAGAAGTCCGTGCTGATCTGCGCGCGCCGATGCAGGAAGCCGAAGACCCGTCGCCCCAGCCCGCGCACCCCGCCGGACGCGACCGTGACGACGTCATGGCCGACCACGTAGACGGCCTCGTCGAGTGCGAACGGAGCGGGGATGCCGCAGGCCGCGATCGTCGCCGGGACGTCGGGCGACTCCGCGAAGCCGTACCGCACGAGCACGCGCCAGAACGCCGGCGCCAGGAGCTCGAGCTCGACGCGCTGCTCGTCCTCCACGAGCGGCGTATCGACCGTCTGCACCGTGAGGATCGCCGTCGCGGCATGCAATCCGCCGTGGCGACCGTAGGCCCTGACGAGCGCGCGCGGCACGCGCGACGGCGAGGCAACGAGGTAGATCGCCGAGCCCGGGACCCGCGCACCCCCGTCGCGCACGACCCGCTCGGCGAACTCGCGGGCGTCGACCGCCTCGCGCGCGAGCACCTTGAGCATCGACCTGCGCCCGTCCTGCCAGGCGAGCATGACGATCAGGATCACCACGCCGAGTCCGAGCGAGAACCACGCACCGTGGGCGATCTTCACCACGTTCGCGGACAGGAACGCGAGATCGACAACGATCAGCGGCAGCAGCACCAGCGCCGAGCGCAGCCAGGACCAGCGCCAGGTGCCGCGCGCGATGACGAGCGTGAGCACGGTCGTGATCGCCATCGTGCCGACGACCGCCAGCCCGTACGCCGCCGACAGGCGGGCGGACGAGCCGAAGCCGATCACCGTCAGGACCACGGCGACGTACAGGAGCGCGGTGATGACGGGCACGGTGATCTGGCCGCGGATCGTCTTCGACGTCTGGAGGACCTGCATGCGCGGAAGCATCCCGAGCTGTATCGCCTGCCTGGTGACCGAGTAGGCGCCGGAGATCACGGCCTGCGACGCGATCACGGTGGCGACCGTGGCGAGGGCGACGAGGGGGATCGTGAGCGCCGCGGGCGCCAGATTGAAGAACGGGTTCGCGGACATGGCGGGATCGCGGAGGACGAGCGCTCCCTGGCCGAGGTAGCTGAGCACGACTCCCGGGAACACCACGAACAGCCAGGCACCGGCGATCGGGCGGCGTCCGAAGTGCCCCATGTCCGCGTAGAGCGTCTCGCACCCGGTGAAGGCGAGCGTGACCGCGCTCATGACCGCGAACGCCAGCGCCGGATGGTCGAACATGAACCGCGCGCCGTACAGCGGATCGACGGCGAGGAGCACCTCGGGTGTCCGCGCGACGCTGATCGCCCCGAGGAGTCCGAGCACGCCGAACCAGACGACCATGACCGGCCCGAAGAGGCGGCCGATGCCCTGCGTCCCCCATCGCTGGATGACGAACAGCACCGTCAGGATGACGAGTGCCGCCGGCACGACGATGCGGCTGGCGCCCGGCCACGTCACCTCGAGACCCTCCACGGAGGACAAAACCGAGATGCTCGGCGTGAGCACCGCGTCAGCGCAGAACAGGCACAGGGCGACGAGCGCGGCGGCGGCGACGAACGCCCGGCGGCGACCCGCGATCGCGCGGTCGGCCAGCGCCTGGAGCGCCAGCACGCCGCCTTCGCCCTTGTTGTCCGCGCGCATGACCACGAACACGTACTTGACGGTGACGACGATGATCAGCGACCAGATGAACATCGAGAGGACGCCGAGCACCTCATCGCGCACCGGCCTCATGCCGACGGCGGGCGATAGCGCAACCTGGAACGCGTAGAGCGGGCTGGTGCCGATGTCGCCGAAGATCACCCCGAGCGCGCCGAGCGCGAGTCCCGCGGCCGCGGTCCTCGTCGCCGCCGGGGCGTGCCCCGTGGATGATGCAGTTGAGCGAACGCCCTGATCCGTCGATGCCATGCACCGACCGTATGCGGATGCCCGTTACCGCGGTGTTGCGGATCGCCCCGAACGCATTACGGCGGCATTACGGCCGAAGGGTGGGTTCGTCAGATCTCGACGCGCGCGCCCATCGTGACCGTGTGGTCCGGGGGCACGTGGA
>CAWUMZ010000132.1:0-4533 GCA_963923625.1 uncultured bacterium | reverse complement strand
CCGGGGTCGCCGCCGAGCGTGCCGTGGCCGAGCACGAGCTCGCGCGTCACGATGCGCGGCGACGGCCACGTCTCCTCGACGATCCAGCGACCGGGGCGATCGGCGAGGCGCGGGGCGGGCTCGACGGGGTCCTGCTCGTACGCGATCAGCATCGCGTCGCCGTCGATGCCGCTGTCGACGCCCTTGAGCCAGCGGTCGAACCAGCGGGTCTGCTCACCGAGGATGCCGACGAGCGGGGTGGGCGGTCCGTGGATTGGATCGCTGTGGCCCCACGGTCCGATGATCGCCTTGCGCGGTCCCTTCGCCCCGGCCAGCACGCGGAACGCCGAGTCCGTATAGCCGTCGGTCCAGCCCGCGACGCAGAGGATCGGCGTGTCGATGCGGTCGAAGTCCTCGCAGGCCGAGCCGTGGCGCCAATAGGCGTCGCGGTGCTGGTGCTGCATCCAGTGCGCGATCCACGGCTCGATCTCGAGCCGCTCCAGCCACGCCTCGCGCCAGCCCTCGCCGTAGATCGCGGGCACGGGCGGGCGCGCCTGCCAGCCGTGCATGCAGACGCTCCAGTGCAGCATGTCCATCGCGTCGATCAGGCCGCCGCGATAGTGGACGTCGTCGGCGTAGCGGTCGTCCGTCGAGTAGCCCGACACGACGGCCTTGAGCGCCGGCGGGCGGCGCGCCGCGATCTGCAGGCCGTTGAAGCCCGTCCACGAGTAGCCCGTCATTCCGACGGCGCCCGTGCACCACGGCTGCGCGGCGATCCACGCGATCGCGTCGACACCGTCCTGGGTCTCCTGCTCCGTGTACTCGTCGGGGCAGAGGCCGGTCGACTCGCCGGTGCCGCGGATGTCGATGCGGATGCCCGCGTAGCCCTCGCCGGCGAACCAGCGCATCTCCTGCTCGTCACTCGCGACGGTGCCGTCGGTCAGGCGGTAGGGGCCGTACTCGATGACGGCAGGTACGGGATTCGCATCCGCGTCGACCGGCAGCCAGATCCTGGCGTGCAGTCGCGTGCCGTCCGGCATCGGGATCCAGACCGGGGTGCGGACCTCGATCTCGTGCGGGAAGTCGGTGCGGAGCTGCGCGTCGGCCACGGGTTACGCCTGTACGAGGACGCGGCCGTTCTCGACGCGCACCGGATAGACCGCGACGCGGTAGTTCGCGTCCTCGGGGCACTCGCCCGTCGACGCATCGAACTCCCAGCCGTGCCACGGGCAGACGACGACGGTGCGATCGACCCAGTGGTAGTGCCCGCCCGGATCGCCTTCGATGCGCTGCTCGACGGAACCGAGGCACAGCTTGGCGCCCGAGTGGGGGCAGCGGTTGCGGACGGCGACGAGCTCGTTGGTGCGGGGGTCGCGCATCACGCCGATCTCGCGTCCCTCGATGCGGGCGATGGCCGGCGCGCCGGGGGTGACGTCGGCCTCGGCCGCGATGTCATGCCAGGCGCTCATCGCGGGACCGGCAGGTCGAGTCGGCTGCCGTAGAAGGCGACGGCGTTGTCGTGCATCACGCCCTGGCGCCACGCCTCGGGCAGGCGGTTGGCGAGCCACTTCGGCTCGTCGCCGTCCCAGTGCGGGTAGTCGGACGAGTAGCAGAGGATGTCGGGTGCGCCGACGGCGGCGAGCATCTGCCAGAGCAGCTCGTCATTGCCGTCGGTGTGCTCGAGCGGCTGCGTGGCGAAGCGGATGTGGCGCTTCATCGTCTCGCTCGGCGGCTCGTCGAGCCACGGCGTGTCGTCACGCAGGCCGCGCCAGTTGGTGTCGTTGCGCCACAGCATCCCCGGGAGCCAGGCGATGCCGCCCTCGATCAGCAGGACCTTGAGGTCGGGCACGCGACGGAAGGTGCCGTGCGTGAGCAGCGAGAACAGGTGGCCCATGATCGAGCAGGCCGAGCCGGTCGTATGCCACTCGATGTAGAACGTCGGAGCGCCCGCGCCGGTCGGCTGGTGGGCGAGTCCCATGCCCTCCATGCCGGAGTGGACGGCGACGGCGAGGCCGTTGGCGGCGGCCGCCTCGAGGATCGGCAGGTACTTCGGATCGCCGTACGGTCGCTCGCTGCCGCCGGCCAGGAGCACCTGCACGAAGCGACGGTCGCCGGCGCAGCGCTCGATCTCGGCGACCGCGGCGACGGGATCCTGCGTGGGAACGATGATCGACCCGCGGAAGCGATCGTCGTGCGGGAACCAGTCCTCGCGGAACCAGTCGTTGTGGGCGCGGGCGAGGGCGGCCGCGCGATACGGGTTCTGCATCAGGCCGACGCTGAGGGCGTCGTCGGCGGTGAGGATGCCGAGGTCGGCGCCCTGATCGTCGAGGACCTCCTTCGCGACGATCTGCGCGTTCGCGCCCGGGGTGCCGGTCTCGTCGACGGCGAGGTCGCTGCGGAACCACGTGGAGGGGTTCGACCACGGGTAGCCGGGGAGTCCGAGCAGGTAGGACTGGTTGCGGTACCACTCGCGTTCCGGCTCGTCGATGAACTTGAGCAGCTCCTCGGGATGCGAGATCTGGACGTGGACGTCGCAGTCGATCATGGGGTCCTCCCAGCCGTGACGCGCTCAGGATAGGGACTCGCCGCACACCCCTGACTGATCACACAGTCAGGAGGGGTCGTCGCCGGCGGCAGCCTCGACCTCGGCCACCCAGCGGCCGTGGTTGGCGCGCGCCCACTCGCGATCGACCTTGCCGTCGACCATCCCGCTCAGCGACGCCTTGGTGACCCCGTGGAAGAGCGACAGGTAGAGGTGCCCGCACACGAGCGCGACGATCAGGATCGTCGCGATGTCGTGCACGTCGACGGTGCCCGCGAAGCGGAAGGCGGTGTTCTCCTCGCCCATCCAGAGCAGCACGCCGGTGAAGGCGAGGACGACCAGCAGGCCGACGGTGATCGCGGTATTCAGCTTCTGCCCCGCGTTGAGCCAGCCCTGCTCGGGCGCGCCCTCGTGGCTGAACAGCCGTCGCACGCCGCCCCTGAGCCATTCGCGGTCGGCGCGGTCGAGGCTGTCGACCTCCTTCGCGATCGCCTTCACGTCGCGCGGTCGCAGCGCCACGATCAGCACGAACGCGACGCCGAGCACGATCGCCGCGATGAAGTGCCAGTGCTTCGCGGTCGGGCGGTTCATGAACTGCGTGAGCGCCGGTGACCACATGCAGAGTCCGGTCCACAGCATCACGAAGAACGTGACGGCGAGGACGAGATGCAGGAGCCGCTGCGCGCCGGTGAAGCGGCGGATGCGCGGATGCGGCGGCGCGGTCGGGGCGGGCACGGGGCTAGTGGTAGACATCGCGTCCCACCCAGGCGTCGGCGTCGTAGCCGCGCGTCTCCCAGTAGCCGGCCGTCGCCTCGTTCTCGAACGTGATCCTGCCGACCCACTTGACGTTCTTGTAGCCGTACATCTGCGGGATCACGAGGCGCAGCGGCGCGCCGTGGACGCGCGTCAGCGGCTTGCCGTCCATCTCGGTCGCGAGCATCACGTTCTTGAGCCTGAACTGCTCGAGCGTGAGCTGGTCGAAGTACGGCTCCTCGAGCGATTGGAAGTTGAGGTGCTTCGCCGTCGGCAGCGGCTTGACGAGGTCGATGATCGTCTGCGGCGTGATGCCCTTCCAGTGCACCTTGTCGACGGACCAGCCCGTGACGCAGTGGAAGTCGGTCACCTGGGTGGCCATCTCGGTCTGCTGGATGTCGCTCCACGTCAGCTTGACCGGGTTCTCGACCTTGCCGTCGATCGTGAGCGTGTACGTCGCGGGGTCGAACGCGGGCATGGGGTCCTGCACGTTGTAGATGCGCCAGCCGTTCGTCGGCACGATCGCGTCGACACCGGGGACCGCACCGCCGACGTCGGCGACCATCGTGCCGACGCCCATGCCGCCCATCTTCGAGATGGCGGCGACGCCGAGCGCGCCTGCTGCGATCGTGCCGAGGAACGCCGCACGGCCGAGCGGCAGGCGGTCCTTCGGCGTCTCGGTCGGGTGCTCGGGGGCGTTCTGCTCCATGCGCTGATTCTGCCGGATCAGGACGAGGGTGCTCCGGATTGACGGAAATCGCACACAGAAGTGGCCGGGGTTGCACACGTGTGAACAGCCGCTTTCTCGACGCGCGGTGGTACCCTCGGCGGGGTGTCGGCGCTTCCCCAGTCGCCCATCCGCACGCTTCTCGACCGTTCGCTGCCGCGACGCGCGGACTATGCCGGTCTGCGCTCGAGCTGGCGCGGCGACGTCCTCGCTGGCATCACCGTCGGGGTCGTCGCGCTCCCGTTGGCGCTCGCCTTCGGCGTGACGAGCGGCGTCGGCGCGGCAGCGGGCCTGATCACCGCGGTGGTCGCCGGACTCGTCGCCGGCGTCTTCGGCGGGTCGTCGCTCCAGGTCTCCGGACCGACGGGCGCGATGACCGTGGTGCTCCTGCCGATCGTCGCGGCGCACGGCACGAGCGCGGTCTTCACCGTCGCGGTCATGGGCGGCGTCCTCGTCCTCGTGCTCGGACTCGTCGGCCTCGGGCGCGCGATCCAGTACATCCCGTGGCCGGTGATCGAGGGGTTCACCGTCG